>CAZCOO010000195.1:0-5293 GCA_964500395.1 uncultured Verrucomicrobiota bacterium
GGCCCGTCGCCGATATCGCCCCCCTGGACGACCGTTGGCAAAGCTTGCAGCCGGCCCTTCTGGACCGGATCATCCGGCTTCAGGAGGCCTGGGCGGACGGAGCCGAACCGCGGTTCAGACGCCTTCTCACCAACAATCTGCCGGTCCCGGCAGCCAACCGGGCCCGGGCATACTGGACCGGCGACTGGCACCCCGTGATGGCCGACCGATTGGTCGGGGCGCTGGAACACGCCCGGACCCCTCTGGTCATCCTCCCCGCTTTCCGCTTGATCGGACCCCGGGGGCTGCTTAGCCTGTTGCAAACGCGGGGCTTCCAAATCGAACCGTGGACCCAACCCGCCCCGCCAGGCAATCATGAACGAAGACGACCCACAGACAACGACCCTCCCCCCCGTAGAAAAACTCTCCAAGCAGGAGATCAATGAACTGCCCCTCCGTCGCTGGGAGGGGCCCGTCGAGGTCATTTGCGAGGAACAGGATGTCGCCCCGGCGCTCGCCGGCCTCGATGGCGATTCCGTGCTCGGGTTCGATACCGAAACCCGGCCCTCCTTCCGCAAAGGCGTGCAGTACCCCCCCGCGCTCCTGCAACTCGCCGGGCGCGAAACGGTCCTGCTCTTCCAGCTTTCGCAGATCGGCCTGCCCGCCCCCCTGCGCGATCTCCTCAGCAATCCGGATATCACCAAGGCCGGCGTCGCACTCGATCGCGACATCCTCGAATTGCAGACCCTCTCGCCCTTTGCGCCCGCCGGCTTCATCGAGCTGAGCCGAATCGCCGAAGCCGCCGGCATCCCCCACCTGGGCCTGCGCGGGATGACCGCCTGCCTGCTGCAGTTTCGCATCTCCAAAGGCGCTCAGCGATCCAATTGGGCGCGCACCCACCTCACCCACAAACAGATCCGGTACGCCGCCACCGATGCCTGGGTGGGGCGCGAACTGTATTTCAAGCTCAAGGGCATGGGACCCTCCCCCGGCCCGTCCGACCGGGACGCCTCGTGAGGATTGTCTGCTCCACCAGCGTCGCCTGCGGCCATGAGGCATTCTCCACCCTTGGCGAGGTCCAGGTCATCCCCGGACGCGAGATCTCCGCCGCCGACCTGCGCGGGGCCGATGCACTCATCGTCCGCTCCACCACCCGCGTGGCCCCCCCCCTCCTGCAGGACCCCTCTCTCCAGTTCGTCGGCACCGCCACCGCCGGCTACGACCATCTCGACGTGCCCACCCTGGAAGAAAAGGGTATCGCCTGGACCGCCGCGCCCGGCTGCAACGCCGACAGCGTCGCCGACTATGTCACCGCGGCCCTGCTCACCCTCGCCGACCGGCACGGGCGCACCCTCCCCGACAAAACCCTCGGCGTCATCGGCGTCGGCCAGGTCGGGCGCCGTGTCGCCGCCCGCGCCCGCGCACTCGGTCTGGACGTGCTCTTGAACGATCCGCCCCGGCAGGCGGCTGAAGGAGACCGCGGCTTTACCGAGCTGGAGACCCTCCTCGCCCAGTCCGACTACGTCACCCTGCACGTGCCGCTCACCGACAACGGGCCGTGGCCCACCCGCGGCATGGTCAATCACCGGTTTTTCGAGGCCCTCGCACCGGGCGCCGTCTTTCTCAATACCGCCCGCGGCGAGATCGTGGAAGAAGACGCCCTCCGCCTCGCCCTGGACTGCGGCAAGGTCTCGCTCGCCGCGCTCGACGTGTGGCAGGACGAACCGTTCTTCGATCCCGACCTCGCCCGGCGGGTCCACATCGCCACCCCCCACATCGCCGGGTACGCCCACGAAGGGCGTCTCAAGGGCACCCTGCAGGTGTACCGGGAACTCTGCCGCTTCCTCGAAGTCGATCCCGCCTGGGCGCCGGCCGGCGATGAGCCCCCGCGGCCGGATGTGCAGATCGACCCCGCCCCCCTCACCCGGGAAGAAGCCGTCCGCAAGGCCGTCGAGCACGCCTACGACATCGAAGGCGACGACGCCCGCCTCCGCGCTCTCCTCTCCGCCGAGCGGACGGCCCGCGGCAGCGGGTTCACCCGCCTTCGCCTCGAATACCCCAAGCGGCACGAGTTCTCCCGCTACCGCGTGAGCGTGCCGGACGGATTCGACGACCTCCGCCGCACCCTCACCGCGCTCGGCTTCCGCCTCGCGGACTGATGCATCCGCCCGGCGCCCCGGCACGCCGCCGCCTCCGTGCAACAGCCGGGCTCCTGTGATACAATTCGCCCATGCAGTCTCCGTCTTCCAGACCCCTCTCGGCCTTTGCCCCCGGCAAGATCATCCTCTCCGGGGAACACGCCGTCGTGTACGGCCGCCCCGCCCTGGTCTCCGCCGTCGGCCGCGGGGTGCGCGCCGCGGCCGCCCACCGGGAACGCGAACCGCTCGCCTCTATCGCCTTCCCCGGCCTGCCGGAGGCGCGGGATGCCTGGCCGCCCGACGATCTCCGCCGCCTGGCCGAATCCGTCCGCGGCCGCTACGGGGAATTCCTCGAAGGCCGCCGGCCCATCGCCGAGGTCCTCGACCGGCCGATCGACTTCCTCGCCTATGCCCTGTGGCGGTGCGCGGAAGCCTTCGACACCCCCCTCGCCGGGCTCTCCCTGGGCCTGCATACCGACCTCCCCATCGGGTGCGGCCTGGGCTCCTCCGCCGCCGCGGCCCTCGCCGTCCTGCGCATCGGCGCCGCCCTCACCGATTGCGAACCCGGCCCCGACGCCCTCGCCGACCTCGCCCTCGACTGCGAACGCCTCCAGCACGGACGCCCCAGCGGGGTCGATCCCTGGATCTGCAGCCACGGCGGCACCGCCTGGTTCCGGCAGGGCCGGGCCGAATCCCTCCACATCGATCCCCCCCCGCTGCAGCTCGTCCACTCCGGCACCCCCCACTGCACCACCGGGGAATCCGTCGCCCGGGTGGCGGCCGAACACGGCGGGGACTCCGACCTGTGGGACGACTTTGCCGCCGTCGCCGGCCGCATCCGCAAGGCCCTGGAGCAGGGCGACCGGCAGACCCTGGTCGAAGGCGTGCGGGAAAACCATCACCTCCTCTGCCGCATCGGCGTGGTGCCCGAGCCGGTCCGGGAACTCGTGCATGAAATCGAAACCCTCGGCGGCGCGGCAAAGATCTGCGGGGCGGGCGCCGTGCGCGGGCCGGGCGGCGGCATTGTGCTCGCCCTGGCCGACGAACCGGTTGACACCCTCGCCCGGGCGTACAAGATGTCCGTGATCCAGGAAAGGTTGAATGCGCATGGCGTCCGACTCGATTAACGTATCCGCTCCCGGCAGCCTCATGCTCCTCGGCGAACACGCCGTGCTGGAGAACCATCATGCCATGGCCTGCGCCGTGGATCGGCGTATCCGCGTCTCCCTCACCCCCCGGGCCGATCGCATTGTCCAGATCCACTCGGAACTCGGTTGCTACGAAGCCAATCTCGACCGCATCCGGCCCGAGCCCCCCCTCTCGTTCGTCCTCGAGGTCATCCGCCGGGATGCCGCCGACCTTCCCGGCGGGTTCGACCTGGCCATCGAGTCCGAATTCTCCCACACCGTCGGGCTCGGCTCCTCGGCCGCGGTGACCGCGGCCGTGGCCGGGGCCCTCGATGCCTGGCGGCAGCGAGACCTCGACCCCGGAGCGCTTCTCCCCCGCTGCCGGGAGGCCGTCTGGCGCATCCAGGGGATGGGATCCGGGACCGACCTCGCCGCCGCCCTGTACGGCGGCATCGTGCTCTATCGCATGGACCCCCTGTCCGTGGAACCCATGCCCCACACCCTTCCGCTGCAGGTCGTTTACTCGGGCCACAAGGAACCCACCAGCCGCGTGGTCCGGCAGGTCCAGGACCGCCGCCGCGAACACCCGGAAGCCTTCGACCAGATCTACCTCGCCATCGACTGGCTCGTCATGGAGGCCCGGCTGGGGATCATCGCCCGGAACCTGCAGGTCCTGGGCGACCTGTTCAACATCCACCAGGGCCTCATGGACGCCATCGGGGTCAACACCCCCGACCTGGCCGCCATCGTCACCGCCCTGCGCAACCGGCCCGGCATCACCGGCGCTAAAATCTCCGGCTCCGGACTCGGCGATTGCGTCATCGGCCTCGGCGACGCCCCCCCGCAGCCCGGTGAACCCGGCGACCCGATCGATGTGGCCATGGACCCGGAGGGCATCCGCCGTGAACCCGCATGATTGTGTCGCCCGCCTCCTGCACGACCGGCCCCGCACCCCGCGGGAGCGCGGCGAAGGCCGGGCCCCCGCCAACATCGCCCTCGTCAAATACTGGGGCAAGCGCGACCGCGCCCTGAACCTTCCCGTCACCGGCAGCCTCTCCATCTCTCTCGGCGATCGCGGCGCCCGCACCGTGCTGACGCCGGCCGACCGGGATACCGCCATCCTCGACGGCACCCCCCTCTCCGCCGAATCCCCGTTTCACCGCCGCGCCTTCACCTTCCTCGACCTCCTTCGCGGTCCGGAGGGTCCGCCTCTGCACCTGCAGACCGCCGGCACCATCCCGGTCGCCGCCGGGCTCGCTTCGTCCGCCGCCGGCTTCGCCGCGCTGGTGCGGGCCGCCGATGACCTCTTCGGCTGGGGGCTCGAGGACCGCACCCTCTCCATTCTCGCCCGCATGGGCAGCGGCAGCGCCTGCCGGTCCCTGGCCCACGGCTTTGTAGAATGGGTCGCCGGGGCGCGCGAGGACGGACTCGACTCCTTCGCCGAGCCCCTCCCCGACACCTGGCCCGAACTCTGCGTGGGGCTGCTCATCCATGAACCCGGCGAAAAACCCATTGGCAGCCGGGACGCCATGAACCGGACCGTGGAAACGAGCCGCCTCTACCGCGCCTGGCCCGGCCAGGTCGCCGCCGATCTCGCCGCGGCCAAACAGGCCATCCGACGGCGGGATATCCAGCGGCTCGGGGAAACCGCCGAGGCCAACGCCCTGGCCATGCACGCCACCATGCTCGGTGCGCGTCCGCCCATCTGCTACTGGACCCCCCGCACCCTCGAAATCCTGCAGACCCTCCGCACCCTTCGCGCCGCCGGCACCCCCGCCTACGCCACCCTCGACGCCGGACCCAATGTCAAACTCCTCTTCGAAGCCCCCCACACCGACACCCTCCGCCGGACCTTCCCCTCTCTCGATGTCGTATATCCTTTTAAATACTGAAATAGCAGGTATAATTACAATTTAAGTTAATCAATTTGCTATAAATGTTGGTAATTATCTAATATGTAGCATCTTACAAGCGAACGTCCCCTATAAACCCTACCGCCAGATTCTCTCGAGCTGCTGTATAGGTTATTGTTTTCATATGGACAGTATC
>CAZCOO010000196.1:0-4998 GCA_964500395.1 uncultured Verrucomicrobiota bacterium
GGATTAGGATGAGGGTGGGGATGGGGATCAGGATCGCGGAAGGGGGGGCATTTTCGTCCTGCTGTGCGTTATCGGAAGGAGTCCGAAAATGGGGGCTGAATTTCGGCTGGTCCTCGGGGCTTGTTCATCCCATGATGCTTTTTTTGTCGGACGGAAAGGATCTGCCATGGATCATCTCACTGCGATAAACGATTGGCCGCCGGAGGTTCTCCCCCGCGTCCTCGACCGGGCGGCGGATGTGAAGAAGAGGCCCGAGGCCTATGCGGAGGCGATGAAGCAGCGCACGCTGCTGATGTTTTTCGAGAAGCCCAGCCTGCGGACCCGGGTGTCGTTCGAGACCGGTATGACGCAGATGGGGGGGCATGCCATTTACTACGATCTCTCGCAGTCCCCGCTCGGGGCGGGGAAGGAGACGGTCGGGGATACGGTGCGCACGGTCAGCCGGTACGTGGACTTGATCATCGCCCGGTTGTACAAGCACGGCACGCTGCTGGAAATGGCCGAGGCGGCGACGGTGCCGGTGATCAATGCCCTGACCGATTTCAACCATCCGTGCCAGATCCTGGCCGATCTGCAAACCATCCGGGAGCATTTCGGCACGCTGGAGGGGCTGACGCTGGCGTTCATGGGAGACGGCAACAACAACGTGACCCATTCCCTGCTGTACGGGTGCACGCGGATGGGGGTGAATATCCGGGTGGGCTGCCCGCCGGGGGCGGAGTATTCGCCCCACGAGCGCGTTCTGCAGGAGGCTCGGGTATACGTGGTTCGGACGGGCCCCCGGGTGGAGGTGACGCACGATGCCCGGGAGGCAGTCACTGGCGCGCAGGTGATCTATACGGATTCATGGATGAGCTATCATATCCCGCCGCACAAGCTGAATGACCGCGTCCGGGTGTTTGCGCCCTACCAGGTGAATGCCGAGCTGATGGCGGAGGCCTCGAACGATGCGGTGTTCATGAACTGCCTGCCGGCGCTGCGGGGATACGAGCAGACCGCGGAGGTCATCGACGGTCCGCAGTCGGTGGTGTTTGACCAGGCGGAGAACCGTCTGCACGCCCAAAAATCGGTGATGCTGGAGCTTCTGAACCACCCGTAATCCTGTGCAGGCCGAGCGCGTTCTTGTTATCAAATTGAGCTCCCTGGGCGATTTGTTTCACGCCCTGCCGCTGGTGCATCAGGTGAAGGCGCATACGGGGGCGGCCGTGGACTGGGTGGTGCAACCGGAGTACGCGCCGCTGGTGGGGTGTTTCTGCGATGTGGACGATGTGCTCCCGTTTCCCCGGCGGTCGTTCGGGGCGGACGGGGCGAGGTTTCTCCGGCGCCTGCGGGCGCGGCGCTACGAGTGGGGGATCGATGCCCAGGGGCTTTTGAAGAGCGCCCTGCCGCTGCGCCTGGCCCGGGCGGATCGGCGGATCGGCCCGCCCGGGAGCCGGGAGGGGGCGGGCCTGCTGTATCACGAGCAGGCGGCGGCAGAAGCGGGCGACCTCCATGCGGTCGACCGGCTTCTGGCCATCGGCCGGCTCCTGGGGGTGTCCGGGGGGGAGGTGTCGTTTCCGGTGTCGTTTCCGGCCGAACCGGTCCGCGGCCCCCGCCCGCACGTTGCCTTTGTGCCTCGATCGCGCTGGCCGGCGAAGGACTGGCCCGCGGAGCATTTCGCGGATCTGGCCCGCAGGCTGATCGCCCAGACGGGGGGGGCGGTGTCGCTGCTCGGGGCGGGCGGCGACCGGGAGACCAACGATCGGATTGCCCGCGCGGCGGGGGCGGGGTGCGTCAACCGGGCCGGGGAGACGTCGCTGGTGCAGATGGGCGGGCTGTTGGCGGATGCAGACCTGGTGGTGAGTGTGGATTCCGGCCCCATGCACATGGCGGCGGCGGTGGGGACGCCGGTGCTGGCCCTGTTCGGGGTGACCGATCCGCGGCGCACGGGACCCTACGGCCCCCGCCACCGGGTTCTGTTGGCCCGGGAATTCCGGGATGCGCCGGACCTGGCCCGGCGGTTCAAGCGGCAGGATGCCGCGGGGGCGTGGCACATCGCGGTGGAGGAGGCGGAGGAGGCTGCCCTGGCCCTGCTGCGAGAGGCGGGGGCGGGTTGATGAGCCGTCTGCACCTGGTGGGCATCGGCGGCGTCGGGATGAGCGCGTTGGCGGAGTGCCTGCACCGGCGGGGGGCCGTGGTCTCCGGTTCCGACCGGTTTTGGGATGCGGGGGAACCGGTGCCCGCTCTGGACCGCCTGAGGCGAATGGGGGTCCGGCTGTACGCGCAGGACGGGTCCGGGGTGGGGGACGGCGCCGAGGCGGTGGTGGTGAGCACGGCGATTGAGGCGGACAACCCGGACGTGGCCGCGGCGACCTCCCGGAACCTCCCCGTGCGGCATCGGGCGGCGGTGCTGGCGGAGATCGTGAACGGACCGGGATGCGCGGCCGTGTCGGGAACGGCCGGCAAGACGACGGTGACCGGGATGATGGCCTGGATTCTCCAACGCGCCGGCCGCTCGCCGGGCATGGTCAACGGCGCAGGCGTGCGGGCGTGGCAGGCACCCGACCGCACGGGGCAGGTCCTGCTGCCGGCCGGCGGCCCGTGGGTGGTGGAGGCGGATGAGTCGGACGGGTCGCTGGTCCGGTTTGAGCCCGGGTGGGCGGTATTGACCAACATCGCGCGCGATCATTTCGACATCCCCGAGCTCAAAGCCCTTTTCCGGCGGTTTCTGGACAACGCGCGGGTGGGGTGGATCGTGGGCGGGCCGGCCGCGGTCGAACTCGGTCTCGGGGAAGACCCGGACCGGATCCTGCTGCGGAAGGGCGGGCGGTGTTTCGAGGTCTCTTGCCCCGTCCCCGCGCTGGCGGTGCCGGGGGCGCACAACCGGGAGAATGCGGCCCTGGCGGGGGCGTGGGGCCGGGCGATCGGGCTTTCGGAGGCGGAGGTGACGGAGGGGCTGGCGTCGTTTCCCGGGATGGATCGGCGGCTGGCCCTGATCGGGGAGCGCGCGGGGGTCCGGGTATACGACGACTACGCGCACAACGCGGCGAAGATCGCGGCGGCGCTGCGGGCCGTGAAAGCGGAGGCGGCGAGGGTGCTGGCCATCTGGCGGCCGCACGGGTACACCCCCCTGAAGCAGGGGCTGGAGGATATTGCGGAGCGCGCGGCCTCGGTCCTGGGGCCGGACGACCGGTTCCGGGTACTCCCGGTATTTGACCGCGGCGGGTCCGCGCAGCGGGGGGTATCGGCGGACGACCTGGTGGGCCGACTCCGGGAGCGGGGGGTGGACGCGGAGGCCCTGCCGGAGGCGGAGGGGGCGATGGAGCAAGCCCTCGCCGGGGTGCGCGCCGGCGACGCGGTGCTGGTGATGGGCGCGCGCGATCCGCACCTGACCGCGCGGGCGGAGAGGGTTCTGGCATGCCTGGAGAATCCTCTCGCGTGGGAGTCGGAATCATGATGACGACCGTCAGGATCTTGTGCCGCCTGGCCTTGTTCTCGCTTTTGTGTTCCGCGGCGCCCTGCCCGGGGAATGAACCCCTGGAGGTCGGGACGTGCCGGTTTGAGTGGACGGAGCCCGGGGAGCGGTTTGACCTGTGGGCCGTAGAAGCCCCTCTGGACGCGGTCATTCGAGACCTGGCGAAGCTGCACGGGGCCGAGGTGTCCGTGCAGGTCGATCCGCCGGTGAGGCGCACGGTTCGCATGTTTGATGTCACGCTGGAGGAATTCCTGCATCGCGTGGGGGTGGATTACCGTCTTCGCTATGTCCGGGGCGAAGAGGGGCGGTTCCGGTTGGCCGGGGGCGGGGTGGGGACCTCCGACTCGACGGCTTCCCTTGCGAGTACGCCGCTACCCGTCGGTCCGGAAGCCGAAGGGATCCGGAGGTTGCTGCGGGACCTTCGGGACGATGATGTGCGTTTTAACTATCGGGACGCGATCAGCGACTTGATAATGCACACAAACAAGCCATTGGTGACGCGGTTTATGATGCGGGCGCTGGATTCCGACGATGCCCAGCAGCGGCGCGGAGCCCGCGGGGTTTTGGCGAACTATGCGATGGACAAGTGGGATCCGGATCTTTCCTGGCAGGAGTCCTTTCCTTTATTACAAGAAATCCGGTTTGAGGCCCTGCGGGATGATGCAATGGTGGAAGCCACGGGGGGCGATGAGAGGATTTCCTCGCGGGCGAGGCGCGCGGTTCTCTTTTATGCGAGACACCCTGAGGTGGTGGCAGAGGAAGCCGCCTCTTTCGGCCAGGCGCTGTACAGCAACGATCGGCAATTGCGGTTTCTTTCCGCTGCCTTGCTGGGCGGTGCCGGGCATACCCAATACGCATCGCGCATTGTGGATGTTCTTACCCCTCAACTCCTGGACAATGACACCCGTCAGGACAGCCTGCTGGCCGTGTATGGCCTCGTGGGCCTGGGGGCTGATGTCGCGGAGCTGCCGTTATCGGTCTTTGAGACCCGCGCCGACCGGCAGGCGCGGAATAAGATCAAACGCATCCGGAAGATCTGGCGCGCCGGGGAGTGGGAGGATCGAGACGATTACATCCGTCTGCATCACAGTTGGAATCAGGACAGCTTTGCCCCTCTCCGATAGGTACCCGGGGTCCCGTCGTTGAGGACCCCTTTCATGCTCAGGACCGGCGGCGCCGTGAGATGAGGGCGGTCGCGACTGCGGCCATGCCGAACAACCCGAATGTCGACGGTTCGGGGATGGCGGAGGACGTTCCGTACATCACAAGGTCATCCGTTCCATTGCTGAGAAAGGCGCGACCGAGACCGACCTGGTTGTATTGTCCCAGTTCCGGGTTCCCCCAGTAGTAGACCCGGAACTCGGCGGACGTGACGTCCTGCAGTTCGGGGACGGCGGACAGGTCCGTGGTGAAGGGGGCGCCCAGGGAATCCGTGGCATTCCCTGTGCCGCCGACGAGGTACTCATCGAGTTCGTCCCCATCGGTATAGCCGGTTTCCTTGGAGAACAGTGTGAAGTTCACATCGTAGTCGGCCCCATTTTGGA
>CAZCOO010000196.1:5008-5290 GCA_964500395.1 uncultured Verrucomicrobiota bacterium
ACTGTTGTCCCGCCGCGGCATCCAGCGTCCACGTCATATACCGCTCACTTTGGATGGCACTGGCGAGGGTGGTGTTGGTGGCCTGGCGAAAGGCCAAGGAATCCTGGAAGGTGGTGGCGGTCCCGCCCGCTCCGCGGGAAATGGTGGGGGCGCTGTCGAGCGCGGAGGCGGAAAAATTGGTGGACGTGGTTGTGGCCTCGTTGCCGGCGAGATGATCCAGTTCCCAGACTGACAGTACATCTGCCTGAGCGGAAAATGCCACGATGCCCGCTAAAATAATAC
>CAZCOO010000197.1:0-3721 GCA_964500395.1 uncultured Verrucomicrobiota bacterium
GTGCCAAGCCTATCTGCCGCAGGTTGGATTGACACTGCACTGTCCGGGCCCGATCCATGGCCGTCTCAAGGACCGGAAGAAGCAGGGCCATCAGTATCCCGATCATCGCGATCACCACCAACAGCTCTACTAAGGTAAAACCCGAAATACTCGCCTTCCCTTTGTCTGGTGAATCATGCATGGTGTGATCGAAACACACCTGCAGACACCACAGCAATTATCATATTGACCCATTGCTAGCATCCTGCAACCTGCGCGGTTGGCCTTCATCGGTGCTCGTGACGGTAGACCAAGGGCGGCATGCCGAACTCGGTCTTGAAGGCACGGATGAAGGCCGTTGTGGATTGGTAGCCGACCTTGTCTGCAACATCCTTGACCATCAGGTCTGTCGTCCGAAGGAGCTGGGCTGCATCGTCAAGACGCGCACGGCGCAACACCACCCCCGGGGACTCCCGCCATTGCTTTTTGAGCTTTCTCGACAGGTAAGAGCGCGAGTAGCCCATCCGATGGGCAAACAGCTTCACGGAGCCCGGATGATAGGAGAGTACGCGGCTGTCGTAATGCTTCGACCGCAAGACTTGTTGTGTTGGGGGGGCTTCCTCCTCGACGCACGCCCACCAGGTATTCAGAAAATCGTAAGTTCGCAGAGACCATAAATGGGGACCATACGGTTGGCCCGACCGGGTCATCCGGACCAGAGCCCTGGCTTTCTTTACTACCGTCGCATCCACGGAAAGATGCTGGATAATCCCAAACCGGTTCACGATGAAATCAAACAGTTCCAGGGCTGGGTGGCCGACTACATGCACCCAGATCGAACGCCAGGCCTTCTTCTCCCCGGGGTCAATCAACACCCCACGGGCCGGGCGGTGCAAAGCCAGGACCGAACCAGCATCCAGACGGTGCCTGTGCTGACCGTCTTCGTAATACCCGTGGCCGGCCAACGTCATGACCCATGCGCCCTGCAAATCCATGGCGTCCATGGCCAAATCGTGCCGGTTGCTCTCACTGCGGCCACTGGACTCTCCGCAGATGAAGGGCCGATACAAGGGACCATCGCAGTCTTGTATCACAGGCTTTTGATTGATTGTTTTCGAGGGGGCCATGTCCAGTCCAATAACACCCTAAATATTAAC
Organism: uncultured Verrucomicrobiota bacterium; assembly: GCA_964500395.1. Classification (GTDB taxonomy): domain Bacteria; phylum Verrucomicrobiota; class Kiritimatiellia; order CAZCOO01; family CAZCOO01; genus CAZCOO01. The sequence goes on from CAZCOO010000197.1 coordinate 1,137, forward strand.
AGTATGATAGTTATTGAGTATAATGATAATTGAGAATATAGAACCAAATTAATACATTGTAAAGAACACAAACGCGTGAACTCGATAAGGAGCTCGTCCAGCACGAATTGGAGGATGACGTATGAAACACGCAACGACGATAACGGTTTTGCTTGCCCTGTTGCTGGGGCCAGGATTCTCAACGGCTAACACCATCGTGACCGATGATTTCAGTGATGGGGATCGAACCAATGGTGTGGAGTGGACGATCAGCAATGGAACCTTCCCGGTGCAGTTCGGCGAAGCCAACAATAATAATTCATCCCTCAACCAGTTTTTCACCACGGGATTCACGGCGACCGATCTGGCAAACGGGGAAGGACTCCGCGTGACCCTCTCCTACCGAGCCGAAGGCAGCAATCTCAGCACGGTACGCGTCGGACTCTTTGACGGCGACACTCCGAGCGCCGACGGCTGGGACCAGTTTATTGCCGGCAACGACACCCGTGACTGGCGTGGATACTTGGCCACTGTCGGTGTCGACGGCAGTGCGCCCACCCAGCTCATGCGCAACGATAACACCGTGGATGACCATGCCTTTTTTGACAGCACTCAGGTCGGCACCAACGGGGCCTCCATCTCCACTGCCGGCAGCTCAGACTTCCGCATGCTCCGCCTGGAGCTTCTCCGCGACGGGGCAGATATGGAAATGGAGATTTCCGAAGGCGCAAACGCGGCGGGTTTGACTGTTCTTGGATCTGCTTCAGACAGTTCGGCCTTTTTCGATGGCTTTAACAACGTATCATTCTACCAAACCACGGACGGCGGGAACGGTCACATTCGTTACGATGATATCACGGTCGAAACGTACGTCATCCCGGAACCGGCATCTTTGATTATGCTGTTCGGAGGCCTAGCTCTCCTTTGGCTGCGACGCGTGAAACGATAAGGATGGAACGCGAGCACCTATTCTCCTGTGAGAGACTCGATATAAGACGTATATTGCTACTGGCGTTAATCGCCATGGGTGCCGGTTGTCGAGTGAAAGAACATAAACCGAGCCACCCCACTGCACATCGTTTCGGTGCCAGTGAGGTGCCGCGCTACGGAAACTGGCGTTCCAGTCGCATCGGCGGCGGCGGTTACCTGCAAGCCGTGGTCTCCACATCCGACCCGGAAATCTACTATACTTATTGCGACGTTGGGGGGCTCTTTCGATCTGATGACGGAGGCTGGTCTTGGCGAATGCTGCACGGTAATCTGCCCCCCCGCCGCGGCATGTGCCAGGTGCGCGGTATATTGGTTGCCCCACGCAACCCGAACCGCATCATAGCCGCTTTCGGGGCACCCGGCCATGAGCCGGAAGGCCTCTACGAGAGCCGCGATGGTGGGCAACACTGGCGCCGGATTCTCGAGATGAAATTCATGGGCAACGGCCCACATCGTGCGACCGGCTTCGTGGTGGCAAGAGATCCAAACCGTCCCCAGCGGCTGGCTGCGGCGGGGGTTGGTGATGGGATTGCGATCTCTGAAGACAACGGCGCCACGTGGCGGCGCTCGGGTCCTAAAGGCGTCTATCCCACCGACCTGCGTTTCGATCGAACCGAACCAAACCGGATCTGGCTTTGCGCGTTGCCGGTCGATTTCTGGGCCGGTAAATACGCCGGCGGCTTCTACCGAAGCGAAGACGGGGGCCGTACATGGCGAAAATTACTGGATGAATCGCCCAGTGAAATCCTGCAAGATCCGTGCAACCCCGGCACGTTGTACGGCATCCTAAACTTCGACGGCGTCTATAAAAGCCTGGATCGTGGTGAAACCTGGGAACTCTTCTCTGACGGGCTGGACCGCAATCCGGCCGGTGCCACCAAGTATGATGGTCCTCACCGGTATAATGTGCTGGCCGCGGGACCGGATTTCATCCTCACGGGTGCATCTGACGGAACCATCTATCGGCTCCCTGCCCAGGCCAAACGATGGAAGAAGACCGAGCGGGCCGCCATCCACGACACAGGCTGGTGGGGGTCTGAAAGCGTTCATCGTCGCCATTTTGGCCGGGCCCTGGCCACACTGACCATCGACCCCCGTGACCCGGATCACTGGTTTATGACCGATTGGTATGCCATCCATCAAACCTTTGATGGCGGCACAAATTGGTTCATTTCCGTAGACGGGGCGGAGGTCACTGTGGTGCATGCGGTCCAGCAGGATCCATCCGATCCCGGGGTCGTGCACCTTGGTATGGCTGACAACGGATATCTGCGATCCCAAGACGGCGGCGCTTCCTTCTTCCCCGTACGCATCCCCACTGGAGCCGACAACATCAAGTGTATCGCCCTATCCCCCGCGCAGCCTGAGCGGGTTTATGCCGTCGGGCCCAAAAGCTGGGGATGGAAGGCCAATCAACCCTATGTCAGCACGAATCGCGGTCTCGAATGGGTGCCCCTGCCACGCACAGGCCTACCGCCCGTGGATGAGCATCATCTCAACACGATTGCTGTCGACCCGACCAATTCAGACGCCATCTATGTGGCGGCCTCCGGCCCTGTGGCCCCCGATCGCGGTGGGCCTTACCGAAGCCTGGACGGTGGGCAGACTTGGGAGTG
>CAZCOO010000197.1:3731-5239 GCA_964500395.1 uncultured Verrucomicrobiota bacterium
AGCTGGCCGTCCCACCAGGCGGACAAGACCTGGTCACCATCAGTCGCAATTCAAATGCGGTCTTTCGGTACGGTATCTGTACTGAACGCTGGACGCGGATGCCGATGAAGTCAGAGGGTGAAAATTTCAGCGTCCGCATCAGTGCCGGCGCCCCCCCCGTGTTTCTCTTAGGGCGGAGGCATGACGGCCTCTATCGACTCCCCGTCAACGGCACGCAATGGCAACGCATCCTCGAGGGCAATATATCCCACGTGGCCGTGGACCTGCACCGGACCAACCGCCTGGCCGCGGCGACGGGTACGGAGATATTCGTCAGTCGCGACGGAGGGACGAACTGGACCGGCGTTGCGGATGTCATGCCCCACAGGATTCACAACACGTTAGCCTTTGCCGGCGACCGCCTCATTGCGGGCAGCACCGGGAACGGAGTCTTCTGGCTTCCGCTTTCCGGGAAAGCCGAGCAAACAGTCCGGGCCCGGATTGAAAACCGATCAACCGTTGCGCAACCTCACGCAAAGAGAAACACGATGAAAGCAAAAAACACAACAAACGCCCTCGCAGCCCTGGCGCTGGTGGCAACGCAGACCCTGGCCGATGTCGCCGGCCCGCAACTCAACAATGGCTCAATGGAGGCTGGGATCGACACCCCGGACGCTTGGAGCATCGGCTGGGTCGGCAATGGAAATCCTGAACTGATCCGGGATACGGAAACCTTCAAGGAAGGCGCCGCCGCCCTGTGCTTGAATAGCGGTCCGAGTCCGGCAAGCTGTTCCGCCGGCAATGTCTTTGACCTGGGAGCATTCCTCGAGCGAGGCGGCTCGGGATTCGTGCTCTCCGGACATCTCCGCGGGCAAGGGGAGTGTGAGAAATGCCAGGTCGCAGTGCAATTCTTTGATGACCAATGGGCGCAGTGCGGATGGCAAACCCTGGCGAGCGCTGCAGACGAAACCGAGTGGACTTTCTTTCGTACACGCGTTGAAGTGCCGGCGAAAGCCGTTAAGGGCAAGGTCCTACTCGTGATAAATGGACACGGTAAAGCCTGGCTGGATGCCGTCTCAATCGAATGAGCCAAAACACATTATGATGCACTGCTGTCGTGGGGGTATGGAGTGTGTTGGAGCCCCAATAATAAAGATTATAACCGATGAGTAGGCATGCGATGCCGTCTCGCGAAATCCGATCCGTCTTCGTCGCGTTACGACGTGACATGCGACGATTTCAAGGTTGCGATGAAGGAATCGCTGTGCAGCATCGGCAGCGACGGATCGCGATGCGTGGTCGATCCGGCTCCGGATCGGACCCCGCACGGAAACGTTTCTGCTCGAGCGGGGCCCGTTGCGGACGCTTCTCGTATGGCGCAATGACCGGGGCGAGGTCTACACGCTTCGCAAATCCATGTTTATCGACTACTGGAACCGCAACCAGCCCGGCGGGGAACGGTTCCTGAAGTAGGCGGAGGTCGGAAGTCGGAGGTCGGAAGTCGGAGGTCGGAAGTCGGAGGTCGGAAG
>CAZCOO010000198.1:0-5231 GCA_964500395.1 uncultured Verrucomicrobiota bacterium
CCGGTAGCGCCCTTTCGATCGAAGGGCGCTTCTTTTTGCCCCCGCGACCTCCGACTTCGGACCTCCGACTTCCGACCTCCGACTTCCGACCTCCGACTTCCGACTTCCGACCTCCGACCTCCGGTCTCCTGCTTTCTCGACACCGGCGGAGACTGAATCTAGGATCGCCCCTTCATGAAACTCTCCGCCTGCAGTCTATTCGGGGTCCTTTTACCGGTGCTCGCCTGCCTTTCGGCTCAAGCCGGCTGGATCGAGGATCGCCTGGACCCCGCCACCGGGGAACCGGAGACCATCATTCACCTCCGGCTGTTCGATGTCCCCGACCCCAGCCGAACCGACACCGCGACCCGCGCGGACGCCGCCGTCGTGCGTGCGTTTCGCGAGCGCTTCCCCGCCCTCGTCCGCGAAAAATACGAAACTCGATATCGAAACGCCCCGGACCGCTACGGCCGGCACCACTGGGACAATGTCCGGGTCGAACTCCATCCCTATTCCGGCATCCAGGTCGAGGGCGTCGAGTCCGACCTGCTCGCCATCGCCGGCGACGTCGCCCCGGACGTCCTCTATGTCAACTTCCGCAAATCGCACACCTATATTCACCAGGGCTTTCTCCACCCCCTCGACCGCGAAGACGACCCCTACTGGCGGGCCATGGGCGAGGCGGAGCGCGAGTTCCGCCTCCACCCCCGCATCCGGCCCGTCATCGACCGCCCCGGCCCCGACGGCACTCGCCACATCTGGGCCCTGCCCTACGGCGGCGCACTCGGCAAAGTCTTCCTCTACCGCAAAGACCTCTTCGACCGGGCCGGGCTCGACTACCCCACCCCCGACTGGACCTGGGAGGACCTCTACCGCATGGCCCGCGCCCTCAGCGATCCCGCCGAGGGCATCTACGGCCTCCGGTTTACCCGCGGCAAGCACGAAGCCTGGCACTGGATGAGCTTTCTCTGGTCGGCCGGGGGCGATGCCCTCGTCCGCGATCCGGATACCGGCGACTGGACCGTCGCCTTTGACTCCCCCGCGGCCGCCCGCGCCCTCGACTTCTACACCCGCCTCTGCACCGAACCCTGGCAGGATGCCCGGGACCGCCGACACCGCGGCTATGTCTACCAGGACCCCTCCATGCTCCTCGTCAAATGGCAGCGGGGCGAAATCGGCATGGTCGCCAGCTACATCACCGAACAGCTCTTCTCCACCATCAATCCCGACGTCACCGGTATGGTCCCCGTCCCCGTCGGGCCCGACGGGGAGCGCGGGGCCGAACTCAACAGCCGCATGATGGGGCTCTACAGCGGCATCGAACACCCCGCCGTCCGCGACGCCGCCTGGGAATACATGCGGTTCTACGGAAGCCGCGATGCCGCGGACATCCGCACCCGCATCATGGTCGAAGGCGGGCTCGGCCGGTTCGTCAACCCCCGCTACCTCCGCCTGTTCGGCTACCCCGAACTCGTCCGCCTCTCGCCCCCGGGCTGGGAAGACACCTTCCGCATCGCCATCGAAACCGGCCGGCCCGAGCCCTACGGCCAACACAGCCAGATCATCTATGTCATCCTCACCCGGCCCATTCAGGAGGCCCGCCAAATGGCCCTCCAAGGCGAACTGCCCGCGGAACGGCAGGCGCGCCTCGACGTCCTCCGCGGTCTCCTCCGGGACGCCGCCGGCCGCGCCCGCCGGGACATGCTGGGAGACATCCCCTCCGATGTCCGCGACCGGCAGGCCGCCACCGCCACGGCCTTTCTTATCGGCGTACTCATCCTGTTCGGGTTTGCCTTTGCCGCCACCTACCGGCACTTCACCCGCGCCGCCGCCTCGGAATCCGCGGCGTCTCCCCGCCACGCCGGAACCCTCTCCCTGGCCATGCTCATGCTTGCCCCCGCCCTCCTCTCTATCGGCCTCTGGCAGTACCTCCCCCTTTTCAAAGGCTCTTTTATGGCCTTTCAAGACTACAAAATCGCCGGCGACTCGGCCTGGATCGGCGTGCAGAACTTCGGCCAGGTACTGTGGGATGCCGCCTGGTGGGAATCGGTTTGGCACGCCCTCCGCTTCAGTTTCCTCGTCATGGCCATCACCTTTCTGCCGCCCGTCATCCTCGCCATCCTCCTGCAGGAATCCCCCCGCTTTCGCGTCCCCCTTCGCGTCCTCTACTACCTCCCCGCGGTCATGACCGGTCTCGTCGTCACCCTCCTCTGGAAATCGTTCTATGAACCCGGCCGGTCCGGGACCCTCAACCGGATCGTCCTCGCCATTCCGGCCGCCGCCTACTGGGCCCTCGCTCTCGCCCTCCTCCTGCTGGCGGCGCTCTTCGCCCGCCGGCTGTTCATTCACAACCGCCCCGTACTCGCCGGTCTCTTCCTCCTCGCCGGCCTCGCGCTCGGCTGGACCTGTCTCCGCCTCTCCCTCCCCATCATCCACCACCACCCCGGTCCCTGGTGGACCCTCCCCCTCGCCACCCGCACCGACCCCACCCGCTGGCTGGGGGATCCCGACTCCGCCATGCTCGCCTGCGTCATCCCCATGGTCTGGGCCGGCATCGGGCCCGGCTGCCTTCTCTACCTCGCGGCCCTCAAAGGCGTCCCCGACGAACTCTACGAAACCGCCGACATCGACGGCGCCTCCTTCATCGACAAAATCCTCTTCATCATCTTTCCCATCCTCAAGCCCCTCATCCTCATCAACTTCATCGGCGTCTTCATCTCGAGCTGGTTCAACTCCACCGCCCATATTCTCGCCATGACCGGCGGGGCCGCCGACACCGAAGTCGCGGGTCTTCGCATCTTCTACCAGGCCTTCATCTACCTCCAGTTCGGCCCGGCCACGGCCATGGCCTGGATCCTCGGCTTTCTGCTCATCGGGTTCACCCTCTACCACCTTCGCATCCTCTCGCGCCTGGCCTTCCGGGCCTACGGCGCCAAGCCCTGACCCCGCCTATGTCCATCATCTCACCCATCGGACGCCGGCACCCCCGCACGCGCCTCCTGCGCGGCGGGATCCTCCTCGTCCTCATCGCCGGGGCGGTCACCATGGTCTATCCCTTTCTCCTCATGCTCGCCGGCAGCACCCGCAGCGCCGTCGACCAGCGGGAGAGCGACATCCTCCCCGACTTTCTCTTCCAGGATGCCGCCCTTTACCGCAAACACCTCGAAGCCCTCTTCAACGAAGAACTCTCCGCTCTCGAAACCGCCTATGACACCGATGCCACCTCCTTTGCCCGCCTGGATCCGCCGGCCGAGCCAAACCGCGCCCTCGTCGACGCCTGGCACCGCTTTCTCGACAAAACCGCCCCCCCGCCGGACACCTACAGCCTCGGCTACGTCCGCACCCCCATCTCCCGCACCCAGCCCCTCCTCCTCCGGCGCTTCAAGGCCCGCCTCAAGGACCGCTTCGCCGGCTCGCTTCCCCGCCTGAACCGCGACCTGCTCACCGAATTCGTCAACTGGAACGCCTTCTACGTCATCCCCGCCGACACCCTTTCCCGCCGGCGCACCCCCACCGACACCCCGTTTCGCGAGGCCTGGCGCGAGTTCAAACAAACCCGGCCCGGAGCCTACCGCGTTCACTTCATGGTCGAAGGCCACTACAAAACCCTCTTCCTCCGCACCCAGTACGGGACCATCGAGCAGTACAACCGCACCCACGGGACCGGTCACGACGCCTACGACGACATTCGCCTCACCCGCCGTGCGCCGGCCGCGCCTGCCACCGTCCGCGCCGACTGGGAACAATTCGTCCGCCACACCCTTCACCTGCGCTGGATCCGCATGGACGATGCGGCCACCCCGCAGTACCACGCATTCCTCCGCGCCCGATACGACCGCATCGGGACCTACAACCACCGCCGCGGCACCGACCATGCCGCCTTCTCCGCCATCCCGCTCCCCCAACGCGCGCCCGCCGCCGGCATCCCCCGCAGCGACTGGCGCGCCTTCCTGCAGGGCTGGCAGGACCCCGACTCCGGCACCCTCCACCTCCCCCCGCTCGACACCCTCTCCCTCGACACCCTCGAATTCCGGTTCGCCGACTTCCTGAAGGCGCAATACCCGTCCCTCCCCGCCGCCAACCGGGCCCTCGACACCGCCGCGGACCGATGGAGCGACCTGCGCCCGCCCCTGCGCGACGCCCACGCCCTCGCCTTCCGCACCATGACCGGCGAGCTGCGCCGCGAATTCCTCCTCCGCAACTACCTCGCCGTCTTCGACTACCTCCTCCTGCACGGCCGCGGCATCGTCAACACCCTCATCTACTGTGCCCTCGCCGTACTCGCGGCCCTGCTCGTCAATCCGCTCGCCGCCTACGCCCTCAGCCGCTTTCGCCTCCGCCACACCTACCACCTGCTGCTCCTCATGCTCATCACCATGGCCTTCCCCCCCATGGTCACCCAGATTCCCCTCTTCCTCCTGCTCCGCGACCTCAACCTGCTCAACACCTTCGCCGCCCTCGTCCTCCCCGGTCTCGCCCACGGCTACTCCATCTTCCTGCTCAAGGGCTTCTTCGACTCCCTGCCCCGGGAACTCTACGAAAGCGCCCAGATCGACGGCGCCGGCGAATGGACCATGTTCTGGCGCATCACCATGAGCCTCTCCAAACCCATCCTCGCCGTGGTTGCCCTCCAGGCCTTCACCATCGCGTATTCCAACTTCATGTTCGCCCTCCTGCTCTGCCAGGATCAATCCATGTGGACCCTCATGGTCTGGCTCTACGAACTCCAGCAACGCAGCGGCACCGGCGTCCTCTACGCCTCCCTCGTCATCTCCGCCATCCTCCCCCTCATCATCTTCCTCTTCTGCCAGAACATCATCATGCGCGGCATCGTCGTCCCCGTGGAAAAATGACCGCCCCGCCCCATCGCCCGAATGCGAAAGGAACCCATCGTGGATGACATACGAAAACAAGAACTGCGCGAGCGAATCGAGGCCGATATCGAACAGTGTCGCACCTCGATCCGGAAGCTCGAAGACTCCTCTCGACCCGTCGCCCCGGACAAAGCCCTGGGCCGTCTGACCCGTATGGAAAGCCTCAGCGACCAGGGCATCAGCAGCGCCGGGCTGAACCGCGCCCGCGAGCGGCTGGATCAACTCGAGCGCGCCCTGGAAAAAATCGAACAACCCGGATTCGGGCTCTGCAACCACTGCGGCCAACCCATTCCCGCCGAACGCCTCATGGCCATGCCGGAAAGTACCCACTGCGTGCAGTGCGCCGGCAGGAGAATCTGAACCCCCCCAGCCCCCGGC
>CAZCOO010000199.1:0-5193 GCA_964500395.1 uncultured Verrucomicrobiota bacterium
GAGATTCACTCCCCGATTGTGGGGACCTTTTACCGGTCGTCCTCGCCCGATTCCGAACCCTTTGTATCGGTCGGCCAGGAGGTGGACGAGGATTCCGTCGTCTGCATCGTCGAGGCCATGAAGGTGATGAACGAAATCAAATCGGAAGTGAAGGGTACGATCCGCAAAATCCTCGTGGAGAATGCCACACCGGTTGAGTACGGCCAGCCGCTGTTCAAGGTGGAGCCGGCGTAGCGGGGCAAGAATCCATCGGAACGATGGGCGTGACGGTTGGGGAACAGGACCATGTTTAAGCGAATACTAGTGGCCAATCGCGGCGAGATCGCCGTTCGCATTATCCGGGCGTGCAAGGAACTGGGCATCGGCAGTGTGGCGGTGCATTCCGACGCGGACGCGGAGGCGCTGCACGTGCAGCTCGCCGACGAGGCGATCTGCATCGGGCCGGCGGCCTCTTCGGAGAGTTATCTGAAGATGGCCAACATTATCAGCGCGGCGGAAGTGGCGGATGTGGATGCGATTCATCCCGGCTACGGCTTTCTCTCGGAAAATGCCCACTTCGCGGAGATCTGCGAGAACTGCAACATCACGTTCATCGGGCCCTCGGCGGAGAACATCCGGCGCATGGGCGATAAGGCGGTGGCCCGGGAGACGATGAAGAAGGCCGGCGTACCCGTCACCCCGGGCAGCGAGGGGGTGCTGAAAAGCAAGGACGAGGCATTGTCGCTGGCCAAGGAAATCGGCTACCCGGTGCTGGTGAAGGCGGTGGCCGGCGGCGGCGGCAAGGGGATGCGGATTGCACACAACGACTTCAGTCTCGCCCAGGCCTTTACCACGGCCCAGACCGAGGCGGAGCGGGCCTTCGGGAACCCGGCGCTCTACATGGAGAAATTCGTGGAGACCGCGCGCCACGTGGAGGTGCAGATCCTGGGGGACAAGCACGGCAACGTGGTGCACCTCGGGGAGCGCGACTGCAGCATCCAGCGGCGGCACCAGAAACTGGTGGAGGAGGCCCCGTGCCCGGCCCTCACCCCGGAGCTGCGCAAGAAGATCGGCCGCGCCGCGGTCAAGGCCGCCCAGGCGGTCGGCTACCGCAATGCGGGCACCATCGAGTTCCTGTACGATGAGAAGGAACAGAAGTTTTACTTCATGGAGATGAATACCCGCATCCAGGTCGAGCACCCGGTGACGGAAGAGGCGACCGGCAAAGACCTCATCAAGGAACAGATCCTGAGCGCCATGGGGGAGAAGCTGAGCTTCGGCCAGCGGGACGTCCACTTCGAAGGCCACGCGATCGAGTTCCGGGTGAATGCGGAGGATCCGTACAAGGATTTCACCCCGTCGCCGCGGAAAATCGAGTGGCTCCATTTCCCCGGGGGGATGGGGGTCCGCATCGATGCCTCCGCGTATTGCGGCTACCAGATCCCGCCGTTTTACGACAGCATGATCGCCAAGATCATCGTCAAGGCCCCCACGCGGCTGGAGGCCATCCGCCGGATGGAACGGGCCCTGGAGGAATTCATGATCGAGGGACCCGCCACCACGGCGCCGCTGGGGCAGGCCCTGATGTCCGACGCCCGGTTTATCCGCGGCGAGTACAATACGAACTATCTCGAGAAGTATATGCAGGAAGGGTTCCTGATCTCTTCCTGACCGAGCCGGAGGAACAGAAACAACGCCATGAGTGATTCCAACGCAGCAACCCGGCCCCCGGATGCTATGCACGATCCGGAAGAAGTGGGGTCGGATGAACACCTGGAGGATGGCACCGATCTCGGTGCGATCCGGATCCATAACGACGTCATCGCGGTCATCGCCCGGCACGCGGCGATGAAGATCCCGGGCGTGGCGGACATGAGCGGGACCTTTGTGGACGGCATTGCCGGGATGATCGGCCGCAAGAGCCAGGATCGCGGCATCCGCGTAGAGGTCCACGACAATGCGGTGAGCCTCGACCTTCACGTCGTGCTGGATTACGGTGTGCGGATCCCGCAGGTCTGCTGGCAGCTCCAGAACGATCTGCGCGAAACCGTGGAAACGATGACGGGGAAGACGGTCAAGGAAATTAATGTTGTGGTGCAGGACATCCGCATGCCGCCGCCTCCGCCGGCGGCCCCGGAAGAGAGAGTGGTGAGCTGATGAAGATGGTGTATGCGATCGTGACCGGGTTGCTTCTGGCCTCAGTGGGCGTGGTGAGTGTCTGGCTGTTTCTCGCCGCGGCCGGCGGGGACGATGCGTGGGTGCAGACGATGCAGTGCCTGATGGCCCGGCGCACCCAGGCGCTGTACGGGACGGGCGCGATCCTGGTGCTGGTTCTCCTGCTGGCGTTTGTCATCATCCAGCCGCAAACCCGCGACGAGTACCTCTCCTTTGACGGGGACGGGGGAACGGTCAGCATCCGGCTCAAGGCGATGCGGGACTACCTGACCGGCCTCCGCAATGAATTTGCCGCGGTGCTCGACCTGAAACCGCGGATCCAGGTGGTGGGCGATCAGCTCGATATCGAGGTCGACCTGCAGATCCGGGGGGACAGCCGGATCCCCGAGCTGTGCGCGGTGCTCCAGGAGCGAATCCGGAACGGGATCGAAGAGCAGATCGGGTTTACCGGGGTTCGCGAGGTCAAGCTCAACATCCAGGACATTTCCGGTTCGCCCCCGTCCGCCGAGGGGGAGCCGGACTCGCCGCACGTGGGCTGACGGCAAAGGGAGGGCCTCTTTGATGGACTGGAATCTGCAGGCCGAGCGATGCCTGGCCGTCTTGCACCACGTCACCACGGACTTGCGTCCCCGTATTGAAGGAGTGGCCGGCGAGATTGTGGAGCGGTTGCGCGACGGCGGAAAGGTGATGGTCTGCGGCAACGGCGGCAGCGCGGCCGATGCCCAGCACTTTGCCGCGGAGCTGGTGAACCGGTTCCGGCTCGAGCGCCGGCCCTATGCCGGGCTCGCCCTGACCACCGACAGTTCCATCCTGACCTCCATCAGCAATGACTACGCCTACGCCGAGGTGTTTGCCAAACAGGTGCGCGCGTACGGCCGGCCGGGCGACGTGTTGATCGGGATCTCCACCAGCGGCAACGCGGACAATGTGCTGCAGGCCGTGGCCGCGGCAAAGGAACTGGACATTCTCACGGTCGGCTGGACGGGCGGGACCGGCGGCGCGCTCGCCGAAGCCGTGGATCGGCTTCTCTGCATCTCGGTTACGAGCGATACCCCCCGCATCCAGGAAGGCCACCTCCTGATCCTCCACAGCCTGTGTGAACTGATCGAAGAACAACTGCAATAGCGCGGCCCTCCGCCGCCCCCTCCGCGAGGAATTCCATGTCAGAACAAAACAACTCGGTTTCCCTGGTCATTGTCGGATCGATTGGCATCGATGACATCGAAACCCCGCGGGACAAGCGGGAAGCCATCCTGGGCGGATCGGCGAGTTACGCCTGCGCCGGCGCCTCCTTTTTCACCCCCCCGGGGATGGTCGGGATCGTGGGACAGGATTTTTCGGACGTATATCTGGATCAGTACCGCCGCTTCGGAATCGACCTGGCCGGCCTGGAAAAGCGGGAGGGGAAGACCTTTCGATGGAGCGGCGTCTACGAGGAGAACATGGATGAGCGGCGGACGCTGAAGACCGAACTCAACCTCCTCGCGGAATTCGATCCAACCCTCCCGGACGCCTATCGGCGCGCGCCCTATCTGTTTCTGGGCAACATTGCGCCCTCGCTGCAGTTGCACGTGCTCGACCAGATGGCCGATCGCTGCTTTACCGTGGCGGATACCATGGACCTGTGGATCCAGACAGCGGAGGGTGACCTCAAGACGGTCATCGAGCGCGTGGACATGCTGACCCTCAACGAATCCGAGGCCCGGCATCTCACCGGACGCCACGGATTGGTGCGGGCCGCCCGCGACATGCTCGCCATGGGGCCCCGCTACGTCCTCATCAAAAAAGGGGAGCACGGCAGCATCCTCTTCACCCGCGAGAACATCTTCCTGATCCCGGCCTTCCCGCTGGAGGAGGTGCATGACCCCACAGGCGCGGGCGACAGCTTCGCCGGCGGATTCATGGGCGCCCTGACCCTGGAAGGGGAGGCGACCGACCGCTCCATCCGCAAATCCATGCTCTACGGGAGCGTGGTGGCCTCTTTTGCCGTTGAGCAATTCAGCCTCGATCGACTGGCGGATCTCAATGCCGAGCAAATCGAAGAGCGCACCGCCCTGTTCCGGGACATGATCCGCGTCGACTGAAGGCGCCTTCGAAGCGGGGCGTCCCTCCCCGCGCCCGCCCTTCCTCCCCGGGACCCCTGTGATTCCTCCGCCGCGGCCGTGTATTCGTCTGTAGATTCCGTCGCCCCGGGTGTCGCGATAAGGTTACTTAATATCGCAAACGCACCTAGAGGCGATTTCCCGATGTAGCTATACATACAGGTGTCGAGACGAGGTTCGTATCGCAGTAGACGGATACGTGGTTACATGAGAGGGAAGAACATGAAAAAGCTGACCATTGCACTCACCTGCATTGCCCTCACCGGGATTGCAACCGCCAACCTGCTTCAGGATTACACCGGCGAGTCTGCTTCGAACACGGGAGCGACAGAGCACCGGTATACCGATACCGGCCCGTATTACACGGACGCATCCAACAATCCGAATATCCAGTCCACCGGCGGCGTCGGCAACAGCGCGTACTACCAGCTCTACGCCGGCTTTGCCAACACCCGGAATGCCTCGGAGTGGTATACTACCAATGGCCTCGTGTCCGGGACCGAGTACAGTGTCCGCTTTGACTACACGGTCGTGGATGTCGGCACGGTGGATGACAGCGGCGCTGACGGCCAGGATTTTCTCGACGTCGTGATTGCGACCGACAATGGAGCTGCGTCCTGGGCGGCAAGAATTGACGTCAGCCCCAATCCCTTCACCGCCCCCCAAAGCGCATCCATTGATCTCCGGGAGCAGGTGGGTACCAACATGTCGGCCGTGGGCTGGACGACCTACACATCCAGCTCCACCTTCGCGCTCGATTCTTCGGACGCCCACGTGTTTGTAGGGTTCGAGTTCGGGGGCTGGGGGGCGAACGACAGCAACCCCACCACGGACTTCGATTACATCGGAATTGACAATGTAGAGCTGGTTGCGACGGTCATTCCCGAGCCGAACACCGTGGCGATGCTCTTCGTCGGCGGTCTCGCAGCCCTGGCCA
>CAZCOO010000200.1:0-5086 GCA_964500395.1 uncultured Verrucomicrobiota bacterium
CAACCAGATGTTGTAGGACACGCTTCCCTCGCAGAGGGAGCGTGTGTGGCTTCGGCGGGCACAGGCTCCCCGGAAAACCGGGGAAGCCTGTCCTACAAAGGGTGCCGGGGTCCGTCCGGCTCCCTCCGTCCCCTGCTCCTGATTAGCATGAGGAACTCCTTCATAGGCCGGGGTCGTTTCCCGGCGGGAGCCTGTTCCACAATGCGGCCAACCAGATGTTGTAGGACACGCTTCCCTCGCAGAGGGAGCGTGTGGCTCCGGCGGGCACAGGCTCCCCGGAGAACCGGGGAAGCCTGTCCTACAAAGGGTGGTGGGGTCCGTCCGGCTCCCTCCGTCCCTCGCTACTCAGAAGCATGAGGAACTCCTTCACCGGCCGGACGGAGCCGGCCGGGGTCTGTTTGCGCGACGAGTCGATTCGGCGCAGGCCCCAAGCCGCCGGCCGTTTCCGTGCCCCGGGCGGCCGGGCTTCCGTTTGTCGAGGCCGGCGGGTGGACGTTGGGGAGGTGGTGTGGTAGAAATAGGCTCCTTTTGTCTGCTTGGAATATTGTTCTGAAGAGAGGTCATGATGGAGAATGTGGTGATTATCGGAACGGGTGCGGCCGGGTTGACGGCGGCGCTCTACAATGCACGCGCGAACCTGGAGCCCTTGGTGATCGAGGGCCTGGAGCCCGGCGGCCAGTTGACGACGACCACGGATGTGGAGAATTATCCGGGCTTTCCCGACGGCGTGATGGGACCGGAACTGATGGATATGATGCGAAAGCAGGCGGAACGATTCGGCACCCGCTACAAGACCGGCCGGGTGGAGTCGGCCTCGCTGACGGACGGTCCGCCGTTCACGCTGACGCTGGAGAGCGGGGAGGAGATCGAGAGCCGGGCGTTGATCATTGCGACGGGGGCCTCGGCAAAGTACCTGGGGCTGGAGTCGGAACAGAAGTTGATCGGCCGCGGCGTGTCCGCCTGCGCGACCTGCGACGGGGCGTTTTTTCGCGATGTGCCGGTGGCGGTGGTCGGCGGGGGCGATACCGCGATGGAGGAGTCGCTGTTCCTGACCCGGTTTGCCTCGAAGGTGACGATCATCCACCGGCGGGATGAGTTTCGCGCGTCCCGGATTATGGCGGAGCGGGCGCTGGCGCACGACAAGATCGAGGTGCTGTGGGATTCGGTGGTGGACGAGGTGTACGACCTGGAGAAGGGCGAAGTGACGGGGGTCCGGGTGCGGAATGTGAAGACGGATGAGGAGTCGACGCTTCCGGTGACGGGGCTGTTTATCGCGATCGGACACAAGCCGAATACGGATCCGTTTGCCGGTCAGCTCGACATGGACGATGTGGGCTATATCCGGACGGATTCGACGAAGACGAATATCGCGGGGGTCTACGCCGCGGGCGATGCCCAGGATTCGGTGTACCGGCAGGCGGTGACCGCGGCCGGCACCGGCTGCATGGCGGCGATGGAGGTGGAGCGGTATCTTGCGAACCAGGGCCACGAGTAAGAGCGCGCCGCCGGTCCCGGAGGATACGCGGGTTCTGGCGAGCTATTCCCGGCTGGTTCGATACAGCCGGCCGTACCTGCGCCGCCTGATCCTGGGGATTTTCTTCGGGATTGTTTGCGGCGGGGGGACCGGCTCGCTGCTGTTCGCTTTCCAGAACAATATCGCGAAGGTGTACAACCCGGAGAACGCGATCGAGGGGTCGTTCTGGCTGGTGGCGGCGCTGTTGCCGCTGTCGGCGCTGGTGCTGGGCGTGGGGATGTTTCTGAGCAAATACCTGGTGAGCTGGGTCGGGCACCGGGTGGTGCGGGACCTGCGCAACGAGGTGTTCGACAAACTGCAGGAGCTGCCCCTTTCGTATTACACCCAGAGCCGGACGGGCGAGCTGATCTCCCGGACGACGAACGATACCACGCGAATCGAGGGGGCGGTGTCGCGCGTGTTGTCGGACCTGGTGCGGGAGCCGTTTGTGCTGCTGGCGGCGGTCGTCTACCTGGTGTACCTGAATCCGCTGCTGGCGGGGTTGAGTCTTTTGCTGTTCCCGGTGTGCGTGATCCCGGTGGCGCTGTTCGGGAAGCGGGTGCGGCGCTTTTCCCGGGAGGGACAGGAAAAGATTGCCGACATGGTCTCGACGCTGCAGGAAGCGATCGTCGGGGTGCGGGTGGTCAAGGCGTTCGGGATGGAGCACTACGAGGCGGGGAAGTTTGCCGAGCAGACGAAGCAGGTCTTCAGCCGGGCCATGCGGGTGATGCGCGCGCGCGCGGCCAATGAGCCCATCATCACGGTAATCTCAACCATCGGGCTGTGCCTGGTGCTGTTTTACGCCAAGATCGTGGGGATGGGGGAGGATGAATTGATCACCTTTGCCGCCGCGCTGGTGATGATGTACCGGCCGGTGAAGCAGATCAGCCGGGTGCACCTGACCCTGCAGCAGAGCGCCGCGGCGGCCGACCGGATTTTTGAGGTGCTGGATACGGAGAATACGGTGACCGACCGGCCGGGGGCGAAGACGTTCGAGGGGCCGGTGGAAAGCATCCGATTTGAGAATGTGTCGTTCGGCTACGAGGAGAGCCCGATCCTGGACGGGATCAACCTGGAGACCCGGGCGGGGGATGTGATCGCCATTGTCGGTTCGTCGGGTTCGGGCAAGACGACGCTGGTGAGTCTGCTGCCGCGGTTTTTTGACGTGACGGCCGGGGCCATCCGGTTGAACGGAGAGGATATCCGGGATCTTACGCTGCGGTCGCTGCGCAGCCGGATCGGGTTGGTGACCCAGGATACGATTCTGTTTAACGACACGGTGGCCAACAACATCGCCTACAGCCGGCCGGAGGCGACGCGGGAAGAGATTGTGGATGCCGCGCAGCGGGCGCATGCCCATGCCTTTATCCGGCAGATGCCCGCGGGCTATGACACGGTGGTGGGGGAACGGGGAATCCGGCTGTCCGGCGGGCAGGCCCAGCGCATCTCGATCGCCCGGGCGACCCTGCGCAATCCGCCGATCATGATCCTGGACGAGGCGACCAGCGCGCTGGATACGGAGTCGGAACGGCAGGTGCAGGCGGCGCTGAATGAATTGATGACGGACCGGACGGTGTTTGCCATTGCCCACCGGCTCTCCACGATTTCCCATGCGAGTAAGATCCTGGTGCTGGATCGGGGACGGATCGCCGAAGAGGGGACGCACGAGGAACTGCTGTCGGCCGGCGGGTTGTACAAGCATCTTTACGACCTGCAGTTCAAGGTGTGAGAGAGGTCGCCGGAAGCCTTGCCTGCCGGGGGGCAGGGACGCCGGCAGGGGGCGCCGCGCATTCTATATCCGACGCGCCCGCGGCGCATCCGCGCTCAGACGCCGCCGCGGAAGCGTTCCAGGACGGTCCGAACGTATCGCTGGGTGGTGGGGTAGGTGATGTTTTCGACGAATTCGCGGGCGTCGGCGGCGCCCTCGGCCCAGCGCCGGGCATTGGAGCGGCCGGCGTTGTATTCGGCCAGGGCGTAGGGAAGGGGGTCGCGGACCTGTTCGGACCAGTGGCGCACGGCCCGGGCGAGGTACCAGACCCCGGCCTGAATGTTTGCCTCCGGGTGATACAAATCGTAATGTTCGAAGTCGGCGCGGCCGGTGGCTTCGGCCCACTCGCCCGCGGCGGCCTCGCCGACCTGCATGAGGCCGATCTCGCCGGCTTTACCGGTCTGGCCGGGGACGAATTTGCTTTCGCGCCAGATGACGGCGGAGACGAGCCGGGGGTCGAGCCCGTGGGCGCGGGCTTCGCGGACAATGATGCGATCGAACTGGTGGGCGCGCTGGAGATAGGCCACCCCGGCGAGGCCGAGGACAATGACCGCGGCGACGATATTCCAGTACAGGACCTTGAAGGCGATTTTTCGTGAAACGTCCGACATAGCGACGATACTCTAGAAAGCGAAATCCACCGTGTCGATCTTTTGCTTCGTAGCGTGAATGGACCCTGTAACCCAGAGGAGGGAGCATGAAGTCGTATCGAAAAGAATTGTGGTTCCAGACGGAGACCCGCCGGGCCCTGGTCAACATCACCTCCGAGATAGACGAGTGCATCCGGGACAGCGAGGTGACGGAAGGGTTGGTGCTGGTGAATGCCATGCACATCACCGCGAGCGTGTTCATCAATGATGATGAAGGGGGGCTGCACCAGGATTTCGAGGAGTGGCTGGAGGGGCTGGCCCCGGAAAAGCCGCATTCCCGCTATCGCCACAACACCTATGAAGACAATGCGGACGCCCACCTCAAGCGCACCATCATGGGGCGCGAAGTTGTGGTGGCCATCTCCGAGGGAAAGCTCGATTTCGGTCCCTGGGAGCAGATCTTCTACGGTGAATTCGACGGCAAGCGCAAGAAACGCGTGCTGGTCAAAGTGATCGGCGAATAGGCGCCCCGGGACCCGTCGCCAATGCCCGCCTACGCCCGTGTCGTGATCGAGCTGGGACTCGATCGGGAATTCGATTACCGCATTCCGGAGCGGCTGGCCGAGGCGGCCCGGGTGGGCTCGCGGGTGCGGGTGCCGTTCGGGCGAACCGAGCGGTACGGATTCGTCGTGGGGCTGGCGGACGCCACCGCGGTGGAGGGGGTCAAGGACCTCCTCGACGTGGTCGGCGACAAGCCGTTGATCGGAGAGATTCCGCTGCGCCTGGCCCGATGGATGGCAACGTACTACGTGGCGCCCCTGGAGGATGCGGTGCGGACGGTCCTGCCGGCGGCGGTCCGGCGGCCGGGGGCGAAACACCGGCGGCAACTCCTGGTCTCTCTGACCACCGCGGGGGAGTCCCCCGAAGCGATCGAGCGGTTGAGTACGAAGGCCCCGCGGCAGGCGGCGGTGCTCGAGGTGCTGCAGGCGGAGTCCCCCGTCTTTCTCAGTTCGCTGTGCCGGGCGACCGACACGGGACGGCAGACGGTCCATGCCCTGGAGAAAAAGGGGCTGGTCCACATCGGGGAAGAGGCGCTGTTGCGCGACCCGCTCTCGGGGCAGGAGGTCTTGCGCACCCAGCCGCCGGCGCTGATGCCCCAGCAGGAGGAAGCGCTGAAGGCCATCGGGGCGGCGATGGCGTCCGACTGCCCGGGGG
>CAZCOO010000201.1:0-5081 GCA_964500395.1 uncultured Verrucomicrobiota bacterium
GACCCGAAACCCGAATCCCCCGTATGAGGCCCCGCGCTTCCATCCCCCAGACCAGGAGACCGGCCCATGACCTGTTCCTCCCTGGATGAGATTCCCCTCTACCACCGACACGCCGGGCTTATCCTGGCCGCGGACGACCCCCGGGGCCTGGACCTCCCCCTCGCCGACCTTCCCGCCCCCGGCCGGCAAACGCTGGCCCAGGTCCAGGCCGAACTCCTGCAACAGGCGGGCTGCCATCCCGTTATCATCGTCCTCTCCCCCGAAGCGCGCGTCCCGGCCGAGGACCTCGCCCCCTGCAAACTCGTCCGCCGGAAGAAGGGGGAATCCGGATGGCTCGCGGCCGTCCAGGCCGCCGTGCGAAGCCTGAAGGATTTTGACGGCTGCTTCATCCTGCCCGTCGACACCCTCGGGGTGAAAATCGAGACCATCCATCACCTGCTGGAATTTGCCGAGGACACGGAATGTGAAGCCATCCGGCCTGTGTTTCACAATCAAAAGGGGCGGCTCGCCTGGATTTCCGACGGGCTCGCACAGTCGCTTCTCAACCAGAAGGCGTCCAGCCGGCTGCGCCTGGACGACTCGATCGATGCCTCGGCCATGGAACTCTCCGTGACGGATTCGGCCATACTCCACCGGGTTGAATCCGGTTCGGACTGGGAACAGCAGTGCCGCCGCCTGCTGGGAAAATAGGCCCCGGAAAAAGTTGGGCTCGGGCCTTTACAAGGGAGGGGGCGGTATGTATGCTCCCGGCCTGTTTGTGATTTCGCAGCGAACCATTCGGCGACACGTGGTCGCCATTTTTGAAGGCAAGAGATTACGGAATGGATACCGAAACCAAAAGTACGATTAAAAGTGAATACGGGCTCCACGAACAGGACACCGGGTCCGTGGAAGTCCAGGTGGCCCTTCTGACCAGCCGGGTCACGGAGCTGACCGAGCATCTGAAGCAGCATAAAAAGGACCACAGTTCCCGCCGCGGGCTCATTATGCTCGTAAACAAGCGGCGCAAGCTCCTGGACTACCTGCGCAAGAAAGATGAGGAACGGTACAAGAACCTCATCGCGCGCCTCGGCCTCCGCCGATAACGGACATTGTCGACGCCGGCACGGCCGCGTGTGCCCTCGCCGGCGTTCTTCAAACCATCCCCCACCCGCCCTGAGGCTCCTCCGCTCCACGCGAGCCCGACACCACACTCTGCGCGCCGGCCCGGCCGGCGCGATAAAAGCAAACCGGGCAGAAAACCCGACAACCAGCCGGCCAAAACAAAGCAAGCAGGCAATACGAAACCAGTAGGCAAAAAAGAAGGTACGAAGGAAAATGAAAGATACGAAGTTCGTAGAAATTGATATCGACGGCAAGCCTCTCCGATTCGAAACCGGCATCCTGGCCAAGCAGGCCGGGGGCGCCGTGACCGCCCAGATGGGCGAAACCATCCTCTTCGCCGCCGCCACGGCGGCCAAAGAACCCCGCGAAGGGGCCAACTTCTTCCCGCTCCAGATCGAGTACCGGGAAAAGTTCTACGCCGCCGGGCGCTTCCCCGGAGGCTACTTCAAGCGGGAAGCACGTCCCTCCGAAAAGGAAATCCTCACCTCCCGGGTGACCGACCGGCCGATCCGGGCGCTGTTCCCGAAGAACTATTTCAACGAGGTGCAGATCGCCATCACCCTGTTCTGTGCCGACGGCGAAAATGAGGCCGACATCCTCAGCATCAACGCGGCCAGTGCGGCCCTCATGCTCTCCGATGCCCCCTTCATGGGCCCGATCGGCGCCGTGCGCATCGGCCGCATGGACGGAAAGTTCATCGTCAACCCCACCCACCAGGAGATCCTGGACGGCGATTTGAATCTCGTCTACGTGGGCACCCGCGACAAGATGATGATGATCGAAGGCGACGCCGACGAGGCGTCGGAAGATGACATGGTCACGGCCATGAAACTGGCCCAGGCCTGGGTCACCAAGATCATCAGCGCCCAGCTCAAGCTTCGCGAAGAAGCCGGACTGCCTCCCAAAGAGGTCACCCCGCCCGTCGAGGATTCCACCCTGAAGGATGCTGCTGCGGAACGGGTTGGCGACGAGCTTGCCGAGGCCCTCAGCATTCCGGGAAAACTGGAGCGGCAGGATGCCGTAGCCGCCATCGGGGACCGCCTCAAGGAACAACTCCTGGAAGCCTTTCCGGAACGGACCGAGGAGGAAATCGGGGAGGCCTTCCACGACCTCGAGGTGGACACCGTCCGCAGGAATATGCTGGAGAAAGGCACCCGCATCGACGGTCGCGGATTCGATGAATTGCGTTCGTTGTACGGTCAGGTCGGCTTCCTCCCCCGCACACACGGCTCCGCCCTCTTTCAGCGCGGCGAGACCCAGGCCATGGCCGTGGCCACCCTGGGCACGCTCTCCGATGCGCAGAGCATGGATGCCATCACCGGCGGTCCCGCCGAAAAACGGTTCATGCTCCACTACAACTTCCCGCCCTACTCCGTCGGCGAAACAGGTCGAATGGGGTTCACCAACCGGCGGGAAATCGGACATGGGAACCTGGCGGAGCGATCCCTCAAACCCGTCCTGCCTGCGGACTACGCGTATACGATCCGGCTCGTGTCCGAGATCATGGAATCCAACGGGTCCTCCTCCATGGCCAGTGTGTGCGTAGGCAGCCTCGCGCTGATGGATGCGGGGATTCCCGTTAAAAAGCCCGTGGCCGGGATTTCCATCGGCCTCGTCAGCGGAGACGACAAATACGAACTCCTCACGGATATCATCGGCTCCGAAGACCACTGCGGCGACATGGACTTCAAAGTCGCCGGAACCGTGGATGGCATCACCGGGTTCCAGGTGGATCTGAAAATCGACGGCCTCGACTGGGAGATCGTGGAAGGCGCCTTCAAGCAAGCCCGGGCGGCCCGGATGAAGATCCTCGAGTTCATGGCGACCATCATCCCCTCCCCCCGCGAAGAAATGTCGCAGTACGCCCCGCAAATCGCCCAGCTCCAGATCGATCCGGAAAAGATCGGCATGGTCATCGGCCCCGGCGGCAAGAATATCAAACGCCTCACCGAGACCCATGGCGTGCAGATCGACATCGAGGATGACGGCAGCGTCCACTTCTTCGGCCCCAACCTGGACGCGGTGCAGGGTGCGCTGGATGAGGTCTCCGGCATGACCGCCGAGGCCGAAGTCGGGAAACTCTACCACGGAACCGTACGCGGCATTCGCCCGTTCGGCGCCTTTGTGGAGATTATCCCCGGCAAGGACGGCCTCGTCCACATCAGCGAATTGGCGGACTATCGCGTCGGCGAAGTCGAAGACATCTGCCAGGTCGGCGACACGATGTGGGTCAAGTGCATCGGCGTCGATGACTCCGGCAAGATCCGACTCAGCCGGAAACAGGCCCTGGCCGAAATGGACGAGACGGGCGAAGAGGACGACGACTGACACCGCCTGCCCAATAAGGCTCTGTGCGCGGGGAATGCGGCTTGACCGCCTTCCCCGCGCTTTTTACTCTGCCCTCGACGTCACCGGAAAAGAGATTCGCTATGCCCAGAATACTCCAAGCAGGTTGTCAGGGCCTCCTCGCCCTCGGATTGTGTACGATCCTCCACGCCCAGGAGGTGGAGTACAAACACATCGAAACGGACACGCTGATCGACCAGCCGCAGAATTACTGGTCCCGGGGGATTGCCTTTAAGGATGCCCCGGCGGAGGTCCCCGAGAAAGGCACCACCCGGATCGACAAGGAGCGCTACCATCCCTGCACCCTCGAGGTCGTGGGCGAAGTGTTTGTGACCCCCGACCTGGCGGACAAGCTGACCGAGGAGATGATCGGCCGTGAGTTTCTCTTTCAGGGAACGGTGCTCACGCGGAAAAAATTCAGCCTTTTCAGCCTCGGAACCAAGGAAGACTACGCCATCGTACTCAATGGCGCGGAAGCCTCCGTGGTGGAGGATGCCGGGCAGATGCAGAGCATGGCCGGGTCCCTGCTCTCTTCCACGGGCGCCGTAGCCAATGTTTCGATCCGCCGGATGAAGGAAATCGCCGACCGCGCCCAGGCCGCCTTGCTCTCCCTGGCTCGGGAAAACGAGCTCGAACCGGCCGCCTTGTTCAAACCCGGCTCTCCCGCCCGCGAGCGTCTCCGCAGCGCCGTGCGGCGTTCCATCCGGCAGGTGGAAGACGCCCACGAGACCACCGCCAATGAAATCATGGCCGGTGTCATCTTCGCCCTGCTGGCCGAGCAGTACGCAAGCGGACAACCATCCGCCTCGGCCGTCACGGAGCCTCCCCCGGCGAGCCCGACCCCGGAGGCCCCCGCCCCCCGGCCCGGCACCAATACCATGGAAGAATTCTCCGTCGAGCCGCCCTCGGAGGAGGCTCCGGAATCCGACTCGGGCGGGCCCACCCTGGAGACGTTGGATGTCCCGGACCCGGCGGCAGACGACATCCCTACACCGGATGCTCCCCAGCCTGCCGACGCGCCAACCGCCCTTCCCACCGGCAGGGTCGATAACGCCACCACGGGAGCGCCGGCCCCGGACGACACGGAAGACCCGAACGCCCCCGAGGCCCCGTAACTATCTCCCCGGGTTCGCAGTCCTTTATCGGGTGTCGATAAACCCGAGGAGACGTGTTGCAGGAACTACCCCTGCTTGGGACAGGCCGGCCGACACACCCGCCACTGGAATTCTCCACATGACCACCGACTCCATACAGCATCATTCCGGAACGGGGTCTGTTTTTCGTGCACCCCGTTGGGGCGCATGAAGGATTTGCGCTTTGGAACCCGGGGCCGTTCGGCCGCCGGGCTATGTGCGTGCGCTCCTCCGGAGCGCTTTCGGAGATACAGCGTCCCGGAGGGACGACCGCGGGTAGCCCGGGGCAAGCGAGCCTGCGAGTGCCGCCCCGGGATGAGGTAAAAAAAGGTCCGCGCCCCGGAGGGGTGCAAGACTTCTTCTCCGGGCGCTCGCGTACTTTCCCGTTGTCTTCAGACTCCCGATTCCCGATAGTGGAGCGCTGACACACGAAATAGCAGCCGGCTTAGCTCAGTTGGTAGAGCACCCCGCATGTGCGGGGAGGTCGTCGGCTTCCCC
>CAZCOO010000202.1:0-5069 GCA_964500395.1 uncultured Verrucomicrobiota bacterium
CCATTCTTCTGAACGGGTGTGAGTGCGAGCCCTTCCTTACCACGGATCACCGGGTGATGGTTGAATGCGCGGACGATCTGATCAAGGGCACGCAGATTCTCATGAAGGCCCTCGGCGCGCCCCGGGCCGTGATCGGCACCGAAGACAACAAGATGGACGCGGTCGAGGCCATCGAGAAGGCGCTCCCCGCGGACGGGTCGATCACCGTCAAGGCCGTGCAGACCAAGTATCCCCAAGGCGCGGAGAAAATGCTTTCCAAGGCCCTCGTGGGGCGGGAAATCCCCTCCGGCAACTATCCGTCCTCCGTCGGCCTGGCCGTATTCAATGTCGCCACCACCGCGCAGATGGGCCGGCTGATGCCGGTCCGGCAGGGCGTGATCGAGCGGGTGGTGACGGTGACCGGTCCCGGCATCGGGAAGCCCGGCAATTACATGGTGCCCATCGGGACGCCGATCGGGTTCATCCTCAAGCAGCTCGGATTCCGGGGGACGGCCCAGCACCTGATCATGGGCGGGCCCATGATGGGGGGCGCGGTCTCGGACCTGGATGTCCCCCTGACCAAGGGGTGCGGCGGCCTGCTGGTGCTCACCGAACAGGAAATGGAATCCAAGACGCCGCCCAACAGCTACCCCTGCATCAGTTGCGGCCGGTGCGTGGATGCGTGCCCGATGCATCTCAACCCCGCCCAGCTCGGTAAACTCGCCGCGAATGAGCGGTACGAGGAGATGGAAACGAGCTATCACCTCAATGACTGCTTCGAGTGCGGCTGCTGCAGCTACGTGTGCCCGGCGTCGATTCCCCTCGTGCAGTATTTCCGGATTTCCAAGGCCATGAACCGGGAACGGGCCGCGGCGGAACAGGCCCGGGCCGACGAGGAAGAAAAGGAGAAAACCCCCGCATGAGCCACGGCAACCTCCAGGTGCAGTTGGAAACCTCGCCGCATTTCCGGCAGGGCGAGACGGTCCCGGACATCATGCGGAATGTGGTGGTCGCCCTCTTGCCGGTGTGCGCATGGTCGGTCTGGCAGTTTGGTCTGAGTGTGCTGGCCCTGCTCATCCTGTGCACGGCGGTCTGTGTCGGGACCGAACACCTGTTCAGCCGGCTGGCCGGAAAGACCTCCACCATCACGGACTGGAGCGCCGTGATCACCGGGTTGCTGGTGGCCCTGGTGCTTCCCCCCGGGTTCCCGCTCTGGATGGCGGCGGTGGCCTCGTTTATCGCCATCGCCATGGGGAAGGTCTTCTTCGGCGGGCTGGGGTATAACGTGATGAACCCGGCCCTGGTGGGGCGGGCCTTTGCCCAGGCGGCCTTTACCGTGCCCATGACCACGTGGGTGCCCTCCATGGCCCCGAACCGGTTTTCCCGGTTTATCCCGTCCTCGCTCACCGCTCCCTTCATGAAACCCGCCCCCATCGACGACTGGCTGGCCTCGGCCGCCGCCGACGGATTTACGGGCGCCACGCCCCTCGCGCGAATGAAATTCGATCACCTCTCCACGGACGCGATGGACCTCATGATGGGGACGGTATCGGGCTCCGCGGGGGAGACCTCCGCCCTGCTGATCCTGGTCTGCGGGCTCTACCTCATCGCGCGGGGCATGATGAACTGGCGCATCCCGGCGAGCATGCTGGGCGTGGCCGCCCTCACCTCCGGGGTGTTCTACATGATCAACCCCGAGATCTATCCCTCGCCGCTGTTCACGCTGCTCTCCGGCGGCCTGATGCTGGGGGCGATCTTCATGGCCACCGACATGGTCGCCTCCCCCGTGACCCCGCTGGGGGTGTGGATCTACGGAGGCTTGATCGGGTTCATTACGGTGATCATCCGCTTGTTCGGCGGACTGAATGAAGGGGTGATGTACGCGATTCTTCTCGGCAATGCGGCCTCGCCGCTCATCACCTCGGTGACACAGCCGCGCACCTACGGGGCCGCAAAAGCGAGGGCAAAGACATGAACCAGGCTGCGCAACCGGAAGCGCCCCCCCTGCCGTCCAGCGGCCGGCTGATCGCGACGCTCGCGGGGATTGCCATGATGTCGGGCCTGCTCGTGGTGCTGGTGGTCCAGGTCACGGCGCCCCGCATTGCGCACAACGAACGCGTCGCGGTCGAGAAAGCCATTTTTTCCGTGCTTCCCGGTGCGGTCACCCGGGCAAACTATCTCGTGACCTCCAACGGGCTCACCTCGCTCGAGCAGGACCAGACCTCCGAGGCCAATGTCTATGCCGGGTACGATGAAGACGGGCGCCTGGTGGGGCTGGCCCTGGAAGGGGAGGCCCGCGGCTACCAGGACGTGGTCGCCCTCATGTACGGCTACAATCCGGACACCGAGTGCATCACCGGGATCACCGTCCTCCAGAGCACCGAGACCCCGGGCCTCGGGGACAAGATCGAAACAGACCCTGAATTTCAGGAAAACTTCGACTGCCTCAAAGCAGAACTCAACGAAGAGGGCACCGACCTGAAACACGACATCGTCACGGTCAAACACGGGGAGAAGACCGAGCCGTGGCAGATCGACGGCGTTTCCGGCGCCACCGTCACCTCCAAGGCGGTCGGAACCGCCCTGCGGCGCAGCACGAACAAGTTGCTGCCGCTGCTGCACGATCACCTGGATCAATTGCGAGGAGCGAACTGATGGCGGCGGATACCCCCCAGGCCGATACGATCACGTGGGATACCTTCCTCACCGGGTTGTGGAAGGAGAATCCGGTCTTTGTCATGATGCTCGGCCTGTGCCCGGTTCTGGCCGTGACCAATACGGCCATGAACGCCCTGGCCATGGGGATCGCCACCACGTTTGTGCTCCTCTGCTCCGGCGTGCTGGTGTCGCTCCTGCGCACGGTGATTCCCAAGCAGGTCCGCATCGCCTCCTACATCATCATCATCGCCACCTTTGTCACCATCACCGACTACGCCATCAAGGCCATCAGCCTGGATCTCTACAGGGCCCTGGGGGCCTTTATCCAGCTCATCGTGGTCAATTGCATTATCCTGGGCCGGGCGGAGGCCTACGCGTCGAAGAACCGGGTGGTGAAGGCGTTTGTGAATGCCCTGGGGATGGGGGTGGGCTTCACCTTTGCCCTGCTCTGTCTCGGGGTGGTGCGCGAAGTCCTGGGGAGCGGCTCGCTGTTCGGGGTGTCGCTCTTCGGCGAGAACTTCCAGCCTTGGGCCGTATTCGTCCTGCCGCCCGGCGGGTTTCTCGTCCTCGCCTTCTGGCTGTTTGTGTTTGCCGCGGTGAAGAAATGGCGCGCCCGCCCCGCCGTCGCCAAGGAGGCTGCTCATGTCGCCTGATTCCCTCACCTTCATCTTTCTGGACGCCTTCATCATCAATAACTTTGTGTTGGCCCTCTTTCTCGGTTTGTGCCCGTTCCTGGGGGTCTCCGGCAAGTTGAACACCGCCCTGAACATGGGCTTTGCCGTTGTGTTCGTGATGCTGGTGAGTTCCACCTGCGCCTTCGGCATCAACATCCTCCTGCAGAAATTCGAACTCGAGTTCCTCCGGCTCATCTGCTACATCGCGGTGATCGCCTCGGCCGTGCAACTGGTGGAAATGACCATCAAAAAGGTCAGCCCGACGCTGTTCCGCACGCTGGGGATCTTCCTGCCCCTGATCACCACCAACTGCGCCATCCTGGGCCTGGCCCTGTTTCAGACCGCCAACGAATACAACTTCCCGCAGAGCCTCGCCTACAGCATCGGGGCCGGCGCGGGATTTACCCTCGCCCTGATGCTCATGGCCGGGCTGCGGGAACGGTTGGAGCTGGCCAAGGTGCCGGACGTGACCACGGGCGCCGCGCTGAGCATGATGCTCGCGGGGCTGCTTTCGCTCGCCTTTATGGGGTTTGCCGGACTGGGAGGCTGACGGCGATGATTGTACAATATCTTATCAGTGTCGCGATTATCCTCGGCGTCTTCGCCGCCTGGATCGCGGTTCAACACGCCGCGCGGGCGTTCGCCCGCCGCCACCCGGAGTTCGGGCCCGCCAAGGAAGAGGGGATGGGCTGCGGCATGTTCTGCCGCTGCAGCGCCGGGGATACCTGTCCATTTGAGGATGTAGAAAAACCGCAGGCCGATTCGCAACCGGCGGCTGCCGCCGACCCGGTTCACCAATAACCAATGACGACTGACCAATGATCCAGATCCCAGGGAGGAGACGCCATGAAACTCAGTGAATACGACATCAACAATTCTTACCAAGCCAGCGTGGTCAAGTCCGAGCGCATTACCCCGGCGGATACCGATGAAGTCCGCCACATCGTGCTGGGCATTCCCGATGCGACCTTCACCTATGTGGAAGGCCAGAGCATCGCGGTGATCGTGCCCGGTCCCCACGAGTTCGGCAATGAGAACCACGTGCGGCTCTACTCCATCGCCAGCTCGCGGATGGGCGAGGAGCAGAATCTGTCCGAGGTATCGATCTGCGTGCGGCGCTGCTTCTACATCGACGAAGTGAGCGGCGAGCGGTATCCCGGCGTGGCGTCCAACTACCTGTGCGACCGGGGCTCCGGAGATGTCATCAACATTGCCGGCCCGTTCGGCCGTCAGTTTGCCGCGCCGAAAGACAACTCCTGCAACCTGCTGATGATCGGCGTGGGCACCGGCATTGCCCCCTTCCGCGCCTTCGTGAAGCACATCTATGAAGAGCGCAAAGGGTGGCAGGGCAAGGTTCGGTTGTTCTACGGGGCCAAGACCGGAATGGACCTGCTCTACATGAACGACCTGCACAATGACTTCGATCTCTACTACGACGAGAAGACGTTCAAGGCCTTCGAGGCCCTCAGCCCCCGCCCGCATTTCGACGAACCCGCCGACATCGAGCGCCCCATGAAGGAGAATGCGGACGAGGTGTGGGAGATGATCCAGGACCCCAAAACCTACGTCTACGTCGCCGGCCTCACCAAGCTCGAGGACACCCTCGACAAAATCCTCAGCGACATGGCGGGCTCGGAAGAGGCCTGGCAGGAGAAGAAGCAGGAGCTCATCTCCCAGAACCGCTGGGCGACCCTCTTCTACGACTGATCGGCCGCTCCGGGCGGTTCCGCCGTCCGTATTCGTGCACCCAACCCGGGC
>CAZCOO010000203.1:0-5049 GCA_964500395.1 uncultured Verrucomicrobiota bacterium
AAATACGGTCTCTCCGAGAGCTGCAATGCCATGACACACAGTGCACCATACCCCCCTCGCGCGCCGGGGACGAGTGGATCGACAAGACCGCCCTCGTACGCCATCGCCTGCGAACGAAAAAGGAGATCGATGTTCACAAGTGGTATGAAAGCGAGCGGGCAGGGTTTGATATCGGCTGGGACCGCGCCGAGATCTCCTGGATCCTCCGACAGGGTCTGGAGCGCCCCTGAGGAACCGCGGGATTGCCTGATTTTTTCCTGAATATTTGTTGAACAAGACTTTTACATCGTTATAATAGATCAATGCTTTCGGAACGGCACAAATCCTCGGCCCGGGCACTTCGCCGCGCGCATCAGTCTAAGAATCAGCGTGGAACGACAGACCTGCCTCCCTGGATGCTCAACAGCCGGCTGTTCAGGGAGTCCGAGGTCCTGCGAAGGGAAATCGAACAGCACAAGTGGTTCGAAAGTGAAAAGGCCGGGTGCGATATCGGCTGGGAGCGGGCGGCTACGGACTGGCTCATGCGCTACGGCACCCGCGATTGAATCCCTCTCTCCCTTCGCCCCCGCTCCTTTGCCGCCCCCGCTCTTGACCACAGGCCGGGAATCCGGAACGATTCGTCTCGTGACGCGACACCGAAAATACGACCGAGGGCGGTGGCAAATAGAGCGTGAACGGCAGCGCCTTCCCGCCCACGAGCGCCCCCCGGCCCCCGACGCCTCCACCGCCATCGGGGATGTCGTCGGCCCGGTTATGAAGACCCTGGGTCTGGCCGAACGCTTCTGGGAACACGAATTGCTGGAGGAATGGCCCGCCCTGGTGGGAAAACAGGTCGCCGAGCACACCCGGCCCGGCGGGTTCCGGGCCGGATCCCTTACCATTTACGTGGATCATTCGTCCTGGCTGCACGAGCTCCAGCGCTTCAGCGAACCCGCGCTGCGCAAAAACCTGCAAAAGCGCTTCGGGGCCTCAAAAATCCGGCGGCTGAGATTTCAGCTCGACCCCGCGCCGCCCTCGCAGGACTCGTCCACGTCCTGAAAGACCTCACCCGCCCCGATCCGCCTCTGATCATCCCCGCAGTTCACCAGGGTCACATCCCCGCGAATGACAACGCCCCCCTCGAACAGGATATCCCCCTCCACGGTGAGCGATCCGGCATCGACCAGCGAGGGCGCCCCTTCCGGAAACCGCTCCCGGAAGTCATCCACTTTCTTGTAAAACCGGCTGTCCAGGTTCACCACCACATCGGCGTTGGCCACCGGCTCGACACGTGCCTCCTCCGTCATCCGGTAGGCATCCGACCACAAGACCAGCAAGTCATCGGTCGTCTTCACGGGGGCGAAGCGCGTGCGGGGCACCCGAAGGATGTCCGCACCTTCAAAAACCTGGATGGCCGATCCCATGGCGGTTTCCACCTGGATCACGGTCGGGGTTGACGCATCGCGCGGATCGACGTGTTTCGTGTTTCGGATCATGGGGAGACCGAGAATTCCCTGCTGCTCCTGCAGGCGGCGGTCGAGGGATTCCAGGTTTATCCAGATATTGTTCGTATTAAAATAGCGATAACGGGTTACATCCTGGAAAAGGGCCTGTTCGCCCTCCGGGCATTGGGCGGATTCGCGGAGCACCAGACGGCCGTCCCGGTTGCGGGCGAGGTGCCCGCCCTTGCGGTCCGCGGCTGTGCGGTCCGCCACTTCCATCAGAAACGGGAGGTCCCCGGCGGCCATCAGCCCCAGGATTCGTTCGTCCAGAGTAGCGCCGAGATTGTCCGCGTTGGAGACAAAGGCGTATCGATAGCCCGACTCCAACAGGGTTTCCAACAGGCCGGAGGAGATCATCGCCGTGTAGATATCCCCGTGTCCCGGCGGGCACCATTCCCGCTCCGGCTCCGCAGGCCAGGAAACCGGCTCGAGCGTATCCACATCGAGACGCGGGACCCGGTGTTGCAGGAAGGAGAGCGGAATGGGCGCCTGCCCGTCTTCGAGAGCAGAAAATTGCCGGAGAAAGGCCAGCGAATCCTCATCCGTGCTGAAACTGTTCATGAGCACCAGCGGCAATGTTTCCGCCCCCCGGCTGCGAAGGTCAAGGATCTGCCGTGCGATGATCTCGAGGAACGACCGGTCGTCACGGGCCGGCAGCAGGGACTTGGCCTGGTCGAGCCCCATGCTCGTCCCCAGTCCCCCGTTGAGTTTCAGCATGATGCACCGGTCGAGGGCGGCCCGCCCGGCCTCCGAGAGGTCCTCCATCGTCTCGAGATCGCGCGCATCCTCTACGGGCTCGATCTCCTCTTCGCTCAGCAAGCCGGTCGTTCCCTCCCGGAGCTTGGCATAATAATAGCGGAATGTTTCGATGGCGATGGGGGGCAGGCCGTCCGCCTCCATTTTGTTCCGGATCGGGGCGAAGTGCTGGTCAAGTTCCGGGTCGGCCATAGGGAGATACTCCTTGTGTGGTTCCGAGGGGTAGGATTCCTATTCGCGTTCAAACACGGCACTCTGGCCGGCCTCGAGGGAAATCGAAAAGCCCCCTTGAGCCTGGTCCACCCGCGTTTCCTCCGTCAGGACGTTGCGCCAGGGCCCCCGGACGGACGGACGCAGCGAAACCCGGCGCGGTTGATCGGAAAGATTCGCGGCCACCAGGACCCGGTCCTCCCCGTCGCCGCGCTCGTAGACAACGGTATCCGTGCGGGCATCGTTGTGCAGAACCCGGGTTTGATCGCTGATCAGCGCCGGGTTTTCCACGCGCAGATGGACCAGCGCCCGGGTGTCGCGGTGAAGCGACCGCCCGACCGGCGTGTTGAGCAGTTCCCACTGCAGCGGGTTCGGCCCCACGAATTTCTTGGTGCGCTCGCCGAATTCCTGGCCGGAATACAGCATCGGAATCCCCGGCACGGTCAGGGTGAAGGCCAGCCCGGTGACAATGCGATGGCGGGCCTGCTCTTCCGTGTATCCCGCTTCGAGAAGCTCGCGCATGAAGCGCTCTTCGTCGTGGCTCTCGGTGTACACCACCCGCTGGAAGCCGGAGGTATACCCGCGACCCGTGGGGTCAATGAGATCGTGGAGATCGCCGGCATTGGGCACATCGGCCCGGGTCAGCATCTCCCGCAAGCGCCAGCGGAAGTGAGCGCCCCACTCCGCATCGAGCTCGGTCTCCTGGATCATAACCGGTTCCGCCGGGATGTGCTCGGCGATCTGGTAGGTCCCCGCATCGGCCTGCTTGGCCGCGTAGGCAAACCACCCGGCCCCCCAGTCATTGTACCCGGACCACCCGGTCCAACGGGTTGCGTCGTACCGATATCCATCGACCCGGTAGTCCCGGATCCAGAATTGCAGCGCGTCCGCGACATGCTGCTTGAAGGCCTCGCTCTTCTGGTCGAGATCCGGGAACCCCCAGTTGGGTCCGTCGAATACCCGGTAGTACGGGTTGGTCTCGTAATCCCGTCCGTACAGCGCACACAACGGGGCCGCATAGTCGGTATGATTGAGTACGATGTCTTTGACGAAGGCCATCCCGAAGCCATGGGATACGTCGATCAGTTCTTTCAGCTCCTCGGGGGTGCCGTAGGTGCTTTCCGGCGCCAGGTAGTAGGCGGGATTGTACCCCCAGCTTTCATCCCCCGGAAACTCGGTCACCGGCAGAGGCTCGATCCCGGTCACGCCCAGGTCGGCGATGTAGTCCAGCCGGGCTGTGACCCCGGTAAAGCCGCCGCCCGGCACAAAGTCATCCACATGAAACTCGTAAATCACCAGCTTGCGGAGATCCGGCCGTTCGTAGTCCCCGCTCTTCCATTCATATTCCGGCCGGCCGACGTCGAGGACCGTCCGGGCGTGCCGGGCGATGGTGGATTCTTCACCTTCCGGGTTGACCCACTGCACATCCCGGCTCAACGGATCCGCCAGCTTCTGATGACCGTTCACCAGGTATTGGTATTCGTACACCCCCGGATCCAGCGACACCTCGGTCCACCAGGTGCCGTCGGAGGAGACCGACATGAGATGGGACGTCGGATTCCAATCGTTGAAGTCTCCGATCAGGGCGACGAAGCGTTTGCCCGGGGCATACAGGGCAAAGGAGGTTGGCCCGTCCGGCCGGGGATGCGCGCCGAGTTCAAGGTCGGGGGGCGGCTCCGCCTTCGTCACCTCCGGCACCCGCCAGAAGGTCGACGCGGCCAGGGCCGGTTTGTCATCAGCGCTCAGCGCACGCAGGGTGATGCGGTGGGGCCCGTAGTCCAGGGCCGCGCTGTCCATCTCCCAGGTGAACGGAGCCCCCAGGAAGGAGACCCTCGGCGAGCCGTCGAGCCACAGGGTCAGCACGTCCGCGCCCGGAGACTGGACCTCGATGGCAAACCGACCGTCGATTTCGCTGTCCTCTGCCGGGGTTACGATCTCCGGCCGGGGCGCGCCGGGAATCGCGTCGTGGTCGATCTCGAAATTATAGTTATCCCCGTTATTGGCATCCCAGTCCTTCCCCCAATGCACCGCAAAGTGGAGGGAGTGGATAAGCTGCGCCGCACTGTCAAACGGCCCCATCCGCAGGCGCGACTTTCCGTCGGGACCCGGGTCGGGCAGCGGGGTTTCCACGGCCAGACCGTCGCCCACCGGCGCCGTTCCGTCCGGCCAGTACCGCGTATGCGGCACGTGCCACTCCTCTTCGATTTCATTGACCCCCCAGCGCAGAATCCCGCCCGGACGGCTGCGACGCACGACAATGTCCACCACATCCGTGATCGAGGGGTGTTCCGGAGTCATGACGATGCGGGGCTTTCCAATGCGAATGCTGTAATCATTCCCTGCATTGTTGGCCCATCCGCCATCTTCCCATTGAATCACGAAATCCAGCGTGCGGACGACCTGCTCCTCCCGGTCGAACGGCCCGAGGGTTGCCGAGAACGCCCCGTCGGGCCCGCGCCGCAGCGGGGTCCGGGTCGCGACCCCATCCATCTGCGATCCCGCCGGGCGGTAGGCCGGGTTGGCCGGCTCCCAGTCTTTGTCCTCTGCATTCGGGGGGGGGGGGGGGGGGGGGGGGGGGGGGGGGGGGGGGGGGGGGGGGGGG
>CAZCOO010000204.1:0-1921 GCA_964500395.1 uncultured Verrucomicrobiota bacterium
GGAACAGCCGGCCCTCCCTGGCCAGGTGCTCGTCAACTGCGCCCAGCGTCCCCCTGAAGAAACTGTAGACCGGGACCCCGAGGGCGGCGGCTTCCCGGTTCATGGTCCCGCCGCCGCTGACGACCAAATCGGAGTTCCACAAAAGATTCAGTCCATTCACCGCAGTGCCGGGCAGGATCATGTGCCCGTTGGAAAACCAGTGGGGCCATTGCCTGCGCATCCAGGCCTGCTGCCGGGCATTGCGGGGCAGCATGACGATGCGGACACGGGGACGGCTGATGAGCCGTTCCATGATCAGCGCGAAGAGATGCTCGCTTTCCGGATTGTGGTAGTGGGCCTGGGTCGCCGGCGGTCGGATGGTGGCGACAATCCGGTCCGGCTCGATCCCCAGGGAGGCCCGCAGCGAAGGATCGGGTTGGAACCGGCAGGCGTACACGTTTTCCTTGATCCCGGGGTAGGTCCGCACCCGGCCGGGCGGGCAGACGAGCCGGTCGGTGGGGATTACGTCGGGCACCATTTCCCAGTCGGGTTTCATAAGGAGCGGATAGCGCGCGTACTCGTAGTCGGCCAGCACCACCGAGGGGATGCGCAGCAGGGAGGCGACCATGATCTGGGAGCGGGCGCCATGGGACAGGGCGATGTCGGGCCGGCGGCGCAGGGCAAACGGCATCAGTTGCAGTGCCCGCCACCCGAGGGCGAACGCCTTTACGGCCTTGCCGGTCCCGTGATGGCGCCCGATCCGGGTGTAGGACAGGCCGGCCTGGTCGGCGAGTTCACAGACCTGGAAGGCATCCCTCGCCGTCACGGAGACCCGGTATCCCCGCTGCCGCAGTTCGTCGATCAGCGGCAGAAAAAACGGCACGTGCGGGGTGTTGTCCAGGTCGATCCATATGGTTGGTGTTGCGTGCATCCCCATCTCCCCATTCGAATTGGTTAGGCGACCAGTTCGGCAGACTCCTTGGTTGCGATCAGCAGGCCCCGGGCGACGGCATCGATTTGGTCCGGGGTCAATTGCGGATACAGGGGCAGGGACAGGCAGTGCCGGCTGCTGTGTTCCGCCATGGGGAAAGCCCCCTCCGCATATCCCAGGTCCCGATAGGCCGGCTGCAGATGGATGGGGACGGGATAGTGGATCCCGCAGTGGATCCCCAGGGTCTCCATCCGCTCCCGGCAGGCATCCCGGTGGTCCAGGGTCACGGCAAAGACGTGATAGATATGGTGCGCGTACGGGGCTTCCTCCGGCAGCCGGACCGCGGCGAGGCCGCTGAGCTCCCGGCGGTACTGTGCGGCGTGGCGGCGGCGGGCCTGGTTCGCCTCGTCCAGGTATTTCAATTTGACCTCGAGCACGGCCGCCTGAAGGCCGTCCATCCGGCTGTTCCAGCCGATGCGCTCATGGTGGTACTTGGAGGATTGCCCGTGGTCCCGCAGCATGCGGATGCGGTCGGCCAGGTCGCGGCGGGATGTCACTACGGCCCCGGCTTCTCCCCACGCGCCCAGGTTCTTTCCCGGGTAGAAGCTGAAGCAGCCGAGATCTCCGATCGCGCCTGCCCGTATGCCCCGGTACTCCGCCCCGTGTGCCTGGGCGGCGTCCTCGATGACCGGGAGGCCGTAGTGCCGGGCCGTTGCCATGATGGGATCCATATCCGCGGGCTGCCCGTAGAGATGGACCGGAATGATCGCCCGCGTGCGGTCCGTGACGGCCGCGGGCAGGAGCCACGGGTTGAGCGTGCAGGTCTCCGGGTCCACGTCCACGAAGACGGGCCGTGCCCCGCAGAAGCTGATGGCCTCGGCGGTGGCAATAAAGGTATTGGGGACGGTGATGACCTCATCCCCCGGCCCCACGTCGAGGGCCTGGAGGGCCAGCCAGAGCGCCTCGGGCGGTTATTCTTCACCATTGCTGCGCGAAATTGAAGGCAAGAAA
>CAZCOO010000204.1:1931-5034 GCA_964500395.1 uncultured Verrucomicrobiota bacterium
CGCCTGCTCGAAGCGTGCGACGAACGGCCCTCCGGCAAAGGCCTTTTCCCGGATGACGCCCTCAATCGCCTGTTCGATCTCGATCTCCTGATACCGGCAGCCTGCTTTCAGGTCCAGAAAGGGTACATTCATGTCAGCTCCTGTCCTCGGTTGTGCCTGTTTCACTCGTGTCGGGGGTCGGGGGTTACAGCGCCACGGGATCCGTTCGGGAGACCGGCCCGGAGTACAGGGCGGGGGAGAGTTGCACGTGGGTCCCGTTGTCTTTCATGGACTCGCAGGCCGCCTCCAGGATCCGGACCAGGGCCAACCCGTCGCGGCCGGAGGTCAGGGGTTCTTCGTCGCGGTATACGCAGTCGAGGAAGTGCCGGCACTCCACTTTGAGCGGCTCCTCCTGCTGGATGTAGGGGACGTAGACGTCCCCGTAGTGATAGGAGTACTGAAACTCCGCGAAGGTGTCGTAATGGGGCGGGGTTTCGACCCGGGCGTCATAAATCTTGATTTTCCCCAGCGGCTCGCAGTCGTCGTAGACAATCATGCGCCGGCTGCCGACCACCGTCATCTCCCGGACTTTTCGGGGATCGAGCCAACTGCTGTGGATCGCGGCATAGCCCCCCGAGGCAAACGACAGGGTCATGTTGCTCACATCTTCGATGCCCCGGGTGATGTTGGCGCTTCCGCGGCAGTTGACCGAAACGGGCTGTTCCCCCATCAGGTAGGTGATGATCGAGAGATCGTGCGGGGCGAGGTCCCAGACTACGTTGATGGTTTTCTGGTACAGGCCCAGGTTCAGGCGTCGCGAACTGATGTAGAGGGTATGGCCGATGTCGCCCTCGTCCATGATCTCCTTCATCTTCCGCACCGGGGGGGAATAGAGAAAAGTATGTCCCACCATCAGAATGAGGCCCTGCCGATCGGCCAGTTCCACCAGTTCCTCGCATTCGGAACCAGAGGCGGCCAACGGCTTCTCGACAAAGACGTGTTTCCCCGCGAGCAGGGCCCCCTTAACCATCTCGTGATGCTTTTCCACCGGCGTCGCGACGAACACGGCATCGAGCTGCGCCCCGTTGAGCATGTGCTCGAAATCGGTTTCCCCCTCGATTTCCGGATACAGCCGGCGGAGGGACTCGAGCCGCCCCGCTCTCTGGTCGCAAATCATCTTGATTCTGCACTCCGGCAAAGAGCGAAGATTGCGCACCAGGTTCGGGCCCCAGTATCCGCAGCCGACGACTCCGATCTGGATCGGTTTTTTCATGACGGTCTCCCCATTGTGTTCATCCTTGCATGGCCTCGTTTGCAAACGCCGGCGAGCGGTCGGGGCCGGCTCGGCGCAGGTTCAGATCCGGCGGTACACCCAGCGCGGGATGTAGTAGCGTCGCTTGTTCAAGATGGCTCCATGAAGACGCGCCCCGGCCTGCAGCATCAGGTCGATCGATTTCTGCAGCGCCATCTCCCGCGCCCTCTCGGCCTCGATCACCAGCAGGAGACCATCCATGGCGGTCGCCATGCGGACGGCGGAGGGCGTTTCCAGAACCGGCGGGATGTCGAATACGATGAAGCGATAGGCGGTGGTATCCAGCCCGTTCAGAATCCCGTCGAAGGTCTGAAAGGATTGGACCGGGGCCGCCTCGCCGCTGACTTCGCCCGCGGACATCAGGTAGAGGTTGGGCTGGATGACGATGACATTGCCCCGGCCATCCGCCTGCAGATCCATCATGCCGGGGCCGTCCTTTCGGTCGCGGCTCGCGGCCGGCGCCCGGGCGAGGCGGTTGAAGGTGTCCACCAGCAGGACCCGGCCTTCGCCGGCCTGGGCCAGCGCCATGGCCAGGCAGGAGGCGATTGTGGAAACGCCTTCCCCGCTGTAACAGCTCGTGATGCCCAGAAGTTCGGCCCGGTCCGGCCGCCCGTTGACCCGCAGGAGGACATGGTCCCGCAGCCGTTCGAAATGCGGCCGGGTATATTCCGGCACCTGGGCGGCTCGGGGACGGTCCTGGATGACGCGTCTCATCACGCGTCGGGCTCCTCCGCGAATGCGGGGGATCGAGGCGAGCAGGGGAATCCCCAGCTTGTGTTCCACATCGCGGGGACGCTTGATGGAGAGGTCGACAGTATACTCCGAGACCACCGCGAGGCCCAGCCCGCACAGCAAGCCGCCGACGGTGAACAGCAGGGCGACATTGCGGGAGTGGATGCGCCGGATCATGGTAACCGGCAGCGAGGCGTTCTGGATAACGCTGATATTGGAGAGGTTGCCCACCTTCAGGGCCTTGTCGATCCGGGTCTGCTCGAGTTCGCTGGAAAAGCGATCGTAGCGGGCTTCCTGCAACGCCAGTTCGCGCTGGCGCTGTTTGATCAGGCCTTCGAGGGCATTGAGCTGGACGAGTTCCTGTTGCAGGTCCTCTTTCTGTTTGTTGAGGACGGCCGCCCGGGCTTCGATGGAGGACAACCCGGTCTCGGCCTGGATGAGCGCCCAGCTCAGTTGATCATGGGGGGTGGTCCCGCCGTAGTCGGGGCGCGGCGTGGGCGCCCCGCCCGATGCCGGCCGGACCGGGGTGTGCATCCGGCGTTCCACCTCCGCAATCTGCCTGCGGACCTCTGTCACCGGGATGCTGTTCGGCGTGTAGCGGGTCAGGAGATCGGACTCGCGTTGGCGCAGGGATTCCAGGCGCCGGCGCCACTGGGCCGGGGAGAGAGAGGAGGGCCGGTCTTCGGAAACCGTCTCGGTTTGCGGAAGGGGGAGGGAGGGCCACTCCCCGCTTTTGGTTTTCAGAAGGTTGATCTCGGCCCGCAGGGACGATTGATCGGCCTCGGCCTGTTCGATCTGCTTGCGGAGCGCATCCATCCGGTTGGCCAGCAGCTTCTTGCGCTCCTCCAGAGAGACGATGCCCCCCTCGTTTTTCAGGGACTGCAACTCCCGCTCGGTCCGGGCAATGGCGGTTTTGAGTTTTTCCGTCTGGGTCATGAGAAATTCATGCGATCCGCTCGCCTGGTGCACCGAGGCGTGCATGGTGAGGTATTCCCGGATGAGGGTGCGGAGCACCCGCTGGGCGAGGCGGGGATCCCAGGCATCAAAGGAGAGTTCGATGATGTTGCTGCGACCGGGCGT
>CAZCOO010000205.1:0-1069 GCA_964500395.1 uncultured Verrucomicrobiota bacterium
GTCCGCCTTTTCGTAAACCCGGGCAACACAGCCAACCGACAATCGGTATACATCATGTTTTTCGTGACCCAATGTCATTTCATTTTCTTTCGATTTCGATAGCGATCCCGATAGCGATTTCGATTATCCCAACAAAAATCGCAACCGGACCCTTCTGCCCCTAGCCCCTTGCCTTGCTGTCACTGCGCAAGTTTTCCGGCCGGCCCCCTTGCGGCTTCCGGCTCTCGTCATAGCAGGAATGGCCTACCTTGAAAATCCCCAAACCCGCCGCGAAGGCGGGCGCCTGGGTGAAGGAAAAGATGCCGTGGGAGGAACCGTTCATCAAACCGTGGATGATTGACCTCGCCGACTCCCATTACCCCGTGGAAACCAAGCGTGCCCGGGAGAAACTCCACTGGGCCCCGAATCATCGCCTGCGGGATGAATTGCCAAACATGATCGACTTCCTGAAACGGGAGCCCCGCCGGTTCTACGAACTGAACAAGCTGCCGGAACCTGAGAAAGCGGAACCCTGAGGGAGTTCGAGACATGGCCGCCCGCGCGCAGAAAGCCGGCAAAAAGAATTCTCCCCTCTTCGTCATGCCCGCGCCGTGGAATTACAATCCATCGTGCTGGGAAGAGCGCTTGACGATCGCGGGGCTGGCCCTGCTCGCCGCGGCCATTTCCGGGTATATGGCCCTGTTCCAGTTCGGCGTGGTTTCTTCCGTTTGGGATCCGGTATTTGGGGACCAGAGCCGTCAGGTGCTGCTCTCGGACGTCTCCCACAAGCTCCATCAGTGGTTCCGGGTGCCGGATGCCCTCCTCGGTGCGTTGGGGTATTTCGCCGATGCGGTGCTGGTGCTGGCCGGATCGACGCGACGATGGCAGTTTCGCCCGTGGCTGATTGCAACCTTCGGAATCGCCGTGATTCCCGTGGGTGCCACGAGCTTTATTCTCGTAGCCGTGCAGGGGCTTGTCCTGGGTACGTGGTGCTTCCTCTGCCTGGTAACGGCCATCCTCTCGCTGGTTCTGATTGTGTTGGCCCTGGACGAAGTGATCTCATCCTGGATTTTCATGCACAGGCTCTACA
>CAZCOO010000205.1:1079-4165 GCA_964500395.1 uncultured Verrucomicrobiota bacterium
CTCTACACGCGTGCCGATACCAGGCGGGAGGTGTGGGATGCATTTTGGGGCAGACCTTCTGCCCTCGCCCGT
Source organism: uncultured Verrucomicrobiota bacterium (assembly GCA_964500395.1). Classification (GTDB taxonomy): domain Bacteria; phylum Verrucomicrobiota; class Kiritimatiellia; order CAZCOO01; family CAZCOO01; genus CAZCOO01. The sequence continues at coordinate 1,152 of CAZCOO010000205.1, forward strand.
GAAGTCGGCGACGAGATGTCCCGGAGGTTTTAAAATGTGGGCTCGAATCTGTGAATGGATCCTTGCCGTCTGGTTGATGGCCGGCGGATGGCTCTTTGAAGGGGCCACGGAGGCCGCTCCCTCCTGGCCACACGACATGGCGGTGGGCATGGGCATCATCCTCGTTTCGGCCCTCTCGCTCCGCCGCGGTCTGAATAGGCTTCACCTGCTCGTCATACCGGCCGCCCTCTGGCTTCTCGGCATCGGCTTTACCACCTCGACAACCCCGCCCCCGGCTCTTTACCAGAATTACATTGCCACGGGCCTCGTTCTTCTCATGTTTGCCATTGTCCCCAATCGTGCATCGCATCCTCCGCCATTGTGGGGCGACGCGTATGCGCAGAATTCGGAGTCCGAGTAACTCCTCCCTCACCGGGGGGCTCACACCAACGGGGAATCACAGGCTTTCCCGATGGATCCCCCGCCTCCCTCCGCCCTCCTACGCTTTTGCCCGCTGATTGTAACCGGAGGGTTCGCGGCAAACTATGGCCGCACTCTCTGACAGGGAAGGAGATGCCTTCAGCCGACTCGGCAAATCTCCGCCCCCTCTATTCTGTACGGGCATGGCGCAATGTTTGTATCGCGGAACGCAGATCCTCAGGCATGGGGGCAACAAAGGTCAGTCGTTTTCCGTTTCCCGGATGAGAAATCTCGAGTTGCTCGGCGTGGAGCATCTGCCGGTCGATGCCGGGCGGCATCCCCCGTTTGCGGACCCCTCCGTAGGTGGAGTCGCCCAGGACGGGGTGCCCGAGGGAGGCGAGGTGGACCCGGATCTGGTGGGTGCGCCCCGTTTCGATGCCGAGGCGGAGCACGGCAAACCCGCCCAGGTCTTCCATCACCTCGTAATGTGTCACCGCCGGCCGGCCCTGCGGCGGGTCGACCATCATCTTCTTCCGGTGGTGTGGATTGCGTCCGATGGGGGCATCGATCGTCCCTTCGGGCGGATCGGGAACGCCCCATACGAGTGCGATGTACTGCTTTCGGGTGCTGCGCTCCTTGAACTGGCGCTTGAGACGCCGCAGGGCCTCCCTCGTACGCGCCGCCACCAGCACCCCGCTCGTATCCCGATCCAGGCGATGCACGATCCCCGGGCGGAGATCGCCCTCCTCCCACTCCCCCCGTTCCAGCCGGGCGGCCAGCGCATGGGCCAGCGTAGCCGAGTCATGCCCGGCGGCGGGGTGCACCACCATGCCGGGGGGTTTGTTGATCACCAGGATCCAGTCATCTTCAAACAACAGGTCCAGCTCGCGGTCCTCCGGAATCAACCCGTCCGGCGAGCTCACCGGCGGGGGATCGATCTCCACCGGGGTCCCGGGATGGACCCGGGCGGCAGCTTTCACCGTCTCGCCGTCCAGCCGCACCCGGCCCTCGCGAATCCAGCGGCCCCAGAACGACCGGGAAAAGCGGGGGAGGGTACGCGCCAGCCAGGCGTCGAGTCGCTCCGCCTCCTCGTTGTCCGCTGTCCGTAAAATCGGCGCGGATTCTTCACCGGGATTCTCATCGTGTCGTTCCGGCGGGATGGATTTCTCCGGGGCCATCGCTTGCACCCTCCTCTTTTCATCTTAGGGTGTTGTACGCATACATCCAAACACAGGAGGTTGTTTATGACCGATCTTACCACAAAACGGTGCCGCGCCTGCGAAGGCGACGTGGACAAACTGTCCGACGAGCAGATCCGGGACTACCTGCAACAGGTCGAGGGCTGGGACCGCAGCGACGACACCATCACCAGGACCTTTTCCTTCGAAAACTACTACCAGACCACGGCGTTTGTGAATGCGGTCGCCTGGATCGCCCACTGCGAGGATCACCATCCGGACATTGCATTCGGATACAAGAATGCCCGGATTTCCTTCTCCACGCACTCCGTCGGCGGCCTTACGGAAAATGATTTTATCTGCGCCGCCAAAATCGATGCCCTGCTGCCGAGAGGGGAGTAATCTCCTCCCCGGGGCGGGTCGACTACAACTCGTACGTCACGGCGAGTGTCTCGCGGGTCTTGCGGACTTTCTCCTCTTCTTCCATCTCCGCCAGGCGGCGGAAAAAGTCCTGAACACTCGGGGCGTCCGCCTTCTCGCCCAATTCGCGCATCCAGTTCACCAGGCGTTGGTCGAGCTCCAGGAGGCGACGCACAACTTCCTCGACCGGGGTATCCCCGTTCAGCGATACCGTCCCGAGTTCATCCAGGGGGCTGTCCTGGGGCGTGTATTTGAAGTACGTATTCAGAATGGTGGATTCCGTCTCGTCCTCGAGTTCATCGAGGGCTCGCTGAAGGTGGTCCTGATGGCGGCGCAGGTACTCGGCCACCATTTGAATGCGTTCGGTCGATGCCTCCCCCTGAACGCGGGAAAAGAGATCCTCCAATCGGCCGTGATAGACACGAACCTGCTCGATCAAATCCTGTACAGTTGTCGCGGACACAGTATGACTCCTTTGATGTTGTTCTGCTTTACAAGAAACGGTTCGCCCGCATTTTGCAAGAGAACACCGGCAAAAACCGCGCCGCGGGCGGGCCCCGGGGAGGTCCTCCATGCGGCCGGATGATCTCCATCCCCGCCTCGTGGTACTGGGCGCCGGCTTCGGCGCCTTCAGCCTGATTCGCCACATCGACATCAAGCGCTACCAGTGTACCGTCGTCAGCCCCCGGAACCACTTTCTCTTTACCCCGCTGCTCACCAGCACCACCACGGGGACCATCGAATTCCGCAGCATCATCGAGCCCGTGCGCACCGCCCGGCCGAATATCGGGTTTCACCTGGCCGAGGCCACCGATATCCACCCCGCGGAGGAAACCGTCCAGTGCCGCTCCGCGCTGGACGGCCGGGAATTTACCCTGCGGTACGATCGCCTGGTCATTGCCGTGGGCGCCCGAAACAACACCTTCGGCATTCCCGGCGTGACGGAGCATGCCTGCTTCCTCAAGGAGGCGAGCGACGCCCGACGCAACCGCCAGATTGTGCTGGCCTGTTTCGAAC
>CAZCOO010000205.1:4175-5021 GCA_964500395.1 uncultured Verrucomicrobiota bacterium
GAACAGGCCGCCACGGCCGGCGTGCCCGAGGCGGATCGCCTGCGGCTGCTGCATTTCGTGGTGGTGGGCGGCGGCCCGACCGGCGTCGAATTTGCGGCGGAACTGCACGACTTCCTCGCGGATGTCCGCACGGCCTTCCCCCGCCTTCTCGAAGACGTCCGGATCACCCTGCTCGAAGCCACCGGGGACATCCTCCACTCGTTTGACCGGCGGCTGCGCGACTACGCCCTTCACCGCTTCCGGCGCGAACGCATCGATGTCCGCCTGGAGAGCCCGGTCAAACGGGTCGATGAGGGCTGCCTCGAACTGCAGAATGGCGAAACCCTGGAGTATGGACTGGTTGTCTGGGCAACGGGCAACGGCCCCCGCCCCTTCATCCGGGATCTCGACTTTGAAAAAAACCGGAAGGACATGCTGGTCACCGACGAGTACCTGCAGGTCAAAGGCCACCCCCCCATCTACGCCCTGGGGGACTGCGCCGACGTAGAGGATCAGCATTTGCCGGCGACCGCCCAGGTGGCCCAGCGGCAGGGCAAATACCTCGCCCGGACGTTCAACCGGGAGGCCCGGGGAAAACCCGTGCGGCCGTTCGAACACCACAACATGGGGATGCTGGCGTATGTCGGCGGCGGACGCGCCCTGGCCGACCTGCCCCAGGTAAAGGGAAGCGGGTTCGGCGCCTGGTTCTTCTGGCGATCGGCCTACCTCACCAAACTCGTAAGCCTCAAAAACAAGATCCTGGTTCTGTTCGACTGGATCAAAGCGGCCCTCTTCGGCCGCGACATCAGCAGGTTTTAGTCGCGCGATCGTCGCCTTCGCAGCTCTTCCAGCTCCGCGCGAAGCGGG
>CAZCOO010000206.1:0-2248 GCA_964500395.1 uncultured Verrucomicrobiota bacterium
CAACATAGCCAACCGACAATCGGTATACATCAAGTTTTTCGTGACCCAATGTCATATCAGTTTCTTTCGATTTCGATAGCGATCCCGATAGCGATTTCGATTATCCCAATGTATGTATTATATTGAGCCGTTTCCGTAATACCCGGTGGCGGTTCCGGCGTGATGCTTACGGGGCCGCCGGGGGGCTCGGTGGATGCGGCGGGTTTCCTTTACGGATGGACACGGATTTTTTTTCGGGGGGGATGTCTCGCCGTGGCGCAGAGCGCGCATAGAGCAGATCCGGAAAGGGTCCGCCTTTGCGCTCTTGGCGGCTTTGCGAGAGACCTCTTCTGCCGGGCACGGCATGCAATGCCGTGGCTACAGGGACCGGGATCATTCCGGCTCATTCGTTTCAGGCAACAACCGGGATCGGGAATTCCGCCGCGGGGTTCGAGTAGAAAGCAGTTCCGGCCCTCCACTTGAAACTCCCGACGGTCGGCGCCCCGGCACCGCAGAACGTCCTCTTTCCGGTTCACATCGGTTCTGGGCTGTTCGGGAGTTTTCATAGGATTCCCATCGTTAGTCCTGCCGGGAGGGATGAAGACATCCTTCCGCATTGCAATGGGGACGGGACCGTGGGCGGGGCTTTGGCGGCAGGCTCTTTCCATCCTGCCAATCCGGCTCCACCAGGTGCAGAATGCGCTTCTGCCGCACGGAGAGGGCGGGGCGTTCGAGTTCGAGGTGGCTCAGTTCGACGGCCAATTCCCCCACCTGGCGCAAGTCGATGGTGACGCCGGCCAGATCCGGTCCATCGTCTTTCTGTTCCCATAGCGCGTAACAGGCGAATCCGAGATCGCCGGGAACGGAAAGTCCCTGATCCCGCAAGGCGTCGAACACGTAGTCATGTCCGATCACCGCGTCGGGCCGGTGGGTACGCAGCCACTCGCCGAAGGCGGCCCGTTCCCCGCGGTCCGGCCGCAGAGGAAGCGGGAAGACGGGCAGCGGCGCGAGGTCCGGGTGGGTCGATTGCGCCAGCTTTCCCCCGGCAAAGCCTAAATGATGCGATTCGACCGCATCCTCCCGCAACAGAACCAGTCCCAGCCGACGGTAGCCCGCCTCCACCACTTTGCGCCAGACGATGCGGAGTCCGGAGAGAAGGTTGTTGGTGATGGTGGAGATGGGCAGAAGTTCGGCCCCTCCGCCCATCGCCACGGCCTGGAATTCGTTCCAGGGAAATCCGTCATAGCTTCCGGGGCGGCGAACCGCGTCGACAACCAGGGCGTCCACCCCCCGCGCCTTGAGAATATCCGCCAGACGGGGGGCATTGCCGTTGACGCCGGCCAGGGGAAAGGTCTCCGCGTGATACCCCAGTTCCTCCGCGCGGGCGCGGGCGGCGGCGATGCGCGTCCGGCCGGCCGGATGGTTTTCCCCCACCGCGTCCGTCAGTATGGCGAGCACCCGGACCGTCCGCGCGGACTCGCCCGCGCGGTACGCGGCCAGGCGCGAAAGCATCGGGTCCGGCCGATACCCCATCTCGCGGGCCGTTTCACGGATCCGTTGACGGGTGCTCTCTTTCATGCGGCCCTTCCCCCCCAATGCGCGGGACACCGTAGGCACCGAAACCCGGAGCGCCTTGGCAATGTCGGTCAGACGGACACGTTTTTGCATGCGCAATTGTTTGCGCATGCAAAGGCTTTTGTCAATGCGGGGAGACGGGAATAGTGGAAGCATGAAAAGTATTTCCCGCTTCACCCTGGAAGTCTCCGCCAAACCTTTTTACCCGATCAAACCGGAGGCCACCCGCCACAGGCTGGAAACCGTGTTCCGGCATTGGAGTTCCCTGGCGGACGCGGCGGAGGAGGTGGCGCTGCTCTGGTGGTTCGGGGCCGGGGACGAGATCCTGGAATTCACCGGCGACCGGGATCAACCCGTGGAATGGGCCAGGTGGCTGGGATTCGCGGAACAGCATTTCACCATTCTGAAAGCCTGTGATCCGCGGGGCGAGGCGTTGCACGGATTTGATTGGCTTTATCGTCCCGACGCGGAGAAACTCACCCTGGGGGATATGCAGGTGTTCGCGGAGGCGGCGAAAGAGGCGTCCCGCACGGTGTTCGGCCGCGAGATGAACATCGGCATTCCCTTTGATCCCGGCAACGAGTTCTGCAAATCAGACTTTCGCGACCAGCGGCATCCGGAGCTACTGCTTTCCGACGGGGGCGCGCTGCGCTGCATCGACGCCACCGGAAGGCTGAACGCCGACGACTGCCTG
>CAZCOO010000206.1:2258-5002 GCA_964500395.1 uncultured Verrucomicrobiota bacterium
ACTGCCTGCCCTATGCGGGGTTTCCGGAGGGGATTCCGGACGGCCTGCCGTTCGGAACGTTTTTCGGCCGTCAGGCGGCGGCGTTTTTTCGCGCCATGCCCTTCGATTTCCTGTGGCTCTCCAACAGCTTTGGATTCGGGCGGAGCCCCTATGCCGGCGGGGCCACGGGAGCCTTTTTTGACGGGGAAACCTTCCGGCTGGAGCACAACGACGAGGTGCGGGAGGCGGTGGCCGGTTTCTGGCGCCGGTTCCGGGCGGAGTGTCCGGATCTCCGGGTGGCCTGCCGCGGCACCGATTTCTCCGCCGGGATCAACATGATCAATCAGGCCACGCCCTACGATCATATTTACCGCGAGGCCGGCCGCGTCACCCCACCGCCCAACACGCCCTGGGCGGCCACCACCGGCAACCACGGGGTGGCTCTCGCCGGATTCATGAGCCAGATCGCGGCCAGCCCCGGTCGGGAGTTTCCCTACCGCGCTTACATGGGGGATCCCTGGTGGCTGAATACCCCCTGGGAGGACCGGTACCAGCGGAATCCCCGCGATCTGTACCTCAGCATGGGCATCTCCCGTTGGCGGGAAAACGGCGAACTGGATGCAGTCAACGGCGTCAGCATGATGTCAGTGGACACCTCGTGGGGGGAAATTCCGGAGCGCCTTCCGGATACCCTGATCCCGCATTTTAAATCGGCGCTGCATCACCGTCCCACCGCGCCGGGCCCTTTTGTCTGGGTGTACCCCTACGAGGAATTCCGCGATTCCGTGTTCACGCGCAAGACCGACGTCGATACCGTGCTGGCCGGCGACGCCAATATCATCCAGGCTCTCAACCGGGGCTTGCCGCTCTCCACCGTGGTGACCGCGGCCGACCTGGAGGGTATTTCCGATTTGAAAGAGGATCCTTTCCCGGGCCGGGTGTTCGTCAGCCCCGTGCCCGAAGCCGGAAGCGCCTGGGAGCACACCCTGCTGGATTTGGTGGAGCGCGGAGGGCAGGTCCTGTGTTACGGCGGCGCCCACCGGGCTTCCGAACACTTCCTCGGGGCCGCGGGGCTGTGTCTGGAAGCGGAGGCGACCCAGGGGGTGGAAGTGTGCGATCTGGCGGACCCCCGCATGGATGTGTTCAGCGATACGGAGTATGCCCGGGCGCTGGCGCCGCCCTCCGTGGTCACCCAGGGAGGCCTGCGTGAGACAGGCAGGCACAGGGCATTTGAATCCGTGGCGTCCGCGCGGGACGCCTCCGGGGCAACCCGGGTTCTGGCCGGGATCCGGCGTCATGCGTCCGGGGGCTCGCTCGGATGGGTGCGCGGGTACGCGGCGTTTCGGGAATGGAGCCGGGGACTGTCCGCCTTCCCCGATACCGAGGCGTTTCCCTGCGCCGTTCTGTTCCGCTCGGTGCTCGACCGCATGGGGTGGACGTTCCGGTATGCCCGGGCGCGGGCCGACAGCGGGAGTCCCAACCGTCAGTTTGGAGATGGGGTAAGGCGGGCCTGGCCGGACGAGGAAAAGGTGACGCCCGACCCGCACAATTTCCATACCCAGTTCCATATCTCCCGGAACGGATTCGTTCTCTTCGCCACCAGCGCGGACCCCGATATGGTGCTGGAAGTGAAGACACCGTTCGGCGCCCCGGTGATGCCGTTCCGATGGACCCGGCTGTCCGGAGGACACAGCCGGTTCTTTCTCGGGGAGACGGCCTATGTGCAGGGCGAATGCCGGGTGTTCGTCGAACAGGAATCGGGCACCCTGCTGTATCAGAATGTACCCACCGCGCATCCGCGTTTCCGTCAGCGCCGCGCCCTGTACGGTCTGGAGTCCGCCACGGTGCGGATTTTTCCCGAAGCGGAGTGTTTCGAACATACCCGGGTCCTGGTCAATCCCAACCCGCATTTCACTTTGGGAGAGGAGGTCGAACCGGAGTGGGAGACGCATTGCGGCTGCCGCTGTCTGTGCCTTCGCAACGTCACCGGCGAAGTGGGCATCGGCTGGTCTCCGGATGACGCCGTCATGCCCGTTCCCGTCCGCGACCTCCGGGTCGACGAATAATCCCACTAGAACCCCCGCACCCCCGTACCCCCATGACAAACAACGAAATGAAGAACAACAAAATGAAAAATAATGAATCCTCCGCCAAGGTCGGCCTCGTGGCCGTTGGCCACACGACGTACTGGAGTCAGTTTGAAGGACTGCTCGACGAATTACTCGGAAAATACGAGCAGCTCGCGGCCGGGATTGAGGCCATGGATCCCGGCGTACGGCTGAAGAAATTCGGCATGATCGACGATGCCGCCTGTGCCTATGCCGCCGTGGAGAAGATGAAGGCCGCGAACCTCGACCTGCTTTTTGTCGACATGGTCACCTATGCGACCTCTTCCACCTTCGGCATCCTGATCCGGGAGCTGGACATTCCGTTTGTGCTCGTCGCCCTGCAGCCCCTGGAGGCCATGGACTACACGAAGGCGACCACCTACATGCAGCTCTGCAATGATGACTTCTGTTCCGTCCCCGAGTTTATGGGGGTTGCCCAGCGGATGGGAAAACCAATGCCCGACGTGGTCATCGGCATGCGCAACGACGACCCGGTCGCCTTTGCCCAAATCGAGGAATGGTGCCGCGTGGCCCACGTGCTGCGCCGGCTCAAGACCGCCCGCATCGGGCTGATGGGGCATGTGCTCGAAGCCATGCTCGATATGCATACCGACCCCACCGCCGTCACGCGTGCCTTCGGCGCGCACGTCGTGCTCT
>CAZCOO010000207.1:0-4975 GCA_964500395.1 uncultured Verrucomicrobiota bacterium
GGCCACGCGGCCGCGGCCCGGCCGGTTATCAACAGCATGGACAAACCAGCGACAAACAGAAACGAATTCTTCACGGTGTTGGTCATGTTCAATCCTCCCCTTGATGGACCGATAGTTCGGTATTTCGAGCGCTTCGTCAAGATTGAGAGCGCCGGGCCGCGGGAGGAACCGTCCCGGCCGGCGCCCGTCTACCCTTCGCCCGGCTGCAGCACCTGCGGCCCGGCCGGCGGGTGATGGCCCGCCAGCCGATCGAGGAGGCGGGCGGGGTCCTCCTCCGCGAGGTACCGGTGGCGATGCTTTTCCCGGATGAATCCATCGCGAAACGCGTTGTCGATGAGGGCGAGCAGGGGGTCGTAGTAATGCTCTACGTTCAGGATGCCGACCGGCTTGTGGTGGAGGCCGAGCTGGGACCAGGTCAACATTTCGCAGAGTTCTTCGAGCGTTCCGATGCCGCCGGGGAGGGCGATAAAGGCATCGGCCAGATCGGCCATGGCCTGTTTCCGGGCGTGCATGGAGTCGACGAGCCGCAGCTCGGTCAGGGACCGGTGGGCGATTTCCCGATCCTGCAGCGCTGCGGGGAGGATGCCGATCACCTCGCCGCCGCCCTCCAGGGCGGCATCCGCCAGGGCGCCCATCAAGCCGACCGACGCGCCGCCGTAGACCAGGGTCCACCCGCGCCGGGCGATGAGCCCCCCGAGCGCGACGGCCGCCTCGCGGTACCCGGCCCGGGTCCCCTCGTGAGACCCGCAAAAGACGCAGATGTGGTTCATTCGGGCACAGTCTCCTTTGTACGCATGGGTCGCGGCCTCTCCGGATCGGCCCCTCAGGGCAGCAGGCGGATGATGCGGGAGCGGGGAGGCGCAGGCAATGGAAAAGAAACAAGCCCCGGTGCCGGGAAATCTTCGCGACCGGGGGAACTCTGTCTTGGCCTTTCCGCGGCAAGACGGGTAGGCTACCCGATCACGACGTGCACGTGCAGTCAGTTGGTGGGGAGAACGCGTCAGCATAACCATGAAGACGATCAAGTTCAGGTGCCGGCATTGCTTCAACAAGATTGAAGCCGATGAGGATATGGCGGGATGGCGGATTGAATGCCCGCATTGCGAACGGACCACCCTGGTCCCGATGCTCGGGATCCATGCCGGATTCCGGCTCGCCGGCTTTCGTATCAACCGACGCCTGGGCACGGGGGGCATGGGCGAGGTCTGGCTGGCCGAACAGCTCATGATGGAGCGCCCGGTGGCCCTCAAAATCCTCACCCCGGCGCTGACCCAGGACCAGCGGTTTGTGGACCGGTTTCTGCAGGAGGCGAAGATCGCCGCCCGGCTCAACCACCCCAATATCGTCCCCGCCTACGATGCCGGGGTCGATAAAGGGCTCTACTACCTGGCGACCGGCTATGTGGAAGGCGAATCCCTGGATCGACGCCTGCTGCGGGACAAGCGCATCCCGGAAAAGGAGGCGCTCCGGATCGTGCGGGCCATCGCGCTGGCCCTTCAATATGCCTGGAACCAGTACCAATTGCTGCACCGGGACCTGAAGCCCGGGAATATCATGATCGCCCGGGACGGCAACGTCCTGCTCATGGATATGGGGATCTCGAAGAGCCTGCGCGACCGCAGCGCCGACAAGACCCAGTCCGATACCTTCCTGGGAACGCCCTATTACGTGAGTCCGGAGCTGGTGCGGGGGGAGAAGTCCCCCGATGAGCGGTCGGATATCTATTCCCTGGGCGCGACCCTCTACCACCTGGTGACCGGCGCCACCCCGTATGATGCCGAAACGACCATGGGGATCCTGACCCGGCACCTCTCCGACCCGCTGCCCGATCCCCGGGACGCGGTGCCGTCGCTGTCGAAGCCCTGCGCCGCCTTGATCGAGGTCATGATGGCCAAGGACCGGCGCTCCCGGCCGGCCGACTGGGAGCAGACCCTGCTGGATATCGACCGCGTTCTTGCCGGGTTCTTTCCGCTCACCAAGGTGGCCAAAGACAGCGCGTACAGCCGGGAACAGGCGGATCACCAGGATGCCGGACCCAAGCGTCTGCTCCAGGAGCCGACCCCGGTTCGGCCGCGGAGCCTCCAGGCCCGGCTCCAGACGTTCGGGATCCGGGCGCGGGAATGGTTGAGCCGTCCGGAGGCCGCCCTCGTCGCGGGGATCGTGTTGCTGCTGGCGGTGGGCATGCTCCTCTCCGGCGGCGGGGACAAAACGCCCTCCGGCCCGCCGCCGGACCGGGGCGCACCCGGCCGGAACGCCGGGCCCGTGCAGGAGAGCCCCGCCCCGGAGGCGCCGCCGCTCGCGGACGAGGCCGCCCGCGCTGACAACGACGAGGGCGACCCGGAACCGGAGGCCGCCCCCGCCGGTCCGCGGGAGGAACCGGAAGAGTTGTGGCGCTTTGCCGCCTCCTACGGGGCGCGCGTCATGCAGGAAACCGGGAATTACGAACGCGCCATGGCGAATTACCGCAAAGTCGCGCAAACCCTCGCCGGCACCCGGTACGAGATCATGGCCGATGTCGAGATCGATCGCCTGCGGCGGGCCCGCGACGCGGCCCGGGACGACATCCTCGCCGAGCTGGATCAACGGACGAGTGCCCTCGCCCAGACGGGCGGCTTTGCCGAGGCCGTGGAACTGCTGGAGACATACACCGGCCCGCTCGCGGACGACCTGCAGCCGGTTCTCGCCGACCGGCGGGAGGCCCTGCTCGAGCAGCGGCAGGCATGGGAGCAACGGAAGGCCGAGAAGCGCGAGCAGGTCGCCCGGCAGGTCGCCGAACACCTCTTCGCGGGGCGGGTCGCCACCGCCCTGGACCACTTGCGGGAGACGCCCGGGGCCTACGGGGAGACCAATGCCCTCGACATTCTGAGACAGGTGCGGGATGTAGAGTCCCTCCTTCTCGATGAATTCCGGGCGCTCGAAGGCGAGCAGACCGACGTGGTCCTGGGGCGGAAAAAGTACACCTTCACCATTACCGGCGTGACCAACGGCACGGTTCTGGCCCGCCGGGAAGTGACGGGGGGATACGTCGAGCACAGCTTTGGTCCCGGCGATCTCTCGCACGCCGAAAGACGGCGGCGCCTCTCCGCGCTGCACCCGTCGGCCAAGGCGTTGTGGGAGGGTATCTGGCAGGCGGAGCAAGGGCGTCTGGAAAACGCACGCGATGCGTTTGCCTATGCGGACCCGTTTTCCGACCGGTTGCTGGACACACTGGACCGGCGCATGATGTCGGAGCGGGAGGCCCTGGCCCGGCGCGAACTGGATCGCTTGCTTGCCCGGGCGGACCTGCCGCCGGCCGAGGTGCTTGCGACCAATTCCGTGACGGCCGTCCTCCGGGAGACCCCCGTCCCCGATGCGCGGCTGGAGGCAACCCTCGAGGAGCTGGAGGCCTATCAGACCCGTTTCGCGGACACCGAATCGCTGGCCGAACACCAGGCCCTGATCGAGACCGTCGAAGAAGCCGGCCGCACGCGGCTGGCGCCGGACTTTCCCGACCTCCTCCATGGCGAGGTCGAATCCTTTGACCCGGACACGCTCGCCTTCTCCGTTCGGTACCGCTTCGAGAACGAGGAAGAACTGCTGGACTGGCCCGTCATGCGGCGACTGTCATCGAAAATCCAGACCCGGCGCAGCCTGGAGAAGGAGGGCCTGGAGATATCCGCCTCCCCCCCCGGCGGGCAGATGGCCGTGCGGTTCGCCCCCCTGCTGAAACGCGGGAAGATGTTGTTTGCGGGCGAGCACGGGCGGCAGAATTTTGAAGCCGTGCTGGCGGCCACGAACGGATTCGTCCGCGCGATCGCGGGGGCGCGGCGGGGGCAAGACGTACTCGTCCTCCAGCGGAGCCGGGCCGGGGGGAACATTCCCCTCCTGCAAGAACCCTTCGAGCTTTCTTCCGGCGATCCGCTTTCCGGGTCCCTGGCCCGGTATGGGAAGACGTTGGCCTATTCCTTGAACGGTCATCGCTGGGAGTTGCAGCCGGACCTCCCCCCTGGCGGATTTCATTTCGGGCTGGCGACCCTCGCCTCGCGCATCACCGTGTACGAAGTCCTCATCGAAGGCGTGCTCGATCCCGCCTGGTACCGGCGCGCGCTGGAAGAGGCGAATATGGCGGATACCTCGTTCCCCCGGATGAAGCGCCCGCGCATTCTCAAGAGGGACGCCCCCCGGCGGCCCGCGCCCTGAGCGCGGAGGCCCCGCCGTTCTACAAACCGGCCCGTCCCGTGTATCTTGATAGGAGAAGACGGCGGCGTGCCGCATCGGGGGGCTGCCCCCCGCGAACCCGGCGACCCGCCGTGAAGGTAGAAACAAAGAATATGGGTCCTTATCCGGGGGGAAGGAGAGGGGACGATGATCGAGACAAATCGGCCCGATGTTTATTCCGTAGACGAGTTTTCCGACGATGTGCAAGCCCTTGTCCGGGGAAAGCCGGTCAAGCTCTGGCTGGCGCGAAGCAACGGTGTGCGCTTCGATATCCTGTTTTCGTTCGGCTCTTCGCAAACGCAACCGATGGAGCTGCTGGACCGGGGGGTGGGGTACTATCTGATCGGCGAAAACATCGACGAACCCCTGCGGCGGCAGCTTCACACCCTGTTCAGCCGGTTTATCCAGTACCACTGCGCCGTGCCGCACTACCTTGAGCAGCGCGAGCACCATCCCGCCATTCACATCACGCATCACGCGCACCGGGACCACAAACTCACCATGCACTATCCCTACGCCCCGCCGGACTCCGCGGACTAGTCCACCCGCCCGCGGCGCTGTGCGGCCCCGTACGGTCCCCGACTCCGCCCGCCACGTTCGTGTCGCCGGGGGCTCCCCTTCTCCGTTGCCTTGCCCCACAGCAATTGCGACAGACTCCTCCACAACTCCAACGGCAAGGGCAGCCCCCGATCCCCTCGAAACAAAAAGACATGAGCCGGAACGATCCCGGTCCCTGTAGCCACGGCATTGCATGCCGTGCGCCCCTCGCGACCTGCGT
>CAZCOO010000208.1:0-4971 GCA_964500395.1 uncultured Verrucomicrobiota bacterium
TGCACCGTTTCTGCCAACACCGCGCCCTCGGCCATCGGTCCTTCCGAGCGGAGTCGAGGAATCCCCCGAGCCTGTCCCGCCCTCTTTTATGCGGGGCGGATTCTCCTGTCTGTTTTTTGTTTTGCAGCCCTGTTGATAACTCGGCAACAGGCTGGCACCGGGCAATATATGAAATTCAAATCGGCCGGTAATGCCGCCCTAACATCATCTGCTTAGGGTGACCTCGATTCGTGGAGTCACAAGGAACAACCGGAGTCGACCGCAAAAAGGATACAGCCCATGAACCCCACGTTCCCGCGCAAGGTCCGCACGATCTGGCTCTCCGACGTTCATCTCGGCATTCGGCAAAGCCGGGCCGATAAGCTGCTCGAGTTCCTCGATCATCACGACCCGGAATACCTCTATCTCGTGGGCGACATCGTCGACGGCCTGCGCCTCCGGCGCCGCTGGTACTGGGATGAGCGGTCCATGCAGGTCTTCCACCGCATCCTCGAACTCAGCCGGCAGGGCACCCGCGTGGTGTACCTGCCCGGCAATCACGATGCCTTTCTGCGGACCTTCATCGGCCTGAACATCGAGGGCATCCGCCTGGAGGCCGAAGCCGTCCACACCCTGGCCGACGGCCGCCGCATGCTCGTCATCCACGGCGATGCCTACGAGCGGCAAAACCCGTGCCACCCGGCCGCCTATGCCGTGGGCGAGGCCCTGTACGAAGGCCTCTACCGCCTCGATCACGTCATCAATAGGCTCGTCCGCCCGCTGACCGGAAACACCCTCCCCCTCTGCTCCTGGGTCAAAGACAAGGCGAAGAAAGCCACCAACTTTATTCAGCACTACGAGGACTTCATGACCGAAACCGCCCAGGCGCGCGGCGTGGACGGCGTCATCTGCGGGCACATCCACCACGCGCAAAACAGCGGGCGCAATCCCGTGGCCTATTTCAATTCCGGCGACTGGGTGGAGAACTGCACGGCCCTGGTCGAACACCCGGACGGCGAAATCGACGTCGTGCACTGGTTGGAGGAATCGGAAACCGGCCGCATGCCGGCGGCCGGCGCCCGTCCGCTGCGCCCCGCCTCCGGCGCCTTCGGCGAGCCGGCCCTGGGCTGATGCGCGCCGGAATCCGGAGACCGCACCCGCGCCCGCGCCCTATGACCATCGCGGGCCCCGGCCGTGGTTTCCTTGGCCGATCCGCACAGAAACGCTATACATGATCTCGATGAGCCATCGCCCACAGCCCGAACACGACGCCCGCCCGGGACCGGGCCCGGCGTCGGCGAACGGCATTCGCCGCGTACGCGTCCTCATCAACCTCCGGTCCGGCTCCGGCGTCTCGCAGAACAAGGTGCGGGACATCCTCATCGAAACCTGGGACGTGCCGGATATCGAGCTCACCTTCCAATTCAGCAACTCCCCGGCCGACGGCCGGCACAAGGCGCGCCAGGCCATCCGCGACGGCATCGACACCATTCTGGTCGTGGGCGGCGACGGCATGGTCAACTCCATCGGCAGCGAAGTCATGGGCTCCCGCACCGCGCTCGGCGTGATCCCGACCGGGAGCGGGAACGGCTTTGCCCGCCATTTCGGCATCCCCCTGGACCCCGTAGAGGCCGCACACGCCCTGGTCCACGCCGCTCCCCGCCTCATCGATGTGGGACTCGCCAACGGCCTCCCCTTCTTCGTTACCTGCAGCCTCGCCTGGGATGCGGCCATCGTTCGGACCTTCGAGCGCTCCCCGCTCCGCGGCGTGCTGCCCTACGTCTTCTCCGCCATGTACGAATTCCTTCTCGGCTACACCCCGCAGCCGTTTGTCGCCCGCCTCGACGACGGCGAGCCGTTCGAGGTGCGCAACCCCATGGTCTTCACCATCGCCAACCTCACCCAGTTCGGCGGCGGGGCCCGCATCGCCCCCCACGCCTCACCGGATGACGGCTACCTCGAGCTGGTGACGGTCGCGCGCGAGGCCGTCCCGCGCGTGATCCCCAACATGCACCGCCTGTTCGACGGCTCCGTGGATGAAGTGAAGGACGTGCAGACGACCAAATTCCGCACCCTCTCCGTCCACCGGGACAACCCCGGCCCCGTGCAGCTCGACGGCGAGCTGATGCAGGATGTGCGGGATATGACCATCGAAATCCGCCCCCGCTCCCTGCGCGTCCTCGTGCCGGCCAGCCCCGAGAATCAGTTGTAAACCCGGCTGAACTCCCGGATCGCCTCCGGATCGCCGATCACCGTGATGCGATCGCCGGCCCGGAGCTGGGTGCTGCCGAACGGCACAAACGTCAGATCGCCGCGACGGATCAGGGCAATCAGGCACCCCTGGGGCAGGTCGCAGTCGGCCAGCTTTAACCCCACCAGCGGGGCCGTCGGCCCATCGGGCTCCAGGCGCATGGAGACATACCGCTCCGCCCGCAGCAGGCGCTCCTTCAAGTCCTGCTCGCTCTCGGCGCGGAGCCACTCCGGAATGAAGGACTCGTCATCCACCCGTCCCGCCACCTGCGCCAGGATTCGCAGATGCTGCCCGGGATTCTCCTCCGAACTCACCAGGAAAAACAGGGCGTGCACCGGTTCGTCCATCGGCTTGCTTTCGCCGAATTCATCCACCACATCCAGCTTCAGGCCGGAGTGCACACGGGCGATGACCAGCTCCGGCGCCGGCATATTCGGCAGCCGGAGGTGCGGCAGGGCGGCTCCGTTTGACACCGGGGTGGCACCGACCCGCGTCCCCCGCAAAAACCCTTCCAGCAGATGGTCCGGGGTGGCCTCCACCCGCTCGGCCAGCATCACCGACGCCTGGCGGGCCACATCCTCGAAATCCGCCGCCGTGCGCAGATCCAGGATGCGCCCCCGGGCCACGATGTCATCGAACGGGTCCTCATCGCGCAGCCCCTTCTCCTTCATGATGCCGCGCAACTCCACGTCCAGGGCGACGTAGCGCTCGCGGCCGAGCCGTTCGAAGATGTGGTAGATCGCCCCGGCCCGCTGGATGCGCGGGCGTCCATAATAAAAGTACCACCACATGCCGAGCCCGATGATGGCAAACGTAAAGACAATCGCCAGCACCCCCATCTCCAGCAGCAGGACGAAGGGCGCCACCACCCCCACGATCTGCATCCACGGATACAAGGGCGACCGGAAGCCGGGATCGTACGAATCGATCCGGCTTTCGCGCATCACGATCACCGCAAAACAGAGGAGGGAAATCATCACGAGCTGAAACGCGCTGGCCAGCTTGGCGATCTTGGTCGGATCGAACACCACCACAAACAGCAGGATGGCCCCGGTCGTGAGCAGGATCGACGGGACCGGCCGGCCGCCCTCATTCAACGCCCGCAGTGTGGGCGGCAACAGGTGGTCGCGGCTCATGGCCAGGGGGTAGCGGCTGGCGCTGAGGATCCCCGCGTTGGCCACCGAAGCAAAGGCGCAGATCGCCGCCACCGCGATCAACCGCGCCCCCCACGGACCAAACACGATCTCCGCCGCCGTCGCCGTCGGGGTCAGGTCCCCCGCCAGGCGCTCCGGTCCCGTCACCCCCAGCATGATGGTCGTGCCCACCGCGTACAGAATCATTGCCATGAAAAACGCGAGAAACACCCCGCGCGGCAGGTTCTTCTCCGGGTCCTTGATCTCCTCCGACACGCTCGCCGGCTTGATCAACCCGATGTAGCTCACGTACACAAGCCCGCTGGTGGCCAGGATCGCCTCCCACCCCTTGTCGAAGAAGCCGCGGAAATGCACCGGCTCGATCTCCGTAATCGCCGTCGAGAAAAAGACCAGCACCAGCAGCAGGATCACAACCAGGATCGCCTGCAGCTTTCCCGCATGAGAGGCCCCGAACAGATTGATGGCCGCGAACAGGACCGTCAGCCCCGCGGCCAGGGGCACCAGCGGCAGCCACGGCGCCACCAGCGCGATGTACGCCCCCATCCCGATCAGGGCAAAAGAGGTCTTCAGCACCAGCGCCATCCAGATCCCGATCCCCCCGATCGTCCCCACCAGCGGCCCCATGCTGCGGTCCAGGTAATAGTACGCCCCGCCGGCCCGCGGCATGGCCGTGGCCAGCTCTACAATACTGAGCATCGCCGGAATCAGCGGGATGGCCACCACGAGGTACGCCAGGATCATGGCCGGGCCGCCCTCCACCACGGCCAACCCCGGCAGCAGGAAGAACCCCGCCCCCAGCGTCGTGCCCATCGTGATGGCAAACACCCCGAACAGACCGATTTCCTTCTTCAACTTCTGATGATCGCCCAATTCCCCGGCCGCCATAAAAACCCCTTCCATCCGCGAGGTACACCCCCACCTTCGCCTTGTCTGTGCGCCCGCCCCGTGATAGAGCCAGTGCCATACTGCACAAACCAAATCCGCCGCCAAAATACAAGTCGCAACCCCATGCAACGGCATACACAGCAACAAGATGCCATCCAGGCCGTCCTGGAAGACACCGACCGTCCCCTCACCCCGGCGGAAATCCTCGAGCGCGCCCGGAGCGCCGTCCCCCGACTCGGCCTGGCCACCGTCTACCGTGCGCTCAACCGCCTGCAGGAACAGAACGCCGTCGTCGCCGTGCCCATCCCGGGCGGCTCCACCCGCTACGAACAGGCCGACCTGGCCCACCATCATCACTTCGTCTGTACCCGCTGCGGGCGCGTCTACGAAGTGCCCGGCTGTGCCGACAACATCGAAACACTGGCCCCGCCGGGATTTCTCGTCCACGGGCACGAGATCACGCTCTCGGGGATTTGCGCCGCCTGCAGAAAAAAGACTTGAGACCCGCCCCGCCGCGCCGGTATCGTTTCCTGCTTCCACACCGACGGTGAGAGTAGCTCAGTTGGTTAGAGCGCCAGGTTGTGGCCCTGGAGGTCGCGGGTTCAACTCCCGTCTCTCACCCCACATTTCCCCGGGTTCCCTCCTTTCTGTCACTCCGAAGAATCCTCGAAGGAGAAACCTCCGTACAACGGCGAGGCTACA
>CAZCOO010000209.1:0-4940 GCA_964500395.1 uncultured Verrucomicrobiota bacterium
GGGACGACCGTCAATAGCCCGGGGCACCCTCACTTACATCCGATTATGAGTACGAGAAAGATTACGATTCCGAGTGATTCCGAATGATCCGGGGCCCGTACGAGCAGCCCCCCCCGGCGGAACATCGCCTCCCACTCCAACCGTTTTTCCCCCGTCACTCGTAGCGAAGTCGAAGAGTCTCGATTCGGCCGAGGAGCCGGCCCGCGCGCGGACACACAGATTTCTAACACAATTTATTTGGCCATTCCGCCAAGCCGTCGCTAGCCTGACCAGCTCACATCCGCGAAGGGGGACTATGAGGACGTTCTGGAAAGAAGCGGGCGCGGAAGGGATCGGCACCTTTTCGCTGACCTTTGCCGGCTGTACCGCCATCGTCGTCAACGATTTGTACGGCGGTCTTCTCGGCCATGTCGGCATCAGCATGGTGTTCGGCCTGGTGGTGATGGCCATGATCTACTCCATCGGAAACATCTCCGGCGCCCACATCAACCCGGCCGTCACGCTGGGATTTTTCTTCACCGGGCAATTGCGGGCCGCCAAGCTCGCCCCCTATATCACGGCCCAGCTCATCGGCGCACTGGCGGCGGGGCACCTCATGCTGGCGATCTTCCCGGCCCACGATGCGCTCGGGTCCACGGTTCCGGCCGATTCCGTTTCCCGCGCATTCGCCATGGAGGGGGCCTTCACGTTTCTGCTTATGTTCGTCATCCTGAACGTCTCCACCGGCCACATGGAGAAAGGCATTATGGCCGGCGTCGCGGTCGGCGGAACCGTCGCCCTGGCGGCCCTCACGGGCGGCCCGGTGAGCGGCGCCTCCATGAACCCGGCCCGCTCCATCGGGCCCGCCGCGGCCTCCGGCACCTGGAACGCACTCTGGTTGTACGTGGTCGCGCCCGTGATGGGGGCCCTGGCGGCCGGCCCCGTGTACCGCTTCATTCAGAGCCCCGGCGCATCCGGCGCGGAGGGGAGAGACTCATGACCGAACGCCCGCGCATTCTGTTTCTGTGCACCGGCAATTCCTGCCGCAGCCAGATGGCCGAAGGCCTCTGCCGGCATGAATGCGGCGACCGGCTCTGCGTCTCCTCCGCCGGGATCGAGTCGCACGGACTGAATCCGTGGGCGGTGCGCGTCATGGACGAAATCGGCATCGATATCTCCGGGCATCGAAGCAAGACCCTCGATGATCTGGACGATTCCCACTTCGACTGCGTCGTCACCGTGTGCGACAACGCCCACGAGACCTGCCCCGCCTTCCCCGCCCGCACCCGCCGTTTGCACCGCAGCTTCGACGATCCGCCCCGCCTCGCCCGCGACGCCGCCTCCGAGGAGGATACCCTCGCCATCTACCGTCGGGTGCGCGATGAAATCCGGGCCTTCATCCGCACGTTGCCGGAGTTGCTGAGCGCTTCGCCGGAACGGGAATAATGCCCGGTGTCGTCCGGGCTCCGTCCGAGTCATTCCCGGTCAACCGGCTGTACACAGCGCAGGCCTATCGCCGGCCGGCCGTCCAGGAGCCCGTCCTGTTCTTCGTCCGATTCCGGATACCCCCGCGCCGTCGACCTCAACATCTCTTCGTTCTTTGTGACGTAGGACCCGCCTCGATACACATGAGCAGCCCCTTCGCCGGCGGCCAGCGGGTTCTCGACGGACAACCGGCTGTATCCATCCGGATCGTAGACATCCGCGACCCACTCAGCCACATTCCCCCCCGCATGCAGCAGGTCAAAGGGACTCTCCGTCTCGACCTGCCCCTCCAGGACCAGCGCTGTGGCACCGGGCGCCCAGCGGTTGGTGACCGGCCAGAGGGTCTCGGCAAAGGACCACGAGGGAGCGGGCCCCACCGGCTCCTCTTTGCCCCCCATTCCCAGCAACCCCTTGCTCTTGGGTTCCGGTACAGGCTTTGGGTCCATGCGATCCAGTTCAGCGGCGAGAAAGCTGCGCCCCCCCGGCGTATTGATGACCGTTTTGGCCGGCGGGGTCTCCCCCCACGGATACAGCCTGTTCTCATATCCCTTGGCCGCGAGTTCCCACTCCGCCTCGGTCGGAAGCCGCTTCCCCGCCCACTTGGCGTAAGCATAGGCATCGTACCAGTCAATCCCCGCCACAGGTTGCTCCGGACTGTCCAGTGCCTCAGACGCCCACCCCTCCGGGGCATGCTCTTTCATCGGCGGCGCTTCGGGGTGTTCCATCGACGTATCCCCGGTAGACCGGATGTGTTCGATAAATTCCCGGTATTCCGCATTGGACACCTCGAATCGGTCTATGAAGAACGGATCAACCCGCACGATGCGGGGCGGAAAAGTCGGATCCTGCAACTCGCCCTCCGGATTCCCGAGCAGGAAGTACCCGCCCGGCACGAACGCCATGCCCTCCGGAATATCGGCCGGCGGCTCCGTTTCCTCCGGCGCGGTCTGGGCGTAGTACGCATCCAGAACGCGGGTTTGCAGACGCGCGATATAACCGAAATCCATCTCCGCAAAGGCTTCCTGCATGTCTCCGCTTCGTTCGCCGCTCGCCTCACTGCGAATCAGCCGTGTGAGGAAGAAATCCTGGAACGCCGTCACCTCGGCCACCGCATCGTCAAATCGCTTGTCCTGCAGCAACCGGGGAATCCACTTATTGATCATGGCGGGCAGACGGCGCGCCACCTCGCGACGACCGTTCTTCAACCTCTCATAGTACGTCTCGGCCCGGTCCGGCCCTCGAAATCCGGAGGTCCCGATCTTCGGCATCTCCTCTTCCATTCGGGAAAGTCGCCGGCTGAACAGGTCGAACGTCTTCACCGCGGCCGCAACCGGAGTCAACCACTCTCCCTGGATGCGTTTGAGCCCCAGTGCCACGTAGGCCCGTTCCCGGGCAAAGGCCTCCCGCCTCTCTCGAATCGCCTCCGTCCCCTCCGCATCGTCACAAACCGCCAGGAATTCATCAAAAAAGTCAATCGCCCGCGTGTAGTAGGCCTCCTCGAAGGTCTTCCGGGGATCCAGTTCGTATTCAGCCAGCGCGTCCCGGAACAGGGTACAGACATCCACGTGTTCGACGCGCTCCACGTTCTCCATCGCATATTCGCGATCGAATGAAACGCGCTCCCGGTCGACCCGGAGCGTAATCAGGCCGTTGGTCTGCGAGACCAGGGCCCCGCCCACCTTCGTCTGATTCGCAAGGTGCAGGATGACCCGGTTCTGTTCCGGCAGAAGGGCGCGGGCCTCTTCCGAGAGATCGGCCCGTTCCGCCGCCGGGGCCGGCGCGATGCCCGCTCCCGGCAAAAAACTCAACAGGACGACCCCGGCAGTCATCACAAGGCATCGGGCATGAAACATTTTCTTTTTCACTGAAGGGCTCCCCCGGCGCATGTGCGACCGCTGCCGCGTCCCGCCGCTTCGCCGGTTTCCGAAAACGAGTCGCGGGAAGACCCCTCAACAAGTATCAGGCCAAGGTGGCGCGGTCAACCGCCCGGTGCGCCCCGCATACACGCCCGCTTCGTGTTCCCGGCACAAGCAGGTTGATTTCTGCAACCTCCCCATGCCTTCCCGCGCGGCAAACCGACGCTCCGCTCCCGCACATTGCCCTTTCCGCAATCCCCCTCCTTGTACTCTCCCGTCCCTTTCGATAGGGTTCGGGGCTCTGCACCCATATCGGAGGACCGCGATGAGCGAGCAAGATTCGGCCCGACCCTGGGCCCGCCCCATGCCCGAGGAACAGTTTGACCTGATGCGCCGCATCCTGGCCGCCCCCAGCCCCATCGGCCTGGAAGGCGCCATGACGCAGGGCGTGCTGCAGCCGTTCTACGAGTCCTTCATGCCCGAGCCCTGGGGGCTCCATACCTTCAAAGGCAATGCCGGCCTCGTGCTCGACACCCACCCGGATGAGCCCGAGCGCCCCACCGCCATGATCGTGGGTCACGCCGACAAAATCCGCCTGCAGGTCCGCAGCATCGGCGATGACGGAAAGGTCTGGGTCAACAGCGATTCCTTCCTGCCCACCACCCTCCTCGGCCATGAAGTCCGCCTGTTCAGCGAGGACCCCGCCCGCCCCGGCCACTACCGCGTGCTGGACGGCGGCACCCTGGAGGCCGTGGGTGCGATTCACTTCGCCCAACCCGCCCTCCGCAAGGGAGAGAGCGGCATCAAACCGGAGATGCTCTATCTCGAGCTGCAAATCCACGGCGAAACCCCCAAAGAGCAGGTGGAGAAGCTGGGCATCCGCCCCGGCGACCACATCCTCCTCCACCGCCCCATCCGCCACGGCTTCAGTGAAAATACCTTTTACGGCGCCTATCTCGACAACGGCCTGGGCAGCTTTGTCACCGCGGAGTCCGCCCGCCTCATCGCCCAGTCCGGCGGGCTGAAAAACCTCCGCGTGCTGTTTGCCGTGGCCGCGTACGAAGAGATCGGCCGCTTCGGCAGCCGGGTCCTCGCCGGGGAACTCCACCCGGACATCCTCCTCGGCATCGATGTCGACCACGATTTCCGGGCCGCCCCCGGCATCGCCGAGCAACGCCAGAACCCCCAGTGCATGGGCGGGGGCTTCACCTTTACCACCGGCTCCATTGCCAGCGAGTGGCTCAATGCCCGTATCGAACAGGCCGCCCGCGAGCGCGACATCCCCTTCCAGCGCAGCCCCGCCGGCCGGGACACCGGCACCGACGCCATGGCGGCCGTCCTCGCCTCCGTCGATGCGGCCGCCGCGTCGCTCGGCATCCCCATCCGCAACATGCATACCATCAGCGAAACCGGACACACCGGCGACGTCCTCGCCTGCCTCCATGCCGTCACCGCCACCCTCCAGGCCCTCGACGGCATGAACGAAGGGCGGGGCGTCACCCGCGAGGACCTCCGCACGGGCCACCCCCGGCTGGACGAAGCGGAATCCCTCCGCCCGACCCCCTGTCGAACGCGTACCTCCCTGTAGCCACGCCGTTGTACGGCGTGCGTCCCCCGGCG
>CAZCOO010000210.1:0-4915 GCA_964500395.1 uncultured Verrucomicrobiota bacterium
GTCGTAGACTATTCCTGATGTGGCAACACTTGCCCACAGTTGATTCGCGCCACTCCTCCGGAATCCACCCCACCTTGGTCTTCCTGTACCCCGGTCTATTCTCGTTCGGGTCTTTCATGCCCGCCTCCAATCCCTGGAAAACAAGGGGTCCGGGCGTTCCAAGCCTTGGAAGGCTGTGTGGCCCCGGTCCGCCAGACAAGTCGGACCGGTCCGCCCCGTCCGACGAGTGCGACCGTTTGGACAACACGCGATTGTTGGCCAATGTTTCATGTGGCTTGCTCCGGCAGTTCGGTGCCCTCGTTGAGGATGGCCAGGTATTCGGCGTAGCTGAAGATGCGGTTGCGCTTGTGACCGGTCAGCTCGTGGACGATGCCGAGATTGGCCAGGTGCGCGAGCGCACGGTTGACGGTCAGGGCGGTCAATCCGGTGCGCCGGGTCAGCTCCGGCGAGGTGGCCAGCGGACGGCGCAGCAGCTCGTGGTGCACCTGTAGAGCCGAACCGGCGGCGCGGCCGAGGCTCTGTATCCGATCACGGTCGTTTCGGGCCATGGTTTCGAGTCGCTGCACGGTATCCACGGCCTGGCCGGCGGTCACGGCGACGGCCTCGGCGAAGTAATCGAGCCAGGCTTCCCAATCCCCCTCTTTGCGGACGCGGTTGAGCAGGTCGTAGTAGGCCTGGCGATGGGTTTTGAAGAAGAGGCTCAAGTATAGCATCGGCTCGCGCAGGACGCCGCGCTCGCACAGAAGCAAGGCGATGAGAAGGCGCCCTACCCGTCCGTTGCCGTCGAGGAAGGGGTGAATGGTCTCGAACTGCACATGCGCCAGCGCGGCTTTTAGAAGCGGCGGCGTGGGTTCCGGTTGGTCGTGCAGGAACAACTCCAGAGCGCCCATACAATCCATGACCTGTTCGGGTGGCGGGGGCACAAAAACCGCATTGCCGGGGCGCGTGCCTCCGATCCAATTCTGACTGCTGCGAAACTCACCGGGTTGCTTGTTGCTCCCACGCCCGTGTTCGAGCAGCTTTTCATGGATCTCGCGGATCAGGCGCAGAGAAAGCGGAAATCCGCCCCGGATGCGGGCCAGGCCGTGGTCCAGGGCCGCCACGTAGTTGCTCACTTCGCGTACATCGTCCAGGGGAACGCCCGGCTCTTCTTCAAGTTCGAAAAGGAGGAGGTCCGACAGGGAAGACTGCGTCCCTTCAATCATCGAGGAAAGAACCGCTTCCTTGCGGACGTAGCTGTACAGGAACAGGGAGACGTCAGGCAAGAGCATCGCGACACTGTCGATTCGACCAAGAGCGACGAGCGCTTCCTCAAAACGGGTCCGAAGTTCCGGACTCCAGTCAATTGATGGCGATGGCGGAAGCGGGGCAGGCACGAAAGCCCGAACCGCTTCCCCTAGCGTCGTGGTCGCTTCGTATTGGCCCTGTAGTTTCCTGTTCATGGCCGGCATCCTATAACAGAAGACGGATTTGTTACAACATATTGCATTATCCTATAATAAGGATCGGCCTTGTTATAAGTTTTTATACGGTGTGTATACACGTCGTCACCAATATGCATAGATATCCCCGTATTCTGAACATGTGCGCTCATGAAATGAACCCCAGCTCTTTGAGATACTCACTCATTTTTGCCTGCGTCTCGGCCAACTCGCCCTCGATGCGGGTGATGTCGGCCTGGACGGCGACCATGTCCACCTCGGGCTCGGGCTCGAAGGTGTCGACGTAGCGCGGGATGTTCAGGTTGAAATCGTTCTCCTCGAGCTCGTCGAACGTGGCGGAGTAGGAATACTTTTCGATAACGGTGCGGTCGTGGAAGGTCTGGACGATCTTGTCCATGTCTTCCTGCCGGAGTTTGTTCTGGTTGGTGCCCTGCTCGAACTCGCGGGAGGCGTCGACGAAGAAGACCGGGTCCCGGCCGTCGCGCGGGCGGGACTTGTCGAAGATCATGAGCGCGGCGGGGATCCCGGCCCCGTAGAACAGATTGCCGGGCAGCCCGACAACCCCGGCGAGCAAGTTCTCGCGGATGACGGCTTCGCGGATTTTGCCTTCCTGACCGCCCCGGAACAGCACGCCGTGAGGGACGACGACGCCGACGCGGCCCTTGCCCTCAACGGCGGTGGCGATCATGTGACTGATGAAGGCCCAGTCGCCCTTGCTCTTGGGCGGGATGCCACGGCTGAAGCGGCCGTACTTGTCATCGGCGGCCATCTCCTGGCCCCACTTGTCGAGGCTGAAGGGCGGATTGGCGATGACGATGTCGAACTTCATGAGGGCATCGTTTTCGACGAGCTGGGGCTCGCGGATAGTGTCCTCCCACTCGATGCGGGCGGCATCGAAGGCGTGGAGAAACATGTTCATCTTGCAGAGCGCCCAGGTGCTGCCGTTCATCTCCTGGCCGTAGAGGGAGAAGTTCGGGGAGTGAACCTGACGAGCCGCCTTGATAAGGAGCGAGCCGGACCCGCAGGTGGGATCGCAGATGCGGTCGCCGTCGCCGGGGGCGACGAGGCGGGCAAGCGTCTCGGAGACTTCCGACGGGGTGTAGAACTCCCCGGCCTTCTTGCCGGCCTGGGCGGCGAAGCGGGCGATGAGGTATTCGTACACGTCGCCCACGATGTCCATGTGGCCGACGCGCTCGGGGCGGAGATCGAGTTTGTCGGTGCCGAGGTCTTCGAGCAGCGTCTTGAGGCGCTGGTTGCGCTGGCGCGTCTTGCCGAGGTTGGCCTCACTGTTGAAGTCGATGTTCCGGAACACGTTGTGGAGCTTGGATTTGTTGGCATCCTCAATTTTCTCAAGGACAGTGTTTATGACCTGGCCGATGTCGCCGGCGTCACGTTGGGCGTAGATCGCATCGAATGTGCAGTCGTCGTCGATGGCGAACCGCTCGCGGGCCATTGCGCGGTCGATGCGGACTTGGTTGCCTGCGTACTTGGCTTCGTATTCGGCGAGCTTGGACTTGCGGATGTCGCTGAGGTATTTCACGAACAGCATGGTGAGGATGTAGTCCTTATACTGGCCGGGATCGATGACGCCGCGGAAAGTGTCGCAGGCACTCCAGACGACATTGAAAATCTCGTTGCGGATCTGTCCGTTAGGCATGGTGGGCGTCCTCTCTTTTTTCGCCTTGGGCGATGTCCATTGTGATTGCATCGATGAATGTCTTGCGGCATTCGCGCAGTTGTTCAAGAAGTTGAGCTTCGCGGGTCATGAGGGAATGCAGCTCGACGATCTTCTCCTGGTCGGCGAGCGGTGGGAGTGGCACGTCGATGTCGGCCAGGTCCGACTTCTTGACCACGGGCATTCGGGCGCCGACGCCGGCGACGCGGTCGAAGGCGCGGCGGGTGTGCGGGTGGTTGAGAAACCAGTTCAGGAACTGGGGGGTGATCTCCGGGGACGGCGTGAGCACGTAGAAGCAGCCGGCGGCAAGGGTCGGGGCCGGGAGCGGGCCCGGGTGGTACGCGAAATTGTGTACGCCCTTGGCAAGGAAGAGCACCTCGCCGGGCTGGATGGTCTGATCCTTACGGAGGTCACCGGGCTCGAAACGGGTGAGCGTGCCGGGGTTCATGGTGGTGCGGGTGTCATCGAAATCGCTGAGTTGGATAAGGCAGAACCGTCCGTCGGGGGCCTCTTCCACCTTGGTGCGGGAGAGATACCCGGTGCGTATGTCGATGAACCGGCCGAGTTTTACGTGTTTTGTCATATCTGCTTTGCAGGGCCGGAGGGATCGGCCTCCGGCCCTGCGGATCTCCTATCTGCGCGATGACGGCTTGAGGACACGGCCGTTCGGGTCCATAACGCCGATACTTGTGCCCCGGTAGCGTTCAAGGGCGGCGTCGGTGGCGGCCTGAGACGTGCCCGCCACGAAGACCTGCTTCCGGTGCCCCCGGAGCTGACGGCCGGCATCGCCGACGGTCTTCTCGGTTTCTACCTCAATAGCCGCGTTGGGCGTCTGGACATCGGCACCGGCGCCACGGTTGTACGGGGTGCCGAGTTGGCGCGCGAGCCGGTTGGCCACGATGGTATGTGCTTTGCTTTCCGGCATGCTTCACCTCGTCGTTTCGCCCGTCAGCCCCGGGCACCTTTCCTTGCTGTCAAGGCCGACATTCGCGACCCTGTGCCTACCACAGAATCGGGGGCAGCTTCTGCCGTCCCCTTTTCGCTTACGCCGCTCGGGGCTGAACCGGGCATCCTTTTTTTTGTACAGTACGCCTGCAACTGCGCATACAATTTACCCCTGCCGGCTCGAACGCAAGCGCGAAATCGCAAAGAAATGAATATGGTTGCATGACAACCGTAAATCTGGCGAACGCCAACAAACAGGAGCATATCCGACACCTCAACGTCCTTCTCGGACTCCACGTGCCGATCCTGACGACGCCGCTTGAACTTATTGGTGAGCCGGAGGAATAGATATGAAGAAGGATCCTGCCATCGGCGGGAGGTATTATCCGGACATGACAAAAGTGGAAAAGGTGCGTAGTGAAGCCATGACGTTGTCGGCCAGCGAGCGCGCTCGCTTGGCTCACGAGTTGATCCTGAGTCTCGACGATCCGGACGATTGCGAACTGAGTCCAGCGCAGGAGACCGAGATCCAGCGCTTGAGATCAGCCTCCAGCGGGGGTTCTCTGTGGTGCGGATTCGCACGGATGCCAAATGCGTGCGTACCCCCCTCAAGAGAGACTTGAAGGAAGAGGCTGGATTCGACCGCCTCGATTTTCACGGCGCAATCCTGCGCATGACGCGCCGGGCTCAGAACACGTGCAGTTTAGAGGGCCCAACAAGGCCGCCGACGGGGACCGGCGACAAGAGCGTGTCATGTCGAGCCTGTCGAGACAGCCCCCGCCCCCGCTCCCCGCGGAACGGCGAGGGGGAGAGTGCGATCAGGATGGGGGAGGATTGCTTGTTTCTGCCGCCG
>CAZCOO010000211.1:0-4879 GCA_964500395.1 uncultured Verrucomicrobiota bacterium
ACATGATCCGCCTCTCTTCCCAGGTTGCGCGGATATAGACATATCTGCTAAATAAGGGTTTATCAAAAACCCGCCGCCGCCCCTGATATCGGTGTACGCGCGGCCGCGTGGGGAAATACCAGTCGATCCCCTCCTGTCGGCAGTACAGTGTCACCTTTTTCTCACATCGCGGGCGCACGTGCAGGACGAGCCAGCGTTTGTCCGCATCCGTCTCTCTGTACAACAGGGGTGTATCATCCGCTTCGCTCATAAGAGGATCACCTTGCCACAGTCCGGGGAGAGCAAACAATGCCCTCAGGCCGGATGATTGCTCTTGTGGGGCTCGGGTTTAGCCGGGACCACCGAAAGGAGATCATCGGGCTCCTTTTCCTCCGGCAGCAGGGCCTCGCTGTGGCGCAGTCCGACGATGATGGTCTTGAAGGTGCGGAGGAGAATGAGGCAGTCGAGAAAGAAACTCATGTGCTTGATGTAATAGAGGTCGTACTGAAGCTTCCGGCGGGCCGCATCAATGCTGGCGGCGTACGGGTACTTCACCTGTGCCCAGCCGGTGACCCCCGGGGGCACCAGGAGACGCTCCTTGTAGAACGGGATGGCTTCGGACAGGGTTTCAATGAACTCCGGCCGCTCCGGCCGCGGGCCCACCAGGCTCATCTCACCCTTCAGCACATTCAGGAGCTGAGGGATCTCATCGATCCGGGACTTCCGCAGGTAGTACCCCACCCGCGTGACCCGGGAGTCGGTTTGGTTGGCCCACACCGCGCCGGAGGCTTGTTCCGCATCCTGTTTCATGGTCCGGAACTTGATGACGGTGTACGGCTTGTTGTCGAGACCGGAGCGGGTCTGCCGGTAAAACACGGTCCCCCGCGAATCGAATTTAATCAGGATTGACGTCACCAGACAAATCGGCGCGCTGAGGACCAGCCCCACCGAGGCCACGCCGATATCCATGATCCGCTTCATTTTCCGGATGTGAATGCGGGAACTGTTCATGGCCGCGTGCATGAGCCATTCGTCATCGATGTAGTCGAGGGGAATCTCCTGGGCCAATTCCTCCCACAGGCTGACGTAATCGAGAATCTGCACGCCGGCATAGCGGAGCGGGCGCAGAATGCGAAGCAGGGCTTTTTCCCGGGTGACCGAGGAGGCGACGATGATGGTTTCGATGTCATAGACGGACACGAACTCGCGGAGGCTCTCCAGGTGCCCCAGGACGGGGTATCCGGAGATGAATTCCCCCGGTTGATGGGCCCGGGAGGACACGATCCCGAAGACCTTGTACCCGGAGTCCTCGGTGCGGGACAGCCGTTGAATGATGCTCTCGGCCTCTTCCCGGCGGCCCACAATCAGGGTGTTTTTGGTAAACAAGCCATAGCCGGCGGCCAGGGTATAGAACGTGCGCAGGCCCCAGGCCGTGAAGGTAATGAAGATCGCGGCCAAAGCCAGAATGCCACGCCCGATGTGAAGTTCGAATTTTGCGTAGAACACCAGAATGATCAGGATCAAGCTGACCCCGACGCTGATGAAGGTCGTGGCAAACGTGCTCTTCTTGTGCACCAGGACCTGGCGCTCGTACATCCCGGCGATATAAAACACCACCAGAAAGATCAAGGCCGATCCGGTCAGGCTTAGCATATGCTCCCGCAGATAGATCAGGCCATCGGAAAGAGCCAGGCGAAGGATGGCGGCCAGAACGATTGATACGGCGATGCAAAGCGCATCCCCGACAAACAGGGACACCCCCCTGGCCGTAAGCTTCATGGCTCGTGGGTACAACATCTACGGGTCCTCAGATCTTCTCAACCCCACTCGACAACCAGCCGGGTGTATTCGCGCTTGCCCCGCTCAGGAGCGGACCCGGCTGTCCGGTTCCGGCTTATCATACTTATAATCATAGTCATAATACCCGTAGTAGGTTGAGTAATAATAATACCCCACACGGGCAAACTCGAGGTTGTTGAGCACACCGCCCAGAATATTCGACCCCCGCTCCCGGAGCACCTGGACGGCCAATTGAGACAGCTTCCGCGAGGTTTGCCCGGCCCAGACGACGAACACCACGCCATCCACCAGCGACGCCAGGATGCCCGCCTCCGAGACGGCCATCACCGGGGGGCAGTCGAACAGGATGCGGTCGTAGGTGCGCTTGGCATACTCCATGAACGAGGTCAATTCGGGTCGAAGGACGATCTCGGCCGGATTGGGCGGGAAGGGCCCGGTGGCGATCAGGTCCAGGTTCGGAATGCCGGTGTGCTGAATGACGGACTCGGGCTTCGCCTGCCCCACCAGCAGGTCGGACAACCCGCGCCCGCCTTCCAGACCAAAGAACTTGTGCAACTCGCCGCGCCGGAGATCGGCGTCGACCACCAGGATGCGGGAGCCCGCCTGGGCCAGACTCACCCCGAGGTTGAGGCAGGTCGTGGTCTTCCCCTCCTTGGGCACGGCGGAGGTCATGACAATGGAGCGCACGGTCTCCGGGGCGGCGCTGAACATCAGGGCGGACCGCACATTCCGGTAGGCCTCGGCCAGCCCGCTTTTCTGGTCGATGTTCGAGAGCATGTGCGAGCGCAGATCATCGGGGTCCCAGTTGGCCGCGGGAATGACGCCGAAGAAATTGAGTCCGAGGCCCTGGGTCACCTCCTCGGGATAGCGGATGCTGTCGTCGAGGAACTCGATGCCAAACACCAACCCCAGCCCGATTCCGATGCCGATGAGGCCGGCCAGTAAGATATGCTGAATTTTATTCGGCTCGTCCGGCTTGGGGGCGGGTTTGGCCCGCTCCATGATCTGAATGGATTCCGGTTCGATTCCGATGGAGATGTCCACTTCTTTCAAGCGGTTAAACACCAGGTCGTACAGGGAGCGAAGGCGATTCACGTTGCGCTGGAGATTGCGGTATTCGTGTCCTTTCCGCGCGACGTCCAGCGCCTCGTCCTCCCACTCATTCTCGGCTTTGTGGACGGCCTCCTCCTGGATGTCTAACGACTCCAACTTGGAGTAGTACTGCCGAAGGGCAAATTGGAGTTCGACATCGATGTCGCGTTCAATCTCCTCCAGATCGCGAAGGATATTCTGAATGGCGGGATGGGCATCTTTGAAGCGGCTGCGCAAATCCGTCAGACGCGCTTCCAAGTGGGCTTTCTCGCGTTTCAAGCTGCCCCAGCCGCTTCGACGGATAACTCCCCGCTCAATCAGCGCTGCGGGTCCGCCACTCGCCACAGACATCCCGGGGCTGACGTTGTTCGTGCCGCCCTGGCCGCCGATAGCCGAGATCCCGACCGACCGTCCGGCGATAGAGCCGTACAGGGGCGAAGAGGGGGATGCGAGGGTCGTCAATACCGCCTCGTCCGAGGCTCCGGACAGCAGCGGTTGCTGGGCTTCCAGCAGCATTCGCTCGGTACGCAGACCCGCGGCCCGCGAAGACAGATTGGCCAGATATTTCGCGGCGATATTCCCGCGCTCCTGGATCGCCACCACACTGTTTTCTTTCTCAAAGGCGAGCAACCTTTCCTCCGCCTTGTCCAGCTCATCCCGGATCCGGTTGGCCTGCTGGGTCAGGCTGATCACCGTCGCCTGCGACGTCTCCATCCGTTGTTCCTGTTTGAATTCCACATACTCCTCGGCAATGGCATTGGCATACTCCGCCCCGATAATCGGTTCGTAGCTGGACACCTGGATCCGCAGAATGGAGGTCTTGTATAAGTTGGCAACAGATACGTCTTTAATTTTCTCCGCGATTTCCCGGCCCGGCCTCCCCAGACGCTCCCGGGCCCTCTGCAGGATCAAGGGGCTGCGGATGATCCGTTCCTGAGTGGAGATATAATCCGATTCGCCCAGGAGTTCGGTCTCTTCCGGAACCAGTCGTGACGGTAACGGAAGACCCTTGCTGAGAAGGATTTCAGCCGAGGTGCGGTAGACGGGCACCTCCCGCGCCAGGATGATGACCATGACAGAAAGCGCGAGAACAAAGCAGAGAGCCACCAACCAGATTCGCTTTACGATGATATGAAAATACTGTTTGAGGTCGACGATGCTGAAGCCGGGACTCGTTCCCGGCCCCCCGGAAGATCCCGACGTCGCCGGGGTTCCCGGAGCCGTTCCAGTACTCCCCGCGGATCCCGGATTGCCTAAAACATTTTTCATGACAGTGAATTGCCTCTAGAGACTGATAATTTTTTCCGGGACGATCACAACATCGCCGGGTTGCAGGGGCAGATCTTCTTCAAACAACCCCGTGTCGAGAATCCTGGCGATATTTACCGTGATGGTTTGCTTCGAGCCATCCGGCGCATCCCGAAGTACCCGGACCTTTTTGTCATTGCCGAATTGATCTACTCCCCCGGCCTGCAGTACCGCCTGGGCCACAGTAATTTCCCGGTCCAGCGGGAGCGGCACGGGGCCCGGCTTGGGAACCGCGCCGAGAAGATATATACTCCCCCTGTTTGCCTGTTCCCGGGAGGGAACAAACAGGATGTCGCCCGCTTTCACAGAGATATTCATCGACATATCGGCCCCTGGGCGTAGCGGCCGGCGCCCCCGGCTCGCGTAAAGGCGCGAATCACGTCCAGGCCCTCGGTATAGGGGTGAAACCCGGGCTGGGAAACTTCCCCGAGTACCAGGTATTCATTTTCCCCGTCTCCGGCGAGCGAGGGGACAATAATCATATCCCGCGGGCGGAGGTACTGATCATTGCTGAAATCAAGAGATTCCATCATGGACTGCACATCGATGGTGATCACCTGGCGCTGCATGGAGCCGCCCGGCTCCCATCGAATAATCTTTACGTTGGTTCCGTCCGCCTGGTCCGTGAGGCCGCCTTTCAGGGCCACGGCCTCAACGAGGGTGAGAATCTTGTCGCCGCTGAAGTCGATGGTTCCGGGAG
>CAZCOO010000212.1:0-4859 GCA_964500395.1 uncultured Verrucomicrobiota bacterium
CTGACATACCCGCCGAGGGCGGGCTCTCTCCATCGATCCGGCGGCAGAAACAAGCTAGACGCCGGGGACAGAGAACGGGGAGAGGGAGTAGAAATGGCGGGGACGACGGGACTCGAACCCGCAACACCCAGATCGACAGTCTGGTACTCTAACCAATTGAGCTACGCCCCCGCATAGCCATTTCTTTCCGGGGAGCCGACGGTTTCGGCCGGAGCCGGGTCGACTGAGACCGACGAACATAGAAAATCGGCGGCCGTTTGCAAGGAGAAAAACGGAATGCAGGGAAAAAACTTCTCTCAGGGCGCGGGCTCGACCCGAACGCGGTAGTAGCGTATCGGGACCGGATTGGTGACCCCGATGGCGAAATCCCCGTCGGAGAGGGCGGCGTTGGTCCGGATCGGCTGCCAGGAATC
The DNA here is from genome assembly GCA_964500395.1 of uncultured Verrucomicrobiota bacterium. GTDB lineage: Bacteria > Verrucomicrobiota > Kiritimatiellia > CAZCOO01 > CAZCOO01 > CAZCOO01. The sequence goes on from CAZCOO010000212.1 coordinate 414, forward strand.
CGCGGCGAGATTGGTGGAGACAAACAGCACATATTGACGGTTGGCCCGCGCGGGGATGGTGATCTCGCCGGTATCGGCTCCCTCGTACGCGCGGATCCGGAACCCGGAGTCGCTGTCATTGGGGTCGGTGCCGGCAATGAACTCCCCGTAATTGTCGAGCCCGTCCCCGTCGTCGTCCTTGTCGGCGACGGCATTGGTGGTTCCGCCGAAGTAGAGATTCTCCCAAGCGTTGGGCAGCCCGTCCCCATCGTCATCGAGCCCGCCACAGGGCGAGATGGTCTGGCCCTTGTTCAGGTCTCCCTTCGAATTGCCCGTGGGGCCGGTCCAGGAGAAGTCGGCGGCGGCATGGCCGCTTCCGATTCGCTGCAGGGAGTTGGACGGGGCGGTGCCGCTGGATTGGCTCACGCCGATATCGGTGCCGGGAACCCCCGCCGCGGGGCCGTCCACCGGCGTAACGCTGCCTTCATAGCTGAGAAATTCGATGACGTCCGTGCCGTTGGAGACGAGTGCAATGCCGTCGGGTGCGCCGTTTTGGATCCCGTTCACCGGATACCCGAACCAGACGGCGCCAAACCCGCAACTCTCGTCGTCAATCGAACCGCTCAGGGCTTGCGTGTCGTATTGCTGGTCGGTGCTGCCGTTATAGAGGACCAGGCTGAAGGGGCTGAGATCGAGTCCGGCGGGGCCGGCGATCTCGATGCCCTCGCCGGTGTCGGTTCCGGCGTTGTCGTAGTGGATTTCGTTGATCCAGGGCGACCCGGCCACGGGGCTGCCCCCACTGCTTGCCTCCACCGTAAAGGCGCCGCCGGTCGACCAGGGCCCGGCGATATCAGCGGCGAGAAAGCGGGCCCGCACACAATAATCCGTCCCCGCCGGGGAGGGCACGGTCCAGGCGACCTGCCCGGGCGCGGCATCGACCGGAGGGAGGGACGTCCACACCTGCGGGCTGAGGTTCACCCCCACATCATCCACCCACCAACCGGTGCCGGCTACGCTGCTGTCGCAGGCCAATCGGAAGCGTATATGGACCGTCTGGCCGGCATAGGCCGAAAGATCGATAATCGTTTCGAGAAACCCGCCGCTGGACCCGGAAAAGGCGGGCTGTCCGCCGATGGGACTGCTGTAATCCGTCGAGATCGTATCGGTATATCCATTCTGCGTGACGGCACTGCCCAGATCGGACCAGGGCCCGCCCAGGCCCGCGGTGCTGATCTCGATGACGCCCCCGTCGAAGCCCTCCTCCATGGAGTAGGAATGGCGAATACTGAGCGACGCATCGTCGCCGACCGCCAGCGCGGGTGTCGCCAGCGACTGATCGCTGATGCTCGCTACATCCGGGGCAAACCAGCTCGTGTCGGGACTGAAGGCCTGGTCCGTCACCTGCCCCCAGGCGTCGCCCCCCGCGTCGCTTTGTGTCGTCCAGCCGTTCACCCCGTTCTCCATATCATCGAAGAAATCCGCACTTTCACCGGAGCAATTATCGGTCCAGGACCATTCGATATCGATTCCGGCCGGGACCCCGCCTGTGCTCCACCGCAGGGTGAAGCTGCTCCCGCCGGTCAGCAAATCCCCGGCCTGGGGGGCGAGGAGGACCGGCGCACCGGGAACGACGCCGGCCGCCGCGGTGTCGGAAGCCGAAAGGGATCCCGAAGAAGCCGATGTCGCCGTCACCACAGCCGTGTTCACCATGGAGTTGGTGAGAAAGGTCTCGCGATACCGAACGGCGGCACTGCCCGCGGACAGCGACCCGATGGAATCCGTCCACCCGAGCGCGTCATCCTCCAACAGGACGCTGGAGAGGGCGTCCGTTCCGGCGTTGCTGATGACGACGTGATACGTCACGGCCGCCCCGTTCGTGGTCCCCAGGGAGTCCGATCCGCCCCCCCCGGCGCCCGCATCGTGCCCGGCATACACCGTCTTGCGGATGTCGATCCGGCCGGAGGGGGCGTCGGCGCCATTCACCGTCAGGGGCGCCGCCCCCGCGGGATCCAGCCAGTCGCGCAGACGCTGGGAGGCGGAGGGGCCGTCCCACGCCTCGCTGAATTTTCCATAGCAGTCCGATCCCCCCGGGTTGTTGCAGGCGGCGGTGCCCCCGGACAGGAACCCGATGAGAAGCTTGTTGTCCGAATTCCAGAGACCGGAGCCGGAGGAGCCCGGTTCCGTGGTTCCGTCCTCCCAGTCATCGACTTCCCAGTGAGTATTGATGCCGCTGTCGATGCAGTTTCCCACGGTGGCCAGGGCATCGGTATTAAAGCTGATGGCCTTCTCATCCGTGTTGGGGTGATGAATCCCGACGCTGCCGGACGGCGTGGTGCCCGATCGATCCCACCCGGCAAAGTGCACGTCGAACACCGGGTCCGGCTCCTCTTCCAGCTCGACCAGGCACATGTCCACATCCAGCCGGGAGGCGCGGAAGATGGCTCCAGACTGGTTGTCGTTCAGCGAGCCGTTCGAAAGGTCCCCGCACGATGGCGATTCAAAATTCCAGTACACGACCATGGAGGAGTCGTTATTCGCGTCGACCCCGCAGTGATACGCCGTGAGAAAATACGGGGTGAAGGAACCCGGCACATCCCGAATCAGTGTCCCCGTGCACGTCCAGAAGCCTTCCAGTTGATACACCGCGACGCTGCGGATCTGATCGCGCCAGGGGTCGCCCTCGGGGCACACCACATCATTGTTGCAGCTTCCCTGTTTGGGCAGCGCATTCTTCGCCGTCTTGAAGAAGTCGCGGTATCCGCGTCCCACCCGCCGGATGGCGAGCTTGGGATCCCGGTCGGCGTGCGCGGGGACATGAACCTCCACCGTGAGACGGCTGCCCGGCACAACCGGGGTCCAGAATTCCCCGTGCCGCTCGCTGTCGGCCTGCGTGTAGGGTCCCTGGTAGTACCGGCCCTCGCCGATCAGGTGCATCGTCGCCCCTTTCGGCAGCCGGAAAGAACTGAAGCCGAGGTTGAGGTCTGTCGCCCCGGGGGCGGAGATGCGCAACCGCCACAACCGGCTCCCATCGGCCAGCACATCCCAGGTCCCCCGGTCCGCCGAGGTGATGAGGGTGTCGTAGGGCTCGGCAAACTGAAACGGAAACGTGCGAACTTTCCCGCCGTCCCGGGCCACCAGGACCTCCGGATCGATGGCGGGCACGCGGAACGCTTTGACCGGGCTGAGGTCAGCGCTCTTGGCGCGGAAGGACCAGGGCGCACTGCCTTGACGGGCCAGGGCGGGGGTGCAGAGAGACACCGCCAGCAGGATCACCGGCAGCCGGGCGGCTGAGATAAGGGGAAGACAAATCGAGCGCATACAGGTCCTTCGGTTTTTGCTGACTGGGTTCCACGAAGTATACTGACGAAAAGAGTCTTTTGTTTACCCCTTGTTTGTTAGAGGACTGTGAGGCGCCCGCAAACTTCGCCTGCGGAATATTTCTTTTGCTTCGTCCCTTTACTCCCCGGAGCAGGACGCGTTAGGTTATCTCCATGGTTCACAGAAACCGTACAGCCGATTGCACGGGAGCCGTGCCGTGACCCGCCCCACGCGCACCATCACCGTGGTCGGCAGTGGAGGTTGGGGAACCGCACTCGCACTGGTTTTGCAGGCGAATGGCCACCGGACCCGGGTGTACGGTCCTCTTGCCGGGGAAATCGAAGAAATCCGTGCGGCCGGCGAAAATACGGTCTACCTGCCCGGCATCCCGCTGCCCGAAGGCATTCTCTGGACCGCAGACCCGGCGGAAGCGCTGGAGGATACCGACGGCATCCTGGTGGTCATCCCCTCCGCCTTTATCGAAAAAGCGCTCGCACCCCTCGAGCGACGGGTCCCGGGCAATGCCCCTGTTTGCAGCGCCACCAAGGGCTTCGACCCCCACAGCGGAGACCGCATCAGCCCCACCACCGCCCGGCACCTGGGACGGGATTCCTGCAGCGTCCTCTCCGGCCCCAGCCATGCGGAAGAAGTGGCCCGCCGCGTCCCGACCGCGGTGACCGTCGCCGCCGAGCGCGCCGAGGAAGCGGACTGGTGGCAGGATGTCCTCACCAACCCGCTCTTCCGGGTCTACACCTCCACCGACCCCATCGGCGTCGAACTGGGCGGGGCGCTGAAGAATATCGTCGCCCTCGCCGCCGGGGTCAGCGACGGCCTGGGATTCGGCGACAACACCAAAGCGGCTCTTCTCACGCGGGGCCTGGCCGAGATCCAGCGGTTGGGACAGGCCCTGGGCGCCGACCCCCTCACCTTTGCCGGCCTGAGCGGCGTGGGCGATCTCGTGGTGACCTGCGCCAGCCGGCACAGCCGCAATCGACTCGTGGGGGAGCGGCTGGGCCGGGGAGAATCCATCCGGGATATCCAGAGCGGGATGAAACAGGTCGCCGAAGGGGTCTGGAACTGTGCCGTGGCCCGGGATCTCGCCCAGCAGCACGGGATCGATGTCCCCATTATTGAGGAGGTGTTCCAGAT
>CAZCOO010000213.1:0-4841 GCA_964500395.1 uncultured Verrucomicrobiota bacterium
AACCTTTTGCTCTATTTCCCGGACGTCCTCATCGCCGACGCCCGCCCGCAGAATGACAATCATAAACGGTCCGTTTCCCTATTTTACAACCTTGTGGATATAGGCGCACACCGCCGAGGCAATCAGAAACAACACCCCGGTGATCTTGTTGTACAGGTAAAAGCTCTCGGTCCCCAGCGGATACTTTTCCTGGAAGTGCTCGGGTGTCCACCAGCCATCCCGCACATGCCAGATGCCGATGGCAAAGCAGATGATCGCCGCAATCAAAAACGTCTTGGTTCCCTCCACATCGTACCGTCTCGCCATGGCCGTATCCTTTCCATTGGCTCGCGTACCCGGTCGTTACCGGTCATCTGTACCCCGAGGCAGGCCGGGAATCAAGTCGGGGATCGTCTTCTTACCCGGGCATGGCGGCGGCCCGCAGGGACTGCACCCGTTCGAGAATCCGGGCCCCGGCGGTGGCCGGCGGGGCCTCCTCCATCTCGCCGGTGGCCCGGTCTTTGATCTCGACCACCCCTCGCTTCAGCGACTTTTCCCCCACCCCGACCCGCAGCGGCAGCCCCACCAAGTCCGCATCCTTGAATTTCACCCCCGGCCGTTCATCGCGATCATCCAGCAGCACCTCGACGCCCGCCTCCTCCAGCTCCCGGGCCAGGGCCTCCGCGCACTGTACGGATTCCGCGTGCTGAACGGCGATCGGCAGCACCTCCACTTCATAGGGGGCCACCGAAATAGGCCAGATGATGCCATCCGCATCGTGGCTCTGCTCGATCACGGCCTGCAGCGTCCGGGTGACCCCGATCCCGTAGCACCCCATGATCGCCGGTTGCTGCTCGCCCTGCTCATCCAGGTAGAGGGCGCCCATGGCCTCGCTGTACTTGGTTCCCAGCTTGAATACATGCCCGACTTCAATGCCGCGCAACTCCCGCAGGGGACCTCCCGACCGGGGGCACCGGTCGCCCTCCCGGGCAAACGACAGATCGGCAAAGGTCCGCACCGTGACATCCCGGCTCATGACGACATTGCGAAGATGCGTATCGGCCTTGTTGGCGCCGGTCACCCCGCCCGCATACTCCCGGAGCTTCTCATCGGCCAGGATGGGAATCTCGAGCCCGACCGGCCCGGCAAACCCGGTGGGCGCTCCCGTCACCGTCTGGATCAGATCATCGTCTGCGAGTTCGACCTCCGCCCCGTTCGCGGCGTGAACGAGCTTCAGCTCATTGAGTTCACGATCGCCGGGGACCAGCACCGCGACCGGCTCTCCATCCACCCGGTAGATCAATGTCTTGATCAACCGCCGGGGTTCGACCCGGAGAAAGTTCGAGACCTCCTCGATCGTCGACTTGCCGGGGGTGGCCACCTCTTCGATCGGCGGCACGTCCTCCTCGAACACGCCGGAGTCAGGCGACAGGCCGACGGCCTTCTCCAGGTTGGCGGCATAGCCGGACTCCTCACAGACCACAAGGCCGTCTTCCCCGGCCTCCGCCGGCACCATGAATTCGTGGGAGTCCCGCCCCCCCATAGCGCCGGTGTCCGCCTCCACGGCCAGGGTTCGAAGACCGCACCGGTGGAATATCCGTTCGTAGGCCCGGTACATGGCCTGGTAACTCTCCTCGGCCCGGTCCCAGCTCTCATCAAAGCTGTAGGCGTCCTTCATGATGAATTCCTTCGCCCGCATCAGGCCGAATCGGGAACGGATCTCATCGCGGAATTTCGTCTGGATCTGGTAGAAATTCTTGGGGAGCTGGCGGTAGGAACTGATTTCGCGGGCCGCGAGATCGGTGATCACTTCCTCGTGGGTCGGCCCGAGCATCACGGCCCGGCCCTGGCGGTCTTCCATCTCGTAGACCACGGGTTTCATCACCTCGTAGCGGCCGCTTCGCTCCCACAATTCCCGGGGCTGCAGGGCGGGCATCAGCACTTCGAGGGCGCCGGCGCGGTCCATTTCCTCCCGGATGATCTGTTCCACTTTTCGCAGGACCCGGAAGCCCAGCGGCAGAAACGTGTAGAGCCCGGTGCTGAGCTTGCGAACCAGGCCGGCCCGCAGCAGCAGTTGGTGACTGGGAATCTCCGCTTCCTGCGGCGTCTCTTTCAGGGTTGGGATAAGCTGTCGGCTCCAACGCATACAAATGCCTCCGAATTTCGGGCTCGACGGCTCCGCTGCCGTTTGTCAGAAGTTGGAAGACCATTTTCAATCTGTTCAGCGAATGCAATCCTTAATTCTCAAACTCCTCCCAGTCCCGGCCTGCCTGCTGGGATGGTGGTGCGGACCGGCCCAGGCCTTCCCGGCCGATGAGGACAAGGTTCCCTGGCACCACCCCGCGATTTCCACCATTCTGGCGACCAATCCCCCCCCGCCCAAACCCTCTACGCCCAGAGACCGCTCCCGGGCCGCCCTCAAGGCCCTGGAGCGCCCCACCCGCAAGCCGGCCGAGGATCATCTCCCCCCGCTCTACCGGACCGCGGGCCTTGAATCCGAAACCCCGGAATCCGATGTCGACATGCGAGAGCGCCAGGACATGCTCCGCGTGGCCGAGTGGCTCGATGAAGCGCGGTTTCTCACCCGAAGCGGCGCTCCCAATGCTGCCTACGAGATGCTGCACCGCCGATATACTCAGTTGGAAACCCGGCAGTCGCGGCTGTTTGCCCTCAGTCGACTGGGCACTCTCGCCTTTCGCCTCCAGGACTACAAAGCCGCCGCCGACCACATGCGCAAGGCCCTCGAACTGGATCCGCGAAACGCCCCGCTGACGTGCAACCTCGCCGCGGCCCTCATGACCGACGGAAACGTCACCGAGGCCCTCTACTACCTGAACCAGATCAATCCGGCTCTCGTGGAAAACCTGAGCAGCCGCTTCAGCGTCTTCTTCAACCTGGCCTGTGCACACAGTATGCTGGGCAACCAGGACAAGGCCATGGACAACCTCGAACAGGCCGCCCTCGTCGACGCCGCCAACACCATGGCTTCCCTGGGGGATCCCCAACTCGACAACATCCGCGGCTCGGACGATTTCCAGCGCCTTCAGCGCTGGCTGGATCGGCTTCTCGCCCCCTCCGCAAACCTTCGCAATTGATTCCGGCCGCCCGGCTGTGGCATAGAAGGATGTCGGAGGTCGTCCCGGCCCGTCTATCCGCCACCGCGGACGACGTGAATATCGAATCTCAACGTATCGGAGCAGACACCATGCAGAAAATCTATCTATGCGGCCCCATCATGGACGAACACGAAGGCGAAGCCCGCGCCTGGCGCGAAAAGGCCACCCAGGAACTCGGCCAGGACTTCCTCCTGCTCGACCCCATGCGCCGCAACTTCAAGGACCGGGAGGTGGACAGCGCCAACGAGATCGTTGAATTCGATCTACAGGATATCCGGGATGCCGATATCATCCTGGTGAACTACTGCAAAAACTCCATCGGAACCGCCATGGAGGTCTTCTATGCCTCGCACGATCTGGGCAAGTTCGTGGTGGCCTTTTCCCCGTATACGTTCGGCGACTGCAATCCCTGGATGGTGAAATTCTGCACGAAGATCCTCCCCTCGCTGGAAGACTCCATCGACTACATCCGGCGGCACTTCATCACCCACAGTTTCGGGGAACGGTCCTGAGCGGGCCGGGCGCTATCCCCGCGGCCGGGTAGCCCGGTACAGCTCTTTCACCTCGGCCTCGGTCAGCTCGCGCAGTTGGCCCGGCGGCAAATCCCCGAGACTCACGCCGCCGACCCGGATTCGCTTCAGGTGCAGGACGCGGTACCCGGTCGCCTCCGCCATGCGGCGGATGTGCCGGTTGCGTCCCTCGCCCAGGACAATGCGCACCGCGAAGTCCCCGCGGACGCTGCTCCGGGGCGTTACGGCCAGGCAGCGCAATCGCTCGCCATCCGCCTCCACCCCCGTCCGCCAGGCCCTGGCATGCGCCGGCTGCAGGGGTTTGTCCAGACGGCAGATGTACACCTTTTCCACATGGTGCCGCGGATGCATGCAGCGGTGGGCCAGCTCCCCGTCGTTGGTCACCAGCAGCAATCCTTCGCTTCCGAAATCGAGCCGCCCCACCGGGGTCAGCCGCTGCGGGACGGATGTCAGGTAGTCGCCCACCGTCGGACGTCCCTGGGGGTCATGCAGGGTGGAGACCACGTTGCGCGGCTTGTGAAAGGCGAAGACCCGCTTGCGCTCCGGTTTCAGAGGGCGCCCGTCCAGGGACACGGCATCGGTTTCCGGATCGACAACCTGCCCCTGCTGCGTAATGCGCCGGCCGTTTACCGTGACCCGGCCGGCCTGAATCATGGACTCGCAGGCGCGCCGCGATCCCGCCCCGCACGCCGCCATGAATTTCTGGAGCCGCTGCCGGGACTTATTCGGGGGGCTTGGTTTTGGGGAGGCCAAGGGCACGGTCTCCCTCTTTCCATTTCTTGCGGTTCTTCAACAGGTCGATCCGCTCGTACCGCTTGAGCACGTTGCGTTTCGCCTTCATGGAGTCCGCGGATTTGAAGCTTCGATGCATACTCATGGTCAGGTTCTCCTGCAGAAAAAGACGATAGAAAACACCAGAACACCGGGTCCTGTCAACGGGTTTTCGCCCGGAGGTCAGGCAATCTTCAGGTTTCGACGCCCGACACCGAGGGTCGAACGGTGGCTGGCCACAACGGATTTGGTGATCCGGCAGTCCTTCTGTTCCCCTTTTTTGCTGGGCGCTTCGTACATCACGTCGAGCATGATGTGCTCGAGTATGGCCCGCAATCCCCGCGCCCCGGTCCCCTTTTCCAGGGCAATGCGGGCGATTTCCTGGATGGCTGTATCCGTAAAAGACAGCTTTACCCCCTCCATGGCGAGCAGCTTGGTATACTGG
>CAZCOO010000214.1:0-4771 GCA_964500395.1 uncultured Verrucomicrobiota bacterium
GCATGATGCAGCGGAATCCCGGCAATCACACTTCGAGGGCAGAGCCCTCGCCCCCGAAGGGGGGGCGCGCCGGGGACCTCATAAAGCGGCCGGACAGGATAGGAGTGTAAATTGAGCGAAACGAGGCCACAATTCAGCATTGCCACCCCGGTCTTCAACGGAATGCCGGTCATACGGCAGTGCGTCGGTTCGGTTCGCGGCCAGGCGGGGGACGTGCAGGCTGAACACATTATTCAGGTGGGCGGATCGACGGACGGAACCGCGGAATGGTTGTCGGGGCAACCGGACCTGAAGGTTTTTGTGGAAGCGGACTCCGGCATGTACGATGCGATCAACAAGGGGTGGTCTCGAGCCACGGGCGATATCCTGTGCTGGTTGAATGCCGATGAACAACTGCTGCCGGACACCCTCGAGTCCGTAAGGAGAGTCTTCTCCGCCCATCCGGATGTGGACATCGTGCATGGCGATGCGATTATGACCACCCTTGACGGAGAGCCCTTAGCGGCAAGGAAAGAAATCCCTCTGCGGCTTGCATATGTAGTGAACGGGTTTCTATATGCCTTGTCATGCGGGCTATTCTTCCGCAGGCGCCTGTGGGATGAAGGAATTCTGCGGATCGATGACCGGTTTCGCAATGCCGGGGATTGTGATTTGGTGATTCGACTCATGCGTGCGGGTAAAAAGGTCTATCATATTCCTACATTTGTCAGCCTTTTCGGAGTGGCTGGGGATAACCTAACCGTGACCAATATCAAGAATATGGAGCGGGAGGTCCGAGGGATTCAAAAAACGTACGGAGCGGCCCCGCATGCATGGCAGCGAAAGGGAGTTCTCCTGGGGCGGTATGTCGAACGATTATTGCGCGGCTGCTATGGTCCCCATGACATCGAATACTATTTTGCCGAGAACGAACAACCGACGTACCGGCGTGTAACCGCGAAAAAGGTGAGCGGTCGTTTCACATTCGAGCGGGCGGAGCAAATGCTGAAAGCAGACGCCCCGTAACCATGAAATGGCTTCGTCAATATCTGGCGCGAATCAAGGGACTTGAGAGTTCGGTAGATTTGTCAGACTGGAATGGGCCCGAGCTCGCAACGTTGGTTCGCGTCCTTCTGATCAGAAGGAGTCGAGGTGCTTTGCTGTGCCTTCGGGGCGTCGACGCCGGTGCGGGGGCGATGTGTGAGCGCGATGTGCGGATCGTCCACGGCCGGCACCTGAAGGCCGGGAAAGCGCTCAATCTCGAAGAGGGGTGTGAAATTGTTGCTCTTGCCCGCCAGGGGATTGCGTTCGGAGAACGATGCACAGTAGGACGATTTGCCGTGATTCGCCCGACAAACGTTCTCTTGGATGAGGCCGGAGAAGGCTTGTCGGTGGGGGATCATTCCAACATCGGGGCGTATTCCTACATTGGATGCAGCGGGCATATCCGCATCGGCAATAACGTGATGACGGGGCCCCGGATCAACCTCCTGGCCGAAAATCATAACTTCGAAGACCGTTCTCGTCCTATCAAGGCCCAAGGGGTGCACCGCTCATCCATTGTGATCGGAGATGACTGCTGGATCGGAGCGAATGTGACGATTGTTGCCGGTGTCCGTATCGGGGAGGGGTCTGTGATCGCCGCTGGTGCTGTGGTCACGCGGGATATTCCGGCCGGTTCCATCGCCGCCGGGATCCCGGCAAAGGTACTGCGGAAACGCGGTGGCGAGGCACCCTGATGGCATCCATGCGCGTGCTTATCGACGCCCACATGGTGGGGCAAAAGGAAACGGGTAACGAAACATACATCGCGGGATTGCTGCAGGGACTCCATCGGCAGACCCCGGATATAGAGATCCTCGTTGCAACGACTGATCCGGGAGCATTGCGACAGGCCATTGATGAGCCTGATTCGTATCGACTCATACAGGTGTCAGGATCCGCTTCTCGTCGCCTGCTGCTGGAATTTCCCCGCATCGCAAAGCGATATCAGATTGATCTGATCCACATGACCTACTTCTGTCCGCCGAGAATATCCTGTGCTGTTGTGACCTCGGTGCACGACATATGTTTTCGGCATCACCCGGAGTGGTTTTCCATGCGGGACCGGCTGGTTCTGAATGCCGGGGTCGGCCTCTCCTGCCGGAAGTCAAACACCATTATCACCATTTCGGACTATTCTCGACAGGACCTCTGTGAGCAGTATGGGCTCTCCGCTGAGACCGTACGGGTTACGAGGTTGGCGTGTGACAAACGGTTCGAGCCGGCGGGCGACCGCGAAGCGGATGCGCACGTTCTATCCCGCTACAATGTAACCAGACCCTACGTGTTTGCACTGGGAAATCTTCAGCCGCGCAAGAATTTGCCTCGCCTGCTACAAGCCTTCCGCATGGTAAAAGAACGCGAGCAGATCCCTCATCGGCTTATTCTGGCGGGACAGCCCAAGTACCGGGAATCAGAGATCGGCATGTGGATTGACAAGCTGGGACTGGAAGACTCCGTGCGATGCACGGGCTATGTGCACCAGGACGATCTTCCGGCGCTCTATCGAAGAGCCGATGTGTTTGTCTATCCCTCCCTATTCGAGGGCTTCGGATTGCCGGTATTGGAGGCGATGGCCTGCGGAACCCCTGTTCTTGCCTCTGATCGTACATCCATCCCGGAGGTCGCCGGGGATGCCGCCCGCCTGGTCGATCCGGAACGGGTGGAGGATATCTGCGTGGCACTCAAGGAACTCGTCTTGTCCCCCAAGCTTCGGCTGGAGCTTGCGGACAGGGGAGTCCTCACGGCAAGCCGTTTTTCCTGGGCCCAGACGGCCGACGAAACCGCTCGCATTTACAGGGACATAATTGGAAACAAGAACGTCTCGGAATAACGCCGACTCTTGAGGCGGCGGGGACAAACCTGTACCCTTTTTCGTGCCCGAAACGGAGACCGAAGCAGCAGCGCAAAGGGCCTGAACGGGCGGGTGTCCTGTATGCATCAGGAGGTGCATTGCAGACCCGGTATTTCACGGATGCCGACCGTGCTGTAAAGAATTGCGAGCGCACCGCGTATGTTCAGAGCAAAGATCTGATATGTTGCCTACTTTCCTCATCGTCGGCGCGGAAAAAGCGGGGACGACAACCCTCGCCGCCCTCCTGGCGCAGCACCCGAACGTCTTTATGAGCGACCCGAAGGAGCCCCGATTCTTCAGTGATCACAATTGGTGGAGGGGATTGGCCTGGTATGAATCCCTGTTTTCCGGCGCTGAATCATGTAAAGCGGTGGGAGAGGCTTCGCCTGCCTATACAGGTGCGCCTGAACAAGGCGCCGTGCCGGAACGGATTGCAGAAACACTTCAGGATGTGCAGTATATCTACATCGTACGGCACCCGGTTAAACGATTAATCTCCCACTATCGCCACGCGGTTCTGCATGGATGGATACCCGGGCGGTACAGCATACAGCAGGCCGTGGATGAACTCCCCAAACTGCTGCATCGCAGTCTGTATGCGTATCAGGTCGAACAGCACCTTCGAGTCTCTGAGCTGTCGCAATGGCACATTGTGGTCTTTGAAGAAATGATCGCGATGCCCGACAGAATCCAGCAGGCGCTGTTTTCTTTTCTCGGCCTAGACGAGTCGGTGCGGGTTTCTCTGCCGAGGGAAAATGTTACCGATGAAGTGCGGCGCATGCCCGGATCCTTGCGCATCTTGCACCCCTTGAAAAGGCTGCTCCCGCAAGCAGCGCGAGGAAGCATGGCCCGTATAGTGAAAAGAAACCTGGGGAAGCCGGTAGCCGAGCCTGAGATTCCACCGGCGTACTACAACCACCTGGTCGACAAAATCAGGCCGGATGTTGAACGGCTTTCGGCGCTCTTTCACCGGGATTACAACTCTATTTGGCAGCTCGGTTCCTGAGCGAACCCCTTCGGCAACGATTAAAAACAATCAAACACAGCAGCGCGATGGAGGAAGTCGATGAGTAAAAAGGATATTCTGGTAGCAGGTGGCGGCGGGTTTATCGGGGGACATCTCGTCGCCGAATTGCGGGCAAGAGGGGGGGGGCAGGTTCGCGCCGTCGATATCAAGCCGATGGACGAGTGGTATCAGGTGTTTGACGACGTGGATAACGTCCAACTTGATTTGCAGGGTCTGGATGCCTGCCGCCAGGCGGTGGAGGGAGTGGGGACCGTCTACAATCTGGCGGCGGATATGGGGGGCATGGGCTTTATCGAAAACAATAAGGCCCTCTGCATGCTGTCGGTATTGATCAATACCCACCTCCTCCTCGCCTCCCGGGACGCGGGCGTGCAGAAGTTTTTCTTTTCCTCTTCGGCCTGTGTGTACAACGCTGAAAAACAGAAGAGCGAGGATGTCGAACCCCTCAAGGAGGAAGATGCCTACCCGGCGATGCCGGAGGACGGCTATGGGTGGGAAAAGCTGTTTTCCGAGCGCATGTGCCGGCACTTTCGGGAAGATTTCGGCCTCACCACGCGGGTCGCCCGCTTTCACAATGTCTACGGCCCTCACGGGACCTGGGACGGGGGGCGGGAAAAGGCGCCGGCCGCCATTTGCCGCAAGGTCATCCAGGCAAAGGAAAGCGGTCGCCATGAAGTCGAGATCTGGGGTGACGGGAAACAGACCCGCAGCTTTATGTATATCGAAGATTGTCTCCTGGGCGTGGGCAAAATAATGGACAGCGAGATCGAAGAACCCATCAACCTCGGCTCCAGCGAGCTGGTCACCATCAATCAGCTCGTGGACATCGTGGAGGAGATCGCAGGGGTCACCCTGGAGCGCCGCTACAA
>CAZCOO010000215.1:0-4765 GCA_964500395.1 uncultured Verrucomicrobiota bacterium
CCCGAGAGGATTCGAACGTCCACGCCCTTGCGGGCACTCGATCCTGAGTCTTGCGCGTCTGCCAGTTCCGCCACGGGTGCTCAGGAAAGGCCGATACAGTAGCAATCGGTCCCCGGGGCGTCAACCCCGCCGGTTTTCGCCGGGCCCCTTCATGTCCGGGGTTGCCATACCCCGGGCGGACTCCGTATAAATGCTTGTTTACCGAACATCCCCAGACCCAGGATCAGGATTATGCAGCGGATCATGTTAAAATCGAAAATTCACCGCGCCACGCTGACCGATTTGCAGCTCCACTACGAAGGGAGTGTCACCATCGATCAGGACCTGCTGGACGCGGCCGACATCCTCCCGGGCGAGCAGGTTCAGGTCCTGAATTTCAATAACGGGGTGCGCCTGTTTACGTACGCCATTTCCGCGCCGCGCGGTTCCGGGACCATGCTCCTCAACGGCCCGGCCGCCCGCCAGGGCCAGATCGGAGACATGGTCAGCATCCTCGCCTACGCCCCGTTCGAGGACGAGGAGGCCAAGGCGCTCGTCCCGAAAAAAGTGCTGTGCGACAAGGAGAACCGCATCGCCCGCGAATTGTCCTGATCCGCCGCCGCCCCCTCACGACCCGGTCGAATAGACGCAGATGCCGGCCATATCATCCCGGTACCGGGCTTTGCGGTTCGTGTAGCGCCGGGTAAAATCCGCCAGCTCGTTCAGGACATCCTCCCACGGGGTTTCCCGGGGCTCCTCGGGGTTGAAGTAGTCCCCGGAGCCCAGGAACCGGCCCATCCACTCGTCCAGGCGAAAATCATGCTCGGACAGGCGGAAACAGTTCAGATCCAGGAGAGACCGCACAATGGGCAGGAACATCCCGTCGGAGAGCAGCAGCAGGCCCTGCGAGGCGGTGAGCGCCGACGGCCCCGGCTGATCGGCGAGTACCTTGCGAATTCGTTCCTGGTCCGGGTGGCCCCAGTAGTAGTGCATGGAGCGGCTGAATTCCTGCATTTCATTCTGCAAAAAGGCAAAGTCGGTCTGATCGGTCATCACGGTCTGCAGCTTGTTGTGATCCCGGGTCAGGAGTTCACAGGCGGGGCCGGCGGTGTCGACCCGGTAGGCGCGGCAGTCCCCGAGCCAGTGCACATGCCCGTGCCCGTGCTGAATGAACGCAGCCGCCATGCTGAATCCGCCGGGTTCCGGGTTTCGGGCATCTTCCCGGCTGACCACCTCGTGAATCTCGGCATTGGTGGAGAGAATCCACTCCCGGAACGCCGACCCGGCATCGTCGGGGGGCAGATCCGTCCAGACCTGCGCCAGGCGGTCGAGATCGCGTTCAATCCGGGTGACATGACGCTTCAACCCCCACGAGGCGGTCTGGCCGATCAGGTCCAGGATGACGGCCACACCCCCGCCGTCACTCGGCGCCCAGATCGTAAAATCCGACCCGCGGCGGGGGTACTTCAACTCCGCAGTGTTCCAGGCAATGGGCATACCGGAAGCCTATCGTGCAAAGGCGAGGATTGGCAATGCTCCAAATACGCGACAACAAAACGGCGCCCCCGCAGTTGCCAAGGACCCGGACATGTGGTACCACCCCCTGCTCGCAATCGGAGGACACATTGATTATGAAAGACCAGATACTTGAACGCATGAAGAGCATGGCGGAGCGCGGGCCGGAGCCGGCCGCCGAATGGCTGACGGCGTATGAGCCGCCGGCGGAGTCCGACCTCCACCAGTTTGTCCTGTTCCTGAAACCGGAGATTTCCACGGCCACACCGGGAATCGACCACGCCGGCGTCCTGCAGGTAGTCTTCGACGCCCTGGCGGAGTGGTCCGTGGACATTGGCGCGGTCCGCCTTCTCAACGGCCCGTATCTGCGGGATCACCGGATTATGGACCGCCACTACGGCGTACTCAACCAGATCTCCAAGGAGGGCCGCGCCGCCATTTCCCCGGCCGCCGAAGAAAACCTCAACGGCAGTTTCGGGGATGCCCTGGCCAACGGGGCCGAGGTGTACGGGGCACACCAGTTCCTGGACGCCTACCCGGCCTTCAGCGCGATGGCGCTCTCCGTGCTGTCCGACAACGTGGGCAGCACAAAACTGGCCGGCGGCACCTACGCCCTCCCGCTCAACATTCTCGGCAAGGACGTCATCGTCCTGAACGCCTTTCACCCCTACCAGCTTCAGCCGTTTTATGCGGATGACAACGTCCTGGTGGTCCTGGAGTGCCGGAGCGCAAAGGGCTGGGGCGATCTCCGCCGGAAGCTCGCCGGGGCCACCAATCCCCAGAAGGCCGAGGAGGGGTCCATCCGAAACCGCTTTCTGAAACACCAGGAGGCCCTCCGGCTGCCCGATGTCAGCCCCGGCGCCAACGGCATCCACCTCTCGGCCGGCCCGCTCGAAGGACTGGTGGAGCTGCAGCGGTTCCTGGATGACCCCGACAACGGGGCCTCGCTTGATGTCGACGACTTCGCCTTCGGCGCCTTGATGCTCGACCGGGGAATCTCCAAAGAGCGGCTGCGGGAACTCGCCGAAAACCCGGTCCTCACGGCCGGGGGCGAAACCGATCCGGCGTTCGACCTGACCGAAGAAGTCGATGCCGGGCCCGCCGCCGACCTGCTCGCCGGCGCCTAGGACCCTGCCGGTTGCACTCTACCTCCACCAACCCAGCCCCGCTGTACGCATGAACTCGCCCCGTCCGGCGAAATCGATTCGCACCCAGTCCGCTCTCCTGCCGGACCTGCTCTCCGCGGTGGAGCAGGCCGTAACCGGGGAGCGCATCCCGCTGGACCGGTATCTGCGCAGCGTGTTCCGCGAGCATCGGGAATTCGGCAGCCGGGACCGGCGGCTGTTCCGGGATGTGGCGTTTGCCTACTTCCGGTGGCGGGGCTGGATCGAACCGACCGCCCCCACCTGGCCCGAAGCCGTCCTCGCCTCCTGGATCCTGGATGCCCCGGACATCGATCCCGCCATCGAAGCGCTCGCCCGCGAGGGCGGCGAGCCGGACCTGGCACCCCTCGGCGAATGCCCCATCGAAGAAAAACAGCGATGGATCGGGGACGTCCTCTCCTACGATGAGCCGCCGCCGCTCGATGCGCTCATGCCGGCCTGGTGGCCGGAAACCCTCCCGCAGTTGTGCCGCGAGCGACAACCCGCGATCATTGCCGCCATGCAGGAACGGCTTCCCGTCTGGCTCCGGCTTCGCGGCGAAGACCTGCCCGACGCGTTCGAAGAGGCCCTGCAGGGGCTCGCCTCCGATGTCATCGCCTGGCCGACCCTGCCCGACGCCATCGGCCTCCCCCCGGGCGTCCCCCTCCAACCGCTGGAGCAGACCTTTCCCGGGGTCTTCGACATCCAGGACCTGGCCAGCCAGGCCGTCGTCCAGCTCTGCGGAGCCGAGCCGGGACAACGCTGGTGGGATGCCTGCGCGGGCGCCGGCGGAAAGTCCATCGGGCTGGCGGACCACATTGGCGAGAGCGGCAGCGTCCTGTCCACGGACAGCCGCCGGCCCATGCTGCGGGAGTTGCGCCGGCGGGCCCACCGCGCCGGGATCCGTATTCTCCACCCGCTGCGCCGCGACCTCCGCCGCGAATCCCTCCCCGGCGATTCGTTTGACGGCGTCCTGTTGGATGCCCCCTGCAGCGGCACCGGCACCTGGGCGCGTCATCCGGACGGCCGCTGGCGGGCCGAACCGGTCCAGATCGAGCGCCAGGCAACCCGCCAGCGGGAAATTCTCGAGCGGGTGGCGGAGGCCGTGGCCCCCGGCGGGACCCTGGTCTACGCAGTCTGCACGCTCACCAGCCGGGAAACCGACCAGGTTGTGGATCTCTTTCTCGCCCGGCACACCGACTTTCAGCTCGACCCCGTCCCCCACCCGCTCTCCGGCGACCCCACAGACGGACGAGTCTGGATACTCCCGGACGAATACCCCGCCAACGGCATGTTTGCCGCCCGGTTCCGCCGACGGGCGTAAGACCGCCGCCCTCTCTCCTTTTTCACGCCGGCTCGACGAACTTATCGGCTTTGGCCCGGCCCATGCGAATCTGCCCACGGGTTGCGGATGACCTCATACCGGTCCATGTAAAAAATACGGATGCAATTGGTATGCAGCGGCAACTCGTCGGCTTCGTTGAGTGCGTCGCCCATCACGAACTCACCTGCGCCATCAGCACCATGTTGCCGGACCTCTGCGGGAATCCGGCGGACGCCGGCTTGCCTTCCATGACCGACTGCTTTGCCTCCAGGTCGGCCAGGCGCTGGTAAATCTCCTCCAGCGTGTGCATGGTCGAACCCGGTGCGTCCGGCGGGGTCAGGTCGCCCGCCCATGCGCCTCTTCCTGCGACCATCACCGCGATCAGGATCGCCGTATCATCCCTTTCGCAGCTGTCTTCATGATCTCGTCTTCTTTGTTGGTCTGACAGGTTTTTCAAACGCCCGCTTGCCCTTCGCGCCCTTTGCGACCTTCCCGCATGCGGCGAGATCAATCGGTTCAATCATCCACTCCCCCACTCCCATACTCACACACCCACATACTCTTCCTCTCCCACTCCCGCACCCACGCACTCCCATACCTCCACACACATCACGGCTCCACTGTCACTTCGATCGCAAAGATCGACCGAGCCGCCGCGTTTGTGTCCTGCATCGTCTGGCTGCCGCCCACGCCCGGCACGTCCACCTGGCCGGCTACGTTGCTCCAGCCGCCTTCCGTCAAATCCTCACGCCGGGTCAGCGTGTAATACCGCCGTGTCGAGGCCGGAGTGAAGGCGATATCCCTT
>CAZCOO010000216.1:0-4667 GCA_964500395.1 uncultured Verrucomicrobiota bacterium
ATCGCCGAGAAAATCGAGGAGTTCAAGTCCGAACCCGGATCGATCACGGTCGACACCCCCTCGAGATCGATATCCATCCCGTCGAAGCCCCAGGTGTCGATGATCGCCCGCATGCTTCGCACGAAGGCATCCCGGTCCGCCGGTGTCTTCAGCTCGACGGGGTGATTGCCGCCGCCGATGGAGATCAGCACCCGGGCCCCGCGCCTCTGCAGGCGGCGGAGGTCCTGTCCGAACTCCTCGGGGCTCACCACGTTTGGCGCGAAGACCATCCGCCCGCGGCCGGGCTCGGCCGGGATGGCGAAGGCGACGTGAACCCAGTTGTAGACGGCCGGGATCTCATCCAGCGGAATGTAGTCGGTGGACGTCCCGTCCCAGTTGTGCCAGTAGCCGACCACGCGGGCGGCGGACGGGGCGGGGAGGGCGTGTGAGGCCCGCCGGCTGACGCAGCCGGCGGTTTCCAGGAGGGCGATCGCGGCCAGGGCCGCGCAGAGGAAACAGAGTCGGCGGGCGGGTGTGTTCATGCTGCCTCGGAAACCATGAGAATGCAGGCGGCCTCGTCGGCGCCCCGGCCCGGGGCGCCGGGGATCAGACCCCGACCATGCGCAACAGGTCGCGCACCGTGCAGTGCTCCTCGACTTCGTGCCGCAGGTGGACGGACGTGTGAATGGCATACCGGTTTCGCCGGCCCTCCCGCTGCCGGGTGAGGACCCCGGCCTCCTCCAGGTCGTGCACGATCTTCTGCACGGCGCGTTCGGTGATGCCCACCCGCTCCGCAACATCGCGCAGACGCAGGTCGGGTTGACCCGCCAGGCAGATCAATACGTGGGAGTGATTGGTGAGAAAGGTCCATTCCGCATGCGCGGAATCGCCTTCCGCGAGATGGTTCGTGCTGACTGCCATGGGTCCCGATCCTTTTGTAATGCCCGTCCGTCCGGGCGCCCTGTCTGATCAAAGCAGACAGGATTATAGATTCGCGAATCCAAAATCGCAACCTTGCGGGCAAAAAGAAGGACCGGCCGCGCGTGGGGGGCGGGGCTAGCCCACGGCCTTCATGCCCATGGCAATGCCGTTGACAGTGAGGGCCAGGAGCCTTTGAAACCGGTCGTCCTCTGCTGCCTCGGGGTCCTCCCGCCAGCGGTGGAGCATGTTCACCTGGATGTAATGCAGCGGGTCGATGTAGGGGTTCCGCAGCCGGATGGAATCGGCCAGCCGGGGCTGGTGGTCGAGCAGCCGGGCGGTTTCGGCTACGTCGTTGACCATGGTGACGCTGAGATCGAACTCCCGGCGGATGCGGTCGAAGAGGGGGCGGCGAATGTGCACGTCGCGCACGAGGGAGGCGTAGCGCCGGGCGATATACAGGTCGGTCTTGGCCAGGGACGTCTGCGCGTTATCGATGAGCATGGAGAAGAACGGCCAGTCCCGGTAGAGCGCGCGCAGGGTGTCCAGGCCGGCCTCGTCCGCCATCTCGCGGAGGGCCGTGCCCACCCCGTACCAGGCCGGGAGCAGGTGGCGGGACTGGTTCCAGGCGAAGACCCAGGGGATGGCCCGCAACTGGTTCAGCTCCCGGGAGGGAGTGCGACTGGCCGGGCGCGACCCGATGCGCAGCACCTGCACGAGGTCGATGGGCGTCGCCTCCCAGAAGTACGTTTCAAACGCGGGCGTCTCGTAGACCAGGGCGCGGTACACCTCGCGCGACCGCCCGGCCATGCGCGTCATCAGCGCCTCGTGTTCCCCGGAGACGGAAGGCTCTCCCCCGGGCCGGCAGAAGCTGTTCATGACGCCGGTGACGAGCTGCTCCAGGTTGCGCCGGGCAATCGTGGGGTCGGCATATTTCAGCGAGATGACCTCGCCCTGCTCCGTGATGCGCAGGCGCGCCCCGTGGGCCGCATAGGGCTGGGCGACCAGGCTGCGGTGGCTCATCCCGCCGCCGCGGTCGATGGTGCCGCCCTTGCCGTGGAAGAGGCGGAGGTCGATGCCCTGCTCGTCCCCCAGGGTCACCAGTTGTCGCTGCGCGCGGTACAGCCCCCAGTTTGCGGACAGGTAGCCGCCGTCCTTGCTCGAGTCCGAGTACCCGAGCATCACCTCCTGCACATTGCCGCGCCGCTGCAGGTGGGCGCGGTAGTCGGGGTCGGCCCACAGCGTCCGCAGAAGATCCGGCGCCTGCTCCAGGTCGTCGATGGTCTCGAAGAGCGGGATGACGTCGATGGCCTCCACCCCGGCCTCGCGGGCGCAGCCCAGGAGCCGGCGGAGTTGATCGGCCGTATGGGTCATGCTCAGGATATAGCGGTGGGCGGCGGCCTCCCCGTAGGTCTCCTGCAGCTCCTTCATCACCCGGAGCTGCTCCACGATCGCGTCCCGGGCGGAGTCGAGCTTGCCGGCATGATCGCGGAAATCGAGGTGCGCCAGGTGCAGCCCGAAGGTGTCGACCTGCCGGATCAGATCCGAGATCCGGCCCGCGGCGGCCCGGCGGGCGCCCTGGTCGGCCAGATCTTTTCGCACCTCCTCCAGGGTGCGGCGGAAGCACTCGAGGTCGCGGAAGCCCGGCTGCAGGGCCTCCAGCCAGGGCCGGAGTTTCCGGCGCAGGGGGTCGATGGTATAGGCGGCATCCGGGGCCCGGGCCCCCGCCGGCACCGCCCCGGACTCGTGCGACAGTTCATCGATCAGGGCCAGGACCTGGTTGCGGTACAGCTCCAGCACCAGGGCGTGGTGGCGGGCGAGGGCCTCCCGCGTCACCTCGGGGGTGACAAACGGATTGCCGTCCCGGTCCCCGCCGACCCAGCTTCCCATGTGCAGTACGGGGTGGGGCAGGGACAGGTCCGGGTAGGCCGCCCGCAGCTCCTGTTCGAACCGCCTCGTGAAGTCGGCCACGGCCCGGAAGATCGTGCGGTCCAGGTAGAACAGCGTGTTATCCACCTCGTCCAGGGGCGACACCTTGTTGACCCGGATTTCCCGGGTGTGCCACAGGGCCTCCAGCACTTCGTCCGGTTCATCGAAGGTCTCGGAGAGCCGCATCAGGTGAATCAGGGTGGAGCGCCGCTTGCTCTCCGTGGGGTGAGCGGTGAGGACGGGGGCGATATCCAGTTGCTCCAGGCATGCGGCGACGCGGTCAGCCGGCACCCCGGCCTTGCGGAAGTCCTCGAACATGCTGCGCAGGGAATGACGCAGCACCCGCGGCGACAGCACCGCCCGGATGCGCGCGCGCTCCTCGCAATGATTGACGAGCTGAAAAAACAGGCTGAAGGCGTGCACCACCGCATAGGTCTGGTTGAACGTCAGAGACCGGATCAGCGACCGCTTGCGGCGGATCGTGCTGACGGAGTGGTCGTTGCGGACCTCGCGCGAGGCGAGGCGAAGATCCTCCACCCGGCAGAAAATCTCCTCGCCCGCCTGCTCCCGGATGATCTCCCCCAGCCGGGTGGTCAGGTGCCGCACGTCCTCTCTCAACTGCTTGTCATCATGTACGGAAGGCATACCCCGCCCCCTCACGGTACGGTCCGGATTCACTGTGCAGGAGAAGTGTACTCCACAATCCGGCGTCCGCAATCCTTCACCACCGGTGGGGGGGCGGCGGACCGGGAGGGCCCGCGGGGATGCCGGCTTGCCGCGCTCCGCGCGATTGCCTATCGTCGTCGACCATGCAGCAAGACCCTCCGCATCATGATTCCCCCTGGGAAGCCCTCTGGCTGTACGTGCTGACGGCCGGGCAGGGGCTTCTCTTTGTCGGGTGGATCGCGGCCTGGGCCGGCGGGTTCGCCCCCTGGGTCTGGTGGCCCGCCCTGGCCCTGGCCCTGGCCGGGATCGGGCGGGGGATGTACCGCCGCCGCGCGGAGGTCCGGCGGCCGTCGCGGTTTATCTGGCTCGTTGTGGCCGGCGGCCTCGTGGCCGCGGCGCTCTACAGCCGGCCCGGCGAATACCTCCGCGCCAACTGGGACCCGGCCGTCTATCTCTGTACCGGCCTGCAGCTCGCCCGCACCGGGAGCTGGACGATCGAAGACGAAGGCGGGCGGCATCTCGCCGAGGCCGGTCTCCCCGATATGGCCCGCACCGCGCGGGGCGCCCGCGTGAAATACCCGGGATTCTACGTCGATCCGGCCCGGCCGCACACCCTCCAGCCGCAGTTCTATCCCCTCTACAGCGTCTCCATCGGCGGGCTGCGGATCCTCGGCGGGGAGGGCGCCGCCTACCGGGTGAATCTCTTCCTCATGATCGCCGCCCTGGTCTCGCTCATGCTGCTCGCCCGCCGGGCCGCCGGGCCCGTCGCGGCCGGGCTGGCCGGGGCCGCCCTCCTTTTGAACCCGGTCCAGATCTGGTTTTCCGGCTTCCACACGGCCGAGGTGCTCCTGCAATGCCAGTTTCTCGCGGTCCTGCTCAGTTGGTTTGCCTGGTGGCGGGCCCCGTCTACCGGCGGGGCCCTGCGCACCGGCTTTCTCTGCGCCGGCCTGTGGTTCACCTCCGTCACCGGCATCCTGCTGGTCGTCCTCGCCGCCGGCGCCCACGCCGCGGCGCTGCCGGGGTCCGGGCGCCGGACCGGATGGTGGCTGTTCGGTCCAATCGTGGGAAGCCTCCCGCTGCTGGCGGTCCAACACCTGGATATGACCACCCTCAACAATCGGTCGATTCCCCGCTACCTGCCGGTCCTCGAGACCGTCCCGTGGCTGCCCGTGCTC
>CAZCOO010000217.1:0-4598 GCA_964500395.1 uncultured Verrucomicrobiota bacterium
CTGTGCAAATCAAAGACACACACGCTCCCTCTGCGAGGGAAGCGTGTCCTACAACGTCCGTTACCATTGTAGGACAGGCTTCCCGACAGGGAGCCTGTGCAAAATGAAATCCCACACGCTCCCTCTGCGAGGGAAGCGTGTCCTACAACGTCCGTTCCCATTGTGCACGCCGAAATCCCACACGCTCCCTCTACGAGGGAAGCGTGTCCTACAACATCCGTTCACATTGTAGGACAGGCTTCCCGAGGCCTCCAAGAAGTTCGGATTTTCGTGAACGAGTCAGGGGAAGAGGGATTGGAGGAAGTGGAGGAACCGGCGCCAGGATTTTTTATCGGCCTCCTGCCGGTAGCGGTCGGATTCGTAGACGGTAAAGGCATGCGGAGCGCCGCCGTAGGTGATCATTTCGTGGGCCACGCCGTGAGTCTCCAGCTCCCGGGCCAGGGCAGCGAATTCTTCCATGGTGATCAGGCTGTCCGCGGTGCCGTGAAAGACCAGCACCTCGCCGGCCGTCTCGCTGTAATCCTGGCCCTCGGGGGTCCCGAGGCCCCCGTGAAAGGTGACAAATCCGTCCAGGTCGGCCCCGGAGCGGGCCAGTTCGAGGACCGCGGCTCCACCGAAGCAGTACCCCATGGCCACGGCCCGGTCCGTGTCGGCACCGAGGGCCTCCGCCTTCTCCAGGGCGCCCCGCATGAGGGTCCGCATCTTTTCCCTGTCCTGATATAGCTCCCCGGTGTGCATGCGCTTGTCTTCGACTTTGGTCGGGCGGATGCCGGCGCCGTACAGGTCGGCGGCGAAGACGGCAACCCCCTTCCGGGCCAGCATGGTTGCCCGCTTCACTTCATACTCGGTCAATCCGTCCCAGTCATGCAGGAGCAGGACCAGGGGGGCGTCGGGGGATGGACTCACGTAATAGCCTTCGTACGGCTGTCCCTCGATTTCGTACGGAACGGCGCGCCCTTCGGAGGCGATTGCGGAGCCGGCGGACAGCAGGAGACAGGTGAGTGCGATGCTTGTTTTCATGAAAGACCTCCACGTTGTGAGACAACACACAGTCGTCTATATACGGGGAAGGTCAAGCCGGCCGGGCCGTCCGAGAACGCGGCCCCGCGCGGGTTCATGAAGATCCGTGCAGCAGCCGGGCCCTCAGGGGGCAACTTCCACTTTCAGACGGTAAAAGGCCTCTGCATCCGCCTGATGCACCGTATCCGTGAAGACTCCCGCGGTGAGGTTGCTCTGGAGCTGCACAAAAGGCTGGGTCAGGGCGGGGGTCCAGTACACGCTGTAGATCCGGCCGGTGGCGGCCGTCCAGGTCAGTATGCCGTTTTCGATGTTCATGTCCTCTATTTTGAAGGCATCCGAAACGGCGGGATCGAGCCCGGCGATGTATTCGCTGAGGTTGTTGTGGGCGTCTCCGTCCGGATTGCCCGTGGCGGCCATATGGACCACGCCGGTGCTGTGGGTCATTTCCCAGGTGTCGGGGAGGCCGTCGCCGTCGCTGTCGCGGTCGGACCCGAGCAACTGCGACAGGAGCGGCTCCATTTCCGCCTGCCACACCTCGTATCCCGCCTCGTTGAGATGGACGTTGTCGGCGTAGAGTGTTTCGTTGCGTGATTCATCCGGATCCAGAAACGCGTCGTTGATGTTCAACACGTGCAGCCTCGGATCGGGCGGCCAATCGTCCACCGCCGCATAGAGGTCCGAGTGCGTCTCGCTCCACTGCTTGGGGAAGGTACCGAGCATGATGATCTGAGAATTGGTGGTGGTCGCGAGCACCTCATCGACAATCAACTTCAGCCCCGCGGCCATGTTGGTCTCGGAGTCGGTGTTATTGGCGCCGATCATCAGGACCACCACATCGGGGTCGATTGCGTTGGAAAAGATCCCGTTCCGGACGCGCCAGAGCAGGTTTTCAATCTTATCGCCGGCAATCCCCGCGTTGTAGGCCTGCCGGGGCACATAATAGTTGTCCCACACGACAATGCCGCTCGCGTTTGTCTCGCTGGGGATGGTTTCCGCGTCCCAGGAATCGGTAATGGAATCGCCCATAAAGAGAATGTCCGGGGAAAACGTCTCCAGGTCCTCGGTGATTGACGCGTGTACTCCCATCCACCAGGCGCTGTTGGTCTTGGCGGTGGGGATGGTCGCATCCGCTGCAGCGAGTGTGCAGGCGGCTATCAACAGCAGCGGGATCAGAATTCTGAGGTCTTTCATCGTAGCTCCCTGGTCATGGACACCCTCTCGCACTGGTGGTTGAAGATCCGCGCGAGCGCTTTTTGAAACGTTGTAACACTACCTTTTTGGTTCAGATTCGTAAAGCATTCCCGTACCGCAGAGGCCATTTTTCGGGGGCGGGGATCTGGGGCGGCAATGCCGGGACACGCTGCGCACCGGAGGGCAGGCGCGGAAGCCCTGCCCACGACACCGTGCGCGCCGCGTCAGGCGGGCGGCGGGCAGAAACTCGCCGTTCGTGTTTGTTTCCGCAAGCAACATGCCCTCGCGGAGGGGGCCGGGCCGGAGGGGTTGGCTGGTTCTCAGAGCGCCCGGCCCGTCACTCGGAAAAGGTCGGTTCCAGGGTGTCGCATTGCAGGCGGTCCATGGAGCGAAGGGACTCGAGCCAGGGGGCGGGGATGGGGTTTTCGGCGGCGAGGAGAGCCCCGACCACAGCGCCGCGGTGGCAACTGTCGCCGCCGCAGTGGGCATTGGCGAGAATGCCGCGGGCGAAGTCAGCCTTGTACTTCCAGGCCAGGCTGAGCGAGGCAACAAAGGATTCCGGAAGGTAGCAGGCGGGCGAAAACTGCCGGCCGATGATGACCCGGTCCTCGAGGCCGGCAAGGCGGTCGAGGTCGCGGCGCCCGATCCAGGGCTCGGCATGGCGGAGGATCGCCTCCGGCAACTCGACGCCGCGATGGATGTCGCAGAGCATGCGGGTGAGGGCGCGGGCGCAGTGGCCGACATGGCGGTTTCGGTGCGTGAGGGCGACATGGGCGGCGACGATATCCTCGATGTCGTCCGGGTTGTGTTCCTCCAGGGCATCGAGCGCGGCGATGAGAGCGGGAACCGCGGCGAGCCCGCCGATGTGAAGGTCGTCGACCCCGCAGTCGCCGGGATCTTGCCCCGCGGCGAGGTTGTCGAAGAAGGCGCGGTGATACTCTTCGAGGTAGGTATCGCGGTGCCAGCCGGGGGTTTGCATGAGGCGGATGTAGAGGTCGAGCCATGCATCGGGGTCGTACCGGCCGGCGCGGACGGTCGAGCGGTAGAGCTGGATGGCGAGGAGGAAATTGATGGTGTTGTCGCCGGCGGGCAGAAACTGGTGGTAGTGCACGTCGCGCTGCCCCCAGTAGCGGGCCTGATCGTGGAGGATGTCGCCCTTTTCATTGCGCGGCGTGTAGTGCGACCGCCAGAGGATGCTGTCGGGGTGGGGGTTGCGCGGAGCGGCATAGCCGGTCAGGCGGCCGTAGTCCCGGTCGAGGGCGGCCGTGTCATAGTACCAGTGTACGGGCATGGCGACCGCATCCGCCACCAGGGATCCCAGAAAGGCATTTTGCAGGGCATCGTCCATAGGGGAGCATAATGCCTTCGCGGCAAATTGCCAGCGGGGGCGGCACATCTCTCGGGTGCGGCCGCCGCGTGCGGCCCGGCCGGAGGCTCAGGTATCCCAGTGCGGGGCGAAGGGCGGGTCGATGAGCCGGCGATCCTTGGGCAGATCGGCAATGCGGTTCATGTCCTCCTCGCTGAGTTCGAAGTCGAAGACCTCGGCGTTTTGCCGGATGTGGTCTTCGGACGTCCCCTTGGGGATGGCGACGACCTGCTGCTGGATGAGCCAGCGGATGGCGACCTGGGCGGGGCTCTTTCCGTGGGCCGCCCCGATCCCGCGCAGCGTCTCATCCGCCAGGACTTCGCCGCGGGCGAGGGGACTGTAGGCCTCGACGATGATGTCGTGGTCGCGGCAGGCGGACAGGACCGGCTGCTGCGAGAGGAAGGGGTGGTACTCGACCTGGTTGCAGAAGATGCTTTCGCCGACGGCCTCGACGGCGTCTTCGATCTGCCGGACGGTGAAATTGCTGATGCCGAAATGCCGGATTTTCCCTTCCTGCTGGAGCTCGGCGAGGGCCCCGAGGGTTTCCGAGGCGGGCACGCCGGGGTCCGGCCAGTGGATCAGGAGCAGGTCGAGAACGTCCGTCGCCAGGGCGGAGAGGCTGTCTTCACAGGACTGGCGAACGCCGGGCGGATGGCTGAAGGTTTTTTCGCCCTCTTTTTGAATGGCGCCGATATTGAGCTTGGAGGTGAGAAAGATGTCCTCGCGCGCGACGCCGGCTTCCCGGATGCCCGCGGCGACCTGCTCCTCGTTGTCGTACATGCGGGCGGTGTCGAGGAGTCGATAGCCGACTTCCAGTGCGGTTTTCACGGCCTGCCGACAGGTGTCGCCCTGGAGTTGAAAGGTTCCGAACCCGAGTGTCGGGATGGCACCCTGCGTATTTTCGATGAGAGGTGTATCCATAGTCGCTGACCTCCGTTTCTCGCGACTTGATGCGAAGAATCATACTCTCAAGACCATACCACAGGACAGGCCGGAGCAAAAGCGGAAGCGCGGCACGGTG
>CAZCOO010000218.1:0-4537 GCA_964500395.1 uncultured Verrucomicrobiota bacterium
GCGCTGTTCTGGCTCCTCCTGGCCCTGATCTACGGCCTGGCCCAGCTCATCGGCCGGTTTGTGAAATCCGACCGGGGAGACGAGGAGCCGGAGGAGGCGTCCGCCTCGCCGGCGCGCCCCGTCCGGCGGCCGGCCCAGCCGACGGAATCCGCCCCGCGGCGCTCCGCCGCGGAACCGCCCGCCATGGAGCGCAACCTGCGGGATTTTGTGGACCGTCTGCGCGAAGCCGCCGACGCCAGCCACGAGGGCGGGCCCCCGGCCCCGCCGGGACGCGCAGACCGCCGGGCCGCCCCGGCCGCCGGCACCGAGGGCGTGGCAAAGCGCTCCGAGGCCGGCAAGGCCTCCTCGCGAGAGCGACGGGACGCGGTCTCGGCCGGGGCCAGCCGGCAGGCCAGCGCCATTTCCCGGATCAAGGAACGCATGTCGCAATCCTCGCCGGGTGTGAGCGATGCCTTCAAGCTGGGGATCCAGCTCACCTCCCCCTCGGGGGGACGGGCGCGTTCCCGCCGCATCAGTTCGGTTCAGTCCCTGGTCAATCCCCGCACCTTGATGGTCGACCTCGGCCCGCTGAACTACCATCCCCAGGAGCTTCGCCAGGAACACGGGAAGGTCGGAAAGTCGCCCTTCCAGCCCGACCTCGGATCCGTCGCCGACATCCGGCGCGCCTTCGCCGCCCGGATCATCCTCGACCCGCCGCGCGCGCTGCGCAACGAGTACGCGGATCCCGAACTGGACCTGTCATAAACCGCCGAGCGCATTCGCCGGCCTTGCGGCCGCGGCCCCCGCCGGGGATTACCCGACCACCTTCACACCCCGCGCCTGCAGACGGCGCTGCTTGATGATTAGCGCCAGCATGGCAAAGCCCCCGAGCAGGCCGAACCCGGCCATGATCACGTACCAGAAAAGCCAGCCGTGCGTCTCCTTGGTGGCATCCAGGACGCGCCCCGTAATGAACAGCGAAATGGCGGCGCCGTAATACTGGAACGAATCGATCACGCCCGCGGCAAATCCGGCCATCTTCTTGCCCCCGATGTCCATGGGCGCCGCCGCCCCCACGATGGAGTGCGTGGAGTTGACGGTCAGTGCGATCAAAATCAGAAACAGGCAGCCGACGAATACCCCGCTCGCGCTCTGATTGACCATCCCCATCATCAGCACCAGCGCCGCAATGGCAATGATCAGTGCTTCGAACCAATAGAGCACCATGGCCACCGGCGCCCGGTGCCCCTTGAAGACTTTATCCGACAGGATGCCCGATCCCAGCGACCCCAGGAAGGCCACGATGGGCACCAGGGTCATGGTGATAAAGATCGCCTTGGTCGGGTCATTCAAATCCAGGCCGAGCTGCTCTTCAAAGAACAGGATGGCGAGCTGATCCGAGCTGTGCCGCACGGCCCCCGTGCACCCGTAGGCCGCCGCGTAAAACCAGACGAGCGGGTGTGTGAAAATTGTCCGGAACGCCTCCTTCAGAGGGACCGTAACCCCTTCGGTGTTGTCAATTTCATCTTCCACCTCACCGGGGAACCCGGCCTCATCCGGCGACTGCTTGGCGGTCAGGCCCATAAAGATTGCGATCACAGCCGTGAACAGCGGCGGAATCCGGAAGGCCCACTCCCAGCTCCCGCCGATAAACAGACCGCCAAGGAAAAAGCCGGTCACCAGAAGCGGCGCCAGGTTGTTGATGGCAATCTGCCCCAACTGAATCATCCCGCCGAAAATCCCGGCAAAGGTCCCGCGTTCTGTTCGATGAAACCACGCGGCATTGATCTTCACCATGCCCGGAGCCCCGTAGGCCTGGAAGTAGCCGTTCAGCAGGGACAGCAGCGCAAAGGTCGAGAAGGCCGAGACAAACGGGGCAAACCCGAAGGTCCAGTTGATGAAGATGGTGGCCACGGCCCCGATCAGCATGGACCGCTTCCCCCCGATTTTGTCGCAGATCAACCCGTTTACGAGCTGACCGGTCCCGTACGCCAGGGCCCAGATCCCGAACAGGTCCGCGATCTGGGCGGTATCGAATCCGAATTCGTCGGCCATGCCGGGCGTTGCGTATCGGAAGTTGTACCGGCACATGTAGTAGGAGGCATACATGAGCCCGAGGGCGACCCAGTTGAGACCGCGGCGCGCCCGAAATCCGGGTGAATGGGAAATCTTGAATACAGATGTAGATTCACTCATAGCAGAATGGCCCCCGTCAGCGCCGGCCGGCTTTCGGGACCAGGTCCCGGCTTTCCGGCGCCGTTTGTTAGATTATTGTTAGAGACCATACGGGGCCGCGGACGCCCCTGCAATCCATTTCTGCCCCTTTTTCAATGCAACCTGTTTGATACAAGCCGGTTGCGTATGCCCCCGTTCGCCGGGCAGCCGGCCGCCCCCCAGGCCCGCCCTGCAAATTTCTCTGATTTTTTGCTGAGCGCGAACCCCTGCGATAGCGTCAATAGACAACAACTGGAGCTGAGACATCACTCCCCTATCCGGGAGTACACGAAGTACGTAAGGAGACTTCTCATGAACATGCTGCGATCCATCCGATGCCGGTCCCTGTGGATAGCGACCGCGCTCACCGCGGGCGCCGTCCTCCTCCCCGCCCTGCCGGCGGCAAATGCCGAAACCGGCGAGCAGGTCTTGGAGCAGACCTCCAGGGCCTTTACGCAAATCGCCCGCGACGCCATCCCCGCCGTGGTCTTTATCCAGGTGGAAAAAACCGTCCAGGTTCGCGGAGGCAACCCCTATAACAAACCCTACCATTACTAACGGCATGAAATCCTGCGCCGCTTTTTCTACGGCCAACAAACCCCGCCCCGCCAGTTCCGCCAGGAGGGGGCGGGCACCGGCTTTCTCATCAGCGACGACGGCTACATCCTCTCCAATAACCACGTGGTCGGGGACGCCGACAAGATTACAGTCCGCCTCCACGATGGACGCGAATTCGAAGCCGAACGCGTCGGCACCGATCCCAAGACCGAGGTCGCCGTAATCAAAATCGATGGCGAAGACCTCCCCCACCTCTCCCTCGGCGATTCATCGGAGATGGAGGTCGGCGAATGGGTCGTCGCCGTGGGCAATCCGTTCGGACTCACCGAGACGCTCACCGCCGGAATCGTGAGCGCCAAGGGCCGCAGCAACATCGGCATCGCCGACTACGAGGACTTTATCCAGACCGATGCCGCCATCAACCCCGGCAACTCCGGCGGCCCCCTGCTCAACATCGATGGCAAGGTGATCGGCATCAACACCGCGATATACTCCCGCAGCGGCGGGTACATGGGGATCGGGTTTGCCATCCCCATCAACATGGCCCGGCGAATCAAAGATCAACTCATCGAGCACGGCGAAGTGGTGCGGGGCTTCCTGGGGGTCGTGATCCAGGACATCGACCGCGGCCTGGCCCGCATGTTTGACCTCGATACACCGGACGGCATCCTGATCGCAGAGGTCATGCCCGACAGCCCCGCCGACGAGGCCGGACTCCAGCAGGGCGATGTCATCCTGGAACTCGAAGGCAAACCCGTTGAAGACGTCAATTCGTTCCGCAATGCCATTGCCGGCACTCCGCCGGATACCCCCATTGACATGACCGTCCTCCGCGACGGCCGGGAACGCAACATCGAGGCGAAGACCACGCAAATGGACCGGGACCGGCAGGTCGCCCGCGACGAGAACGTATCGGAGGAAACCCTCGGTCTTGCGGTGCAGGAACTCACGAACGATCTCGCCCGCCGCTTCGGCTATGAGATGGACGAGGGGGTACTGATCAGCGAAGTGCGTCGCGGCAGTCGCGCCGCGGAAGCCGGGCTGCGGCCCGGCATGTTGATCAGCAGTGTCAATCGGCAGCCCGTCTCCACCGTCGAGGAATACCGGGACGCCCTCGCCCAGGCCGGCGACACCGTCATGTTCCTCGTGCGGGATCAGCGCGGCTCCCGCTTTGTCGCCCTCGACCTGGAGGACTGAAGCCCCGGCCGGAGAGCGGCCATGCCTTCGGCCCGGCGCACCCGGCCGAGAGCCGCCTCCCTCCATTTCGAACGGCGACGGATCAGCATTTGGCGCGCCAGCGACAATATGCTGGATTCATCTTGTTGGCTTCTTTGTCTTGAGGATCTTCAGCTTGGAATGCTCGGCGATGTGGTCGAAGTCGCGGTCGTTGTGAAGCAGAGAGAGGTCGTACTCGATGGCAACTGACGCGATCATGCAGTCAACGGGCTTTCGCACCGTGACCCCCTTCTTGCGGAGTGCGCGGTAGAGTTCGGCCGCACGCACGAATGTCGCGCGGTGCATGGGGAAGCAGATCAGGGAATCGAGACGTTCCTTCGTTCGCCGATAGTCGGCGTTCGAACGTATCCCTTGAAGGGTCTCGGCAAGAATGACGCCACAGAGACACAAATCCTCATCGTTCTCGATCAACTCTTGAAGTCCGGCGACCTGTGGCTGTCAGTAGTTCCCGAAGAAGTAGATCCACACGGAAGAGTCCACGAGCACCATCAAGCACGCGATTCTCGCCAAGACGTCAAGTCACCTACCCACTAGACGGAGCCATTCAGTA
>CAZCOO010000219.1:0-4497 GCA_964500395.1 uncultured Verrucomicrobiota bacterium
GCGTAGGTCTCCATCCCTTCCATGCGCAGGTCCACTTCTTCTCCCTGGTACTTGTAGTCGTCCACCTTGCGCCCGTCCATGAGCACATCGACGGCAATACCCACGTCCCGGGCGGTCAAGCCCACCTTGGCCGCCCGCAGGCGGTCCGGGATCACGTTGATCTCCGGGTTGCCGAGATCCAGGCTGGGGATCGGCTGCAACTGGGCGTCGGGCAGAAGCCCCATCGTCTGACCAAAGACCCGTCCCCCCATGCCGACCAGCCGGGTCAGGTCTGTTCCCGTCAACTCGATATCGATGTTGCGTCCTTCCCCCACGGAGCGCCCGAACAGGCTGCTCTGGCGGATGATCGCAATCATGCCCGGCACATCGGACAAGGATTGCCGCAGGATGGGGATCAGCTCTCCGATCCGCCCCTCCTCCTCGGCCCGGGCCCCCATGAAGACGTTCCGCCCCCGGGCCACAAAGAAGAAGTTCTCAAATGCGGGGTCCTGCAGGTCGGTTCGCGGTTGCCCCCCGTAGGCGGGCAGGTGCGGCAGGATCCGCTGCTCGATATGTTCGCCAATGCTGCTGAGCTTATCCAGGTTGTACCCCGGCGGCGGGAGCAGGATCCCGAACACAAGGTTCCGATTTCCTTCCGGCAGGTACTCCGCCGGCGGCGTCAACACCCAGGCCCCGCCGAGGGCCATCGCGGTGAGGACCACCGCAATCGCCAGCCTCGTCCAGATCCGGCCGCACATGCGGTACACGAAGCTCGATACCCGGTCGGCAAATCCATTGGCCTTCCGATCCAGCCAGCGGGAGGCCGCATGCAGCCGACCCGGCCGGTCCCGTTTGCGCTCTTCGTCTTTTCCGCCGCCGATGATCTTGGACGAAAGGGAGGGGATGACCGTGATCGCCACCAGCATGCTGAGCGCAACCGCGCTGCTGATCGCCAGCGCGATATCCCGGTAGAGCTGCCCGATCTCCTGTTCCATAAACAGGATGGGGATAAATACCGCCATGGTCGTGAGCGAGCTGGCCAGCACCGCCCCCCAGACCTCGCGGGCCCCTTCGAAGGCCGCCTTGGCGCGGGGTTTCCCCATCTGCCGGTGGCGGAAGATGTTTTCCAGCACCACGATGGAGTTGTCCACCACCATGCCCACGGCAAAGCTCATCCCGGCCAGACTGATCACATTGATATTCCGCCCCATCAGGGCCATGGCCAGAAAGGTGCCGATGATGCTGATGGGAATCGCCGTGGTGATGATGAATACAGAACTCTTGCTGCGCAGAAACAGGCTCAGCACGATCACTGCGAGGATGCCGCCCAGCAGGATGTTCTGTCGCACCAGGTTGATCGCGCTGTAGATGTAGTCGGTTTCGTCGTAGACCTGCTCCAGCTCAAGCCCTCTCTCTTTCAGCCACCCCTCATTGAGTTCCCGGAGGGTCTGCTTGATCCCGTCCATGGTTTCGAGGACGTTGGCCCCGGTCGCGCGCTGGCAGTTCATCGCGATGGAGGGGGTGCCGAGCTGCCGCACCGTGAAATCGGCCTCCTGGTAGGTCAGCTCCACATCGGCCACATCCCGCACGTACACCGGGCGCTGATCGCGATACGCGACCACCACCTCCTCCAGATCGTCCGGCTCCGTGTACTCGCCCAGGGTGCGCACAATGTATCGGCGTTTGCCCTCGTCAAAATCGCCCCCGCTCACATTGTGGTTTTCGCCCTGCAGGGCCTCGGCCACCTGGGAAATCGTCAAGCGCATGGCGCTGAGCTGCTGCGGATCCACGGTCACCAGCAACTGGCGCTCCGTCCCCCCGAAGATGTTGCAGCGGGCCACCCCCTGCACCCGTTCAAAGGCGGGCTTGATGATATCTTCGCAGAGATCCCGATAGGTATTGATGCCGCGATCGTTGCCCTCCAGACGGCGGAGCATGATCCAGGCAATCGCATTATCCCCCGGATCCACGTTGGAGATGACCGGTTCCTCGGCCTGTTCGGGCATCTGCTGGACCTGGTCGAGCTTGTTCGCCACCCGGACACTGGCCGCGTCGATATCCGTCCCCACGGGGAACTCCAGGACCACCGTGCCCACGCTGTCCTTGCTCTCGCTGGTCATGCGGACCAGCCCCTCGACGCTCTTGAGCTGTTCCTCCTGCCGGTCGACGATTTCCCGCTCCACCTCCTGCGGGCTGGCCCCGGGCCAGATCGTCTCCACCGTAATCCGCGGTTCCTGCACGTCGGGCGTGAGCTGGATGGGGACCCGGAAAATCGAAATCAGGCCAAACATCACCAGCAGGATGACCCCGACCGCCACCCCCACAGGGGATCGAATGGATCGCTCAATCAGCGTCATGAGGTCTCTTCGCCGCCCCCTGCCGATTCCGGTTCTGCTTCAGGCGCGGGAGATTCCCCCTCCTGCAGGATCCTCACCGACTGGCCATCGCGGATGCGCTCATTTCCGAGGATCACAACCTTCTGGCCCGCCTGGAGATCGCCTTCGACGGCGACGCGGCTTCCGATCGCCCGGCCGCGCTCGACCGGAACCCCCCGGGCCGTTCCGTCCTCCACTACAAAAACCGTGTTCCGCGGCCCCTGGGCCACCAGCGCATCCTTCGGAACGACCAGGGCCTTCTCCTCGATCTTCAGAGGCACGGCCGCCGTGGCAAACAGGCCGGCCATAAGGCGCCCGTCCTCGTTGGAGATCCCGACTTTAAGCGGCAGGGTCTGCGACTCCGGATCCGCATCCGGGATGAGCGCGATGATCCGCCCTTTGAATGGAGTACCGGAGACCGCGGCCACCTGCACGGGGATATCCGCGTCTCGCCGGATGTCCGTTGCATATCGCTCCGGCAGATCAAACATCACATCCACGCGGGACAGATCCAGCACCTCCGCGGCCGGGTCGCCCTCGGCGACATACTCCCCGGGCTCGAGAATTCGCGCCGCCACCACGCCGTCAAGCGGCGCCTTGATGGCGGCCCGGTCAATCCGGTCCTGCAGAAGATCGATGGAGGCCTCTGCCGCAGCCAGGGCGGCCTGCAGTCCCTCTTCCCGGTACAGATCCGATTTGTAGGTCTCTTCCGCGATCCGGCCGCGCTCGAACAGGGTCTCCGACCGTTTCAGGTTTTCCTGCTGTTCCTTGTACTGCGCCGTGAGCTGGTCCCGTTCCGCCTTCGCCCCGGCCAGCTCCAGCCCCAGCGCATCGGTATCGAGCCGAACCAGGACATCCCCCCGGCTCACCCGGTCGCCTTCCTCGACCAGCACCTCCTCCACGGCTCCTGCCGTCTGGGCCGCGACCGCACTCCGTCGCCGGGCCTCTGTCGTGCCGACCAGAGAAATCGTCTCAAACAACAGCTCCTCCTGCACCTGCGCAACCTTCACCGGCGTGGGGGGCGGACCCTGCTGCCCCGAGACGGGCGCGGCCGCCACAAACAGCAGGGCCGTCAGCACAAGGGCGCAGGCATTCGTCGCCTTTCCGGATCTATTGAATGAGAAGGTCATGAACCAGTCCTTTTCGCGGGGAATCTCTTCAAAACAAGTAGAGCCCTCAAAACTAGTCCCCACCTGCTCAAAGCGCAAGCCATCCGAACCAAAAATAGTAAGGCTTTTCTCCCCGGGCCCGGACCACCGGGGCGCAGACTCCTTTTCCTTTTTTCTCCCGGGGCGGCCGAACGCCCCTGCTCTGCGGGGCACCGCCTCCCCCTTCACCCGTCCTTCCTCTGTCAATTGGAGCGAAGTCGAGGAATCCCCCGAACTTGTCCCCCGCCTTCCGCTGATCCTCGTCAGGCAGGAATGCCTGACATACCCGCCGAGGTCGGGCTCTCTCCAGCGATCCGGCGGCAGAAAAGAGCAATCCTCCCCCATCATAATCGCACTCTTCCCCTCGCCGCTCCTGTCGCCGCTCCGCGGGGAGCGGGGGCAAAGAGAGTGCGATCAGGATTCCGCGGGAGCGCCCAGCCGAACTTGCTCGATCGGCAGGGTCGGGGGATGTCTCGGCAAGCTCGACATGACGCGCACTTGTCGCCATTCCCCGGCCCCCCGCCCGCTCGCCGGGCGGGAGCCGAAGTTCATTCGCTACCGCGCCGCAGCCCCACACGCAATCTGCGCGCGGCCCGGCGCGGGAAGCGCGGCACCCGCCGCCCCCGCACTGTTCGCGCGCGAGGTGGGACTGTCTGGGTCCGGCGCGGGGTTGGCCGCCATGGCCGAGCGTAATCATCCCCGGCGCGAGGCCGGGGCATTGCGAAAAAGATCCCCCGGGCTTGTCCCGGGGTGAATTGGATTGGCGCTTGCCCGGGAAGCGCCCCACGCCCCCCCACAATTTCCGGCGCGATAGGAAGCGGGTGCCGTCGGCCCTCGCGCCCCCCGCCATCGGTCATCCCGAGCGAAGTCGAGGAATCCCCCGAACCTGTCCCCTGCACCTCAGGGCCAATGGCCCCGCGACTGCGAAGGCATCGTCGTGTTCGATGTCACGGAGCCCGGCTCAACCCGATATGCCCCGTCGGAATCACGGTCCG
>CAZCOO010000220.1:0-1202 GCA_964500395.1 uncultured Verrucomicrobiota bacterium
GCTCCCCCCTGGTCTTCCAGCAGTTCATGGCCGACGAGGATTTTGCCGCCCTCCGCCGGCGCCCCGGGTTCCGCAAACTGGTGGCCTCGCTCTACGGGGAACTGCCCGAGCTGTCCGAGTCGGCATTGCCGGCCGCGCCGTAAGCTGCCTCCGGCGCCTTGCCCGGTCTTGCGCATCTTTTCGGCATCGCGCTCCGCATCCGCGTCTCTGAATGAAAATTGACGAACTGCGCCCCAGAGCGCACCATAGTAACGCTATGCCTGAATCCCACCAGATAGCGTTTGAATTAAAAGCCCGGGTTGGGGGTGAAGAAATTTCCTCTCAAACCATCGGGATCACTCGGTTTAATCGATTTAATCGGGACGTGGAGCACTTTCTTTCAGGAAGCAAACGCGGTCTGCCTCTCGATGAGGCGCACGTGGAGATTAAAGACGGCTCATATCGTCTCATTGTGGACCTTCCCGCCCCGATCGCAGAGGCGGTAGAGCCGGATGTAGCCCGATTGCAATCCGAGGATTCGCTGGACCGCCTGGATGCCGGACGAGCGTCCGTGGTGCGGAGTTGGCAAGAGCGTGCGCGTCGCGAGGAAGGCTATCAGGTGAATATCAAATCTCTACAGGGGGCCTTTGCGCCGGTTCGAATTTCCCGGGAAACTGATTTCCATGATGCGGATCAAGACCGCTGGGTGGCCGTGGAAAAATATGTTGTCGGTCAAGTCGTGGATATTGGCGGGAGTACGGAAGCCAACGTACACCTTGTCCTGGAGAATACGGGAAAACGGATCAAGGCCGTCAGCACGGAAGACTATCTGCGAAGTCAAAAGGTGAATTACTTGTATCACAAAGTGCAGATTCAGATTGCAGCTCACGAGAACATGAGGACGGGGGAATTGCGCGACATTCATCTCTTGGCCTTTGTTGGCCAGGGCCCTTCTTATGATGAAAGGGAGCTGGAAGGTTTTGTCGAGAAAGGAACAAGGGTCTGGTCTGATGTGCCCGACAGTGTTGCATGGGTAAGAGAGCAGCGAGGAAGCTATGATGAGTAGCGGAGTGGTTGTCGATACCGGATTTCTTATCAGCCTCGCGGACCGAAGCCGGCCTTGTCACCACGTAGCGGTACAATACTACAGGTACTTTCTTGAAAACGGTGTCCCCATGCTCCTGCCTACGATCGTCACAGCGGAATTCGCCGTAAAGCAACCC
>CAZCOO010000220.1:1302-4491 GCA_964500395.1 uncultured Verrucomicrobiota bacterium
ACCCTTTGAATCCTGAACGAGGCAGAGTTCCCCGTACACATTACAGACGAACCTGAATCGGGCATGCCGCCGGGGGGGCGGTGGCGAATGGCACATGAGAGGTTGGATCAATCCGTCTCCGCATTCGCTGTGCCCGAATGGGCGAGAGCCGCGCGGACGGCTTCGTCCGGGGTTGTGCAGACGAAAATCCCGGGGTCGGCGGCCCCGTCCTTGTGAAGCGCCCAGGTCCGCAGTCCGATGACGGGTTTGCCGAGGCGCAGGCAAAAAGCGATTTCCGACAGGGTGCCGTATCCGCCGCGGATGGCGATGGCGGCGTGGCAGGCACGGGCGATGAGCAGGTTGCGCATGGGGCCCAGCCCCGTGGGCAGGGCGATGTCGATCCATTCGTTGGCTTCGCGGGGATCGTCCCCCGGCAGCAGCCCGATGGTCCGGCCGCCTTCCTCCCGGCAGCCGCGGGCGGCGGCCTCCATCATGCCGTCCAGCCCGCCGCAGAGGAGTATCGCGCCCGTGCGGGCGATGGCCCGGCCGGTGTCCGCGCCCAGGGTGTACTCCTCCGGGGTCAGATCGTGGGGGCCGAGGACGGCGATGAGGGGGGGACGGGTCGGCATGACGGATCCTTCTTCAGGGGGTGAGCCGGTTCATGAGGCGGGGAAAGGGGATGGTTTCGCGCACGTGGGGCAAGCCGGCAATCCAGGCGACGGTACGCTCAATTCCGAGACCGAATCCGCCGTGGGGCACGGAGCCGTAGCGGCGGAGGTCCAGGTACCATTCGTAGGGAGCGGGGTCCATCTGCTCCTCGGCCATGCGCTGTTGCAGGGCGTCCAGGTCGTCTTCGCGCCGGCTGCCGCCGATGATTTCGCCATAGCCCTCCGGCGCCAGGATGTCGAGGTTCAACACGGTGCGGGGATCGTCCGGATTCCGCTTCATGTAAAACGCCTTGGCCGCGGCGGGGTAGTGGGTGATGACGAGGGGTTTGTCGAAATCCCGGGAGAGGAGGGTCTCTTCGGCGCCGCCGAGGTCTTTGCCCCAGGGGAAGTGCGCGGCCTGCTCCAGGTGCCCGGGGCGGTTCTGAAGGTCTTCCTCGAGATCCGTCACGGTCTCGCGCAGGCTTTGTATCTCCCGGCCGAGCTTGTCGCGCTTCCAGCTCTTCTGCGCCTGGGCGAGATCGGACTCTTTTCGGCGAAGCTCGGTGGTGAGCTGCCGGAGGCGGTCCCGGTCCTGCTCCAGTTCTCGCTGTGCCTGCGTGTGCAGCTCGGGGCTGCGGAGCCGCTCAACCGCTTCGGTGTAGGTCAGCCGGGGGAACGGGGGGGTGATGGCTTCGAGGGCGTGCGGTGCCCGGCCGAGGAGTTCCAGTTCGCCCCGGGCGTCGTCGAGGGCGGCCCGGACCAGGTGGGTAATGAAGGCCTCGGCAAGCTGGACGATGTCCTCGAGTTCCGCCCAGGCCACCTCCGGTTCGATCATCCAGAATTCGGTGAGGTGTCGACGGGTCTTGGATTTCTCGGCCCGGAAGGTCGGGCCGAAGCAGTACACCTTGTCGAGCGCCATACAGGCGCTTTCGAGGTAGAGTTGGCCTGTCTGGGCGAGGTAGGCGGTCTCGCCGAAGTAGTCGACGGGAAACAGGCTGCCGGCCCCCTCGGCGGCCCCGGAGGACAGGATCGGCGTGTCGACCAGGGTGAAGCCGCGGGTGTCGAAGAAATCCCGGGCGGCCCGGACGAGCACATGCCGGAGGCGCAAAATGGCGGCCTGGCGGCGGGAGCGGAGCCACAGGTGGCGGTGCTCCATGAGAAAGTCGACGCCGTGCGCCTTTCGCGTGATGGGAAAGTCCCCGGCCCGCTGCACCACCCGGATACTGCGAACGGCGATTTCCACCCCGCCCGGGGCCCGCTCATCGGGGCGGGCTTCCCCCGTGAGGACCAGGGAGGACTCCCGGGTGAGCTCATGAGCCGTGGCGAAGGCCTCTTCGGTTTCCGCCTCCACCACGCACTGGCAGACCCCGGTTCCGTCCCGGACGAGCAGGAACTGGACCCCGCCGCCCCGCCGGCGCCCTTCGAGCCAGCCGCGGATTTCCACGTCCCGGGGA
This sequence comes from uncultured Verrucomicrobiota bacterium, assembly GCA_964500395.1. Classification (GTDB taxonomy): domain Bacteria; phylum Verrucomicrobiota; class Kiritimatiellia; order CAZCOO01; family CAZCOO01; genus CAZCOO01. The sequence continues at coordinate 3,383 of CAZCOO010000220.1, forward strand.
CCGTGGGGAGACAGATTTGCGATCCTGGTGTGTGCACTCATAACGCCGGTTTTTTCATTTGCGATTCGAGCCCCTGCCGGGGAAACCACGCGCCTTGCGGGCACGCTCTGTGCCGCTCGGCAATTCCTCCATTGACGACGGGGGCAGGGAGGCTATTCTATGGCCCGCATTCGGGGAGTGCCACAAAACCATGTCGACTTTCAACCAGAATTCCGTATCCCGCGCCGTCTGGCCCTGGGTTCAGGCGGCCGAACCGACTGCCGAGGCCGAAGACTCGTATTTCGGCCGGCTCACCCGGCCCGCCCTGTGGCGCGAGGTGCTGATCAACATCCTGGTGGCCGGCGGGGTCGGGGCGCTGCTCTACTTCTGGGCGGAGCACCGGTTGGTGGCCCGGATTGTGTGGACCATCGGCAGCATCGTCGTCGTCTCCGCCCTGTTTATCCCGCCCCTCTTCGAAAAGATCAAATGGCTGGGCGTCATGCTCGGCCTGGGTGTGGGCCACGCGTTGACGTGGATCCTTCTGGTCCCGTTTTTCTACATCGTATTCGTCCCGGCGCGGGCGATCCTGGTGCTCAAAGGAAAGGATCCCATGCAGCGGGCCATTCCCACGGATCTGCCGACATACTGGGAAAAGCGGCCGCCGGTCCGCGGCATGAACCAATATCGGAAGCAGCACTGAATGAATATCCTCGGCATCAGCGCGTTTTACCACGACTCCGCCGCCGCCCTGCTGTGCGACGGAGAAATCGTCGCCGCGGCCCAGGAGGAACGCTTTTCCCGCAAGAAGCACGACCACCGGTTCCCGGTTCATGCGGTGCGGTATTGCCTGGCCGAGGCCGGCATCGAGGAGGACGGGCTCGACGCGGTCGCCTTCTACGACAAGCCGATCACCAAGTTTGTCCGCATTCTCGAGACCTACATGGCCGTGGCGCCGAAGGGTCTGCAGTCCTTTATGATGGCCTGCCCCCTGTGGCTGCGGCAGAAGCTGTGGATTCCCCTGGAGATCGAAAAGGCGCTCGAGACCCTCGGGGTGAAGGTGCCCGAGGAGATGTACTTCCCGGAGCACCACGAATCACACGCGGCCAGCGCCTTTTACCCCAGTCCGTTTG
>CAZCOO010000221.1:0-4406 GCA_964500395.1 uncultured Verrucomicrobiota bacterium
CGGCGCAAGCGCCGGTTCGTCCCGACCGGTGAGCGCCACATTGGCTGTATTGTGGAACAGGCTTCCCGCCCGGAAACGACCCCGGGCGGGGGACGCACGCCGTGCAACGGCGTGGCTACAGGGAGGTTTGCGTTCGACCCTCCTATCAGGATGAGCCGACATCCGGCCACTCGTAATCGTAATCATTCTCGTACTCATAATCGGATATGCGTACGGGTACCCCGGGCTATCGACGTTCGTCCTTCGGGGACGGTTTGCGGGCGGCCCGGCTTGCGGAGGGGGTGGGCCTTCTGGCAGGATGGGGTCTCCCGATGAGACGCCTATGATGGTACAACGCCCCATGATCATGACGGCCGAGGAGGTCGCGGACTACTTGCGGGTTTCGCTTCAGACCGTTCTGGACTGGGCGGAGCGCGGAGTGGTGCCCGCCGGAAAGCTTGACGAAGACTGGCGGTTCAAGCGGTCGGAGATAGAGCGATGGGTGGACGATCACCTCGGAGGCCCCACCGTACAGAAGGCGGGCTCTCGTTCGCTGCGCCTGGCGGACCTGCTGGTGCCGGAGCGGGTGATCCGCTTGCGCGGCACGAAGAAAAACGAGGTGCTCGAGGAGTTGCTTGCCCGGGTGGTCGCCGCGCCGGCCGTTACGGATCCCGACGCCTTTCGCCGCGCGATCCATCACCGGGAGGAGGTGATGAGCACGGGAATCGGACTGGGCATTGCCGTGCCGCACGGCCGGCTCGCGTCCGTGCGCGACCTCGTGCTGGCCATCGGGGTGCACCCCCGCGGCATTCCCGATTACGAATCGCTGGACGGCCACCCCGTACGCATCGTGTGCATGATGGCCGCGGGGGATTACCAGCACGAGGAATACCTCCGGATCCTGGCCGCTATCAGCGCCGGACTGAAGAGGGCGGACATGCGCGAAGCCCTGGTCGCGGAGGAGGACGCCGCCCGGATGATCACCCTCCTGAGTGAGGGCCTGGGCTGATTCCGCCGGCGGGGGAGGGGCGTCTCTACGCGGAGGACTGGTTCAGGAGCATGGCCCGGGCATTGATGTGAGGCCCCGGGAAGAGCTCGAAGAGACTGGGGGTCTTGTCGTCGCTGTCGAACATTTCCACGAGGCCCTGGTAGGCTTCCCGGCTGAACTCCAGAACACTCTCGAATTGGCCGCTCTGGAGATCCTGCACGACAAAAAGCAGGCGTTCGTCGGTCGAATCCTCGGCATTGAAGAGCAGATTCTTGGTGTCGGGTTCGACCTGTTCGATATTGCGGGTGTAGACCGTGTACTTGATGTACTCGATGATGCGCTCGTCGAGCCCCGCCTCGAGCAGGAAGATCCGTTCGACCAGCTCCGTCCGCTGAAGCACGAGGTGAATTTCGGGGGCATCGAGGTCATCGGGCATCGATTCGCCGAGCTGGGTAATGGAATCCCGAAAGAGTTCCTCCTGCGAGGTCTCCAGGGTGGTGCCTTCGGTGGGGATCCAGTAGATCATGATGCTCTGGCTCGGGTCGCTGTAGAGCAGGGGTTTGTCCACCCGGAAGCTGAATCCGCAGGATTCGCAGGTGACGGCATTGATCCGGTTGGCCAGCAAATCATCGCGCAGCTCGGGTGCCTCGCTGACGTTGATCGAATCGTAGAGGGTGACGTCCTGATGGTGCCCGCATTCGGGGCAACTGATGGGATAGAGCTGCATTTGCGACATAATACGAAACCGGAAACATGAGGGCGCCGGGGGCGCGTGAGTTGGCGTTTTGCTACTGATTCATGATTACACACGCCACGCACAGGTCAACCCCTGAAAAACAAGGCGGCAAATTGCTTTGACAGGGAGAATCGGCCCTCATTATGATCCGGAGACTACTTACTTAAGGAACCTTAGAACGGTTCATTTTGTGCGCGACGACGTGCAGTCCGGTTGTTGCGCAGACATCACCAATGCGGAGGAACACCCCATGGCCGACGTGCTGCTAGAGAACCTGTATAAGATCTACCCCGGTGATGTAACCGCGGTGGACAATGCCAATCTCCAGATCAAAGACCAGGAATTTCTCGTGCTGGTGGGCCCTTCGGGATGCGGAAAATCGACCACGCTGCGCATGATTGCCGGGTTGGAGGAAATCAGCAAGGGGACGATCCAGATCGACGGCCGCACGGTGAATGACGTGCCGCCGAAAGACCGGGACATCGCCATGGTGTTTCAGAACTATGCCCTCTATCCCCACATGAGCGTCTACAAGAACATGGCCTTCGGCCTGAAGCTTCGGCGGTTCCCCAAGAAAGAGATTGAGGAGCGGGTGAAGGAAGCCGCGGAAATCCTGGGGATTGAGCACCTTCTGGAGCGCAAGCCGAAGGAATTGTCCGGCGGCCAGCGCCAGCGTGTCGCGGTGGGGCGGGCCATCGTGCGGAAGCCCAAGGCCTTTCTCTTTGACGAGCCGCTGTCGAACCTCGATGCCAAGATGCGCGTCCAGATGCGCGCGGAGATCAGCAAGCTGCACACCCGGCTCGATAGCACCATGATCTACGTGACGCACGATCAGATCGAGGCCATGACCATGGGCGACCGCATCGTGGTTATGAAAGACGGGCTGATCCAGCAGGTGGCGCCGCCGATGGAACTCTACGACAATCCGGTCAACCAGTTTGTGGCCGGCTTTATCGGCAGTCCGCCCATGAACTTTTTTGAGGGCACGATCGAAAGCGGCTCCGGGGGATTGGTGTTCAACGAGGGGAACTTCAATCTCTCTGTGGATGACGAAAAGGCCTCCACGTTGTCCTCCTATTCCGGCAAGGAGGTTGCATTCGGGATTCGTCCGGAAGACCTCGAGGATGCGCTGTACGTATCCAGCCCGAATCCCAATCACCAGATCAAGGCCCGGGTGGAGGTCGTCGAGCCCATGGGGTCCGAGATTTACCTGTACTTGACCACCGGCAAGAACAGCTTCATTGCCCGCGTGGCGGCCCAGGAGAAGGTGGAGGTCAACCAGGACATCACCCTGGTGGCGGATATGAAGCGCGCCCACTTCTTCGACAAGGAGAGCGGGGCCGTAATCCGCTGAGGCCCGCCCCCGGTCGCCGCCCCCGCCCTTTGCGCGCAGGTTGCCTATGTACGTACCACAGATCTGGATGGCCCTCACCTTCTGGGAACTGCTCGGCATTGCCGGGCAGTTCTTTTTGGCTACGGCGGTCGCCTTTGTGCTGATTGCCCTGTTGGCCAGTCATTTCCGCTTTCAGAAAATCACCGCGACCCAGAAGGCGGCGCCGGAACAGGCCGCGCCTCAGGATGTGCTCCACGCCCACATCCTGGAAAAGATGGGGACGGGTACGCGCGAACCGCCCCCGTTTTCTGTCTGGGTCTTTCAGTTGCACACACGCGAGGGCGAGACGCCGATGGAGGCCGACCGCGAGGCGGAGATCCTGGACGCGGTCCGGGAGGAATTGCAGGGGCATCTTCGCAATCGGGATTTTCTCTGCCGGTACGGGGAGCGGCACATCGGCCTGGTGTTGGAAGAGGGCCGCCCGCATGCCGCGGATGTGGCCGGGCGCCTGGCGGACGACATTCGGGACACCCGGCTCAAACTCGGGAGTGGCCAGGCGGTCAAGGTGCGTCTGGATGGCGGAGGGGCGACCTATCCGGAGGACGGGACGCGCGCGGGGACGCTGATCGAAAAAGCGGAAACCGCCATGGCGGAAGCCTGCCGGGCAGACGGGGGACTCCGCGGCGCCGGCGGCGGGGATGAAGACGGGGCTGCGTCCCCGGATTCCGGGGCCGGGAAAGAAGGCCAGAAGAATCTTCTCGATGAGCTTACCGGCGTCCTCAAGCCCGAGCGCGTGGAATCGGCCGTGCAGAAGTATGTGGCCAAATGCCGGAAGAACGGGGATCCCGTGTCAATTCTGTACCTCGATGTGGATCACCTCGAACGCTACAATGAACACTACGGCCGGGCGGCGGGGGACAGCATCCTGCGGGATCTGGGGGCTCTGCTGGAGCGGGAATTGAGGGAATCGGATCTCATCGGCCGGATGGGGGGGGAGGAATTTATCCTCGTGCTCTCCTGCAAGGCCGAGCAGGCGGAAAGGGCCGCGCACCGGTTGTGCGGCAGGATCAGGCGGACGCCGTTCCATCACGGCAGTACGCCGCTGAAAGTGGCGGCCTGTATCGGGGTGGCCGGCTTTCCCGATCACGGCACCGTGCCCCGCCAACTGTTCGAGGCGGCGGAGTCCGCCCTGTTGGCCGCCAAGCGGAAAGGGCGGGGGACGTTTCTGGTGTACGACCCGTCCATGCCGCCCCCGCCGCGCGATCGGAAGCCGGTGGATACGTTTTAGGGAGGGGCCGGGGTTAGTTTGGATTTTGGATTTTGGATTTCAGATTTCAGATTTGAGATTTGAGATTTCAGATCTCAGATTT
>CAZCOO010000222.1:0-2899 GCA_964500395.1 uncultured Verrucomicrobiota bacterium
CCCGGAGAATCCTACTCGCACTCTCTTTGCCCCCGCTCCCCGCGGAGCGGCGATGGGGAGAGGGCGATCAGGATGGGGCGGTCAGCCTTTGATGCAGCCGAGGGGTTTGAGTTGTGCGACTTTCCTGGATATCCCCGCTTCCGCGCAGGCATCCACCACGTTCGTCACGTCTTTGTAGGCCTCGGGTATTTCTTCGTCGACCGTGCGGCGGCTCTGCCCCTTCACGATAATGTGCTGGCGCTCCAGCTCGGCGGCGATGTCCCGTCCTCGGGCCAGCTTCTTGGCTTTGCGTCGGCTCATGGCGCGCCCCGCCCCGTGGCAGGTGCTGCCGAAGGTATCGTGCATGGCCTTTTCCGTGCCGGTCAGCACGTAGGAATACCGCCCCATATCGCCGGGGATGAGCACGGGCTGTCCGATGGACCGGTACGCGCCCGGAATATCCGGATGGTCCGGCGGAAAGGCCCGCGTCGCGCCCTTGCGATGCACCCAGAGCGGTCGCGGTGTGTCGTCAACGGTGTGGGTTTCCAGCTTGGCGATGTTGTGGGCGACCTCGTACACGGTTTTCAACCGGTCGGCTGTCACCCGGGTCCCGAGAGCCTCCGAGAAAGCCCTCCGGGTGTTGTGGGCAATCACCTCGCGATTGGCAAAGGCGTAGTTGACGGCACAGCGCATGGCCCCGAGATAGTGTTGCCCCTCCGGAGAACGAACCGGGGCGCAGGCGAGCTGACGGTCGGGCAGGTCGATCCGGTAGCGTTTTATCGCGCGATCCATGATCGACAGGAAGTCGTCACAGACCTGGTATCCGAACCCGCGGGATCCACAATGGATAATCACGGTGACAGTGCCGGGGTGGAGGCCCAGGATCTCAGCGGCGTGCCGATCGTAGACGTCCGAGACATATCCGACTTCGAGGAAGTGATTCCCGGACCCCAGGGTGCCGAGCTGAGAGCGGCCCCGCTGCCAGGCCCGGTCGGAGACGTCGGCGGGTTCGGGGTCCGGCATCCGCCCGTTTTCCTCGATGCAGGCCAGGTCCTCTTCGGAGCCGTACCCGGCCCCGACAGACCATTCCGCGCCCTCGCGGGCGACGGTCTCCAGATCCTGGCGGGAGACGTTGAGCGCGCCGCCCTGGCCGACCCCGGTGGGCACGCGTTCGAACAGGCGTTCAATCAGGGCGTGCAGGTGCGGTTCCACCTCCCGGCGTGTGAAGGAAGAGGCCATGAGGCGCACCCCGCAATTGATGTCGTACCCGACGCCGCCCGGAGAGATCACCCCGTCTTCTTCGCCGAAAGCCGCGACACCGCCGATGGGAAACCCGTATCCCCAGTGGATGTCGGGCATGGCCAGCGAAGCCGTGACGATGCCGGGCAGGTGGGCGACATTGACGGCCTGTTGAGGGGCGTTGTCGGAAAAGATGGATTCGAGCATGGCGTGCGTGGCGTATATACGGGCGGGTACGCGCATGGCGCCGGTACGGGGAATCTCCCACACCCCCGGGCTCACTTCCTGCAGGGTCTTCCAGTCCATACTCAATGTCTCCTTATCCCGGCCGCAACCGGGTTGTTCACAGCGAGCAGCCAAGGCCGGTGCGATCGCGGACTTGAGCCGCCGGCAGAGGGAGGTATGCCAACCGAACCGGCCCGGGATGTGCTTCCCGCCGATTTCATGTCCGGGATGCCACCTGCTCGCGCAGCTCGCGGGCGTTGAGGACGGCGTGGCCGTGGCCGTCATTGTTAAAGTAGGCGTACACGTCGGCCCCGCTCTCGAGCCGGCCGCGAATGCGGTCCGCTTCGGTCTTGATTTCGTCGAGGGAGTACCGGCGGGTGTAGTCATCCCCGTGAAAACGCAGGTAGACCCAGGGGGCGGTCTGTACGAGGGGGGGATGCGGCAGGAGGTCGTGGATCACGAGCCCGGCCTGGTGGCGTCGCAGGATGTCGTACACGTCATCGCGCAACCACCGCTCATCGCGCAGTTCCACGGCCCACCGGGCCTTGCCCCGTCCCCGGGCCAGGAAGGCGTCGAGGCGTTCGGGGTTCGGCTTCCACCGCGGAGGCAATTGCACGAGGATGGGCCCCCGGTGCTCGCCGAGCGGCGCGGAGGCCTCCAGGAAGTGGTCGACGCTGTTTTCCGGTTCTTTGAGCTTCTTCAGGTGGGTCCCGAATCGGCTGAATTTCAGGGTGTAGAGAAAATTCGCCGGGGCCTGCTCGGCCCAGTGGGCAAAGGTCTCCGCCCGGGGCAGGTTGTAGAAGGTGTTGTTGATCTCGACGGTGTCGAACTCTGCTGCATACGTCTCGAACCAGCGGGTTTTGGGAAGGTCATCCGGGTAGAGAACCCCTTTCCAGTGGGGGTACTGGTACCCGGATGTGCCGATTCGAAATGTCCCCGTAGACATGGGTGCCTCCCCGGGCGTCAATGGGCGGAGCGGATCATGGACTGTTTTCGATTCCAGAGCGGTTCCGTGAGCGAGACATGGTATGAATGGGGGTTGCGAAGCCGTTTCACGCCGTAGTCCAGCCGTTCGAGATCCCGGTCCCGCTGGGCCCGGATATCGGAAATCCCGGGAAACTCGTACACCGTCCGGCCGTCTTTCCGAATCCCGGTCAGGAGGGGTTCGCGGCTGTGGATGTCGGATGCCTCGAGCCGGCGGGACTGGTAGGGATTGGATGGATGGCGCAGTCGTATCGCGCCGGCGCCCCGGATATCCTCCTCCTCCAGGGCCAGAAGATCGGCGGTTGCCCGCCCTCTCGCGTCGTACAGGCGCCAGACCTGTTTGCGGCCGGGGTTCAGGGTTTTCTCCGGCGTTTCGGAGAGTTTGATGGCCCCTTCCCAGGCCCCGTCTTTGCGGATGGCGGTCAACTTGTAAACACCGTCCAGGGCGCTTTTGCCTTTTGAAGTGATCAGC
>CAZCOO010000222.1:2909-4252 GCA_964500395.1 uncultured Verrucomicrobiota bacterium
ATCAGCCGCGTACCGACTCCGTAGAGAAGGCGCCCGATGACCTCATCCGGGTCGAGTTCGTGGCGGGGCGCGTCCTGTTCGATCTGTTCGAGGATCTGGTCCAGGACCACTTCATCGAGCTGGTTGGACAGGACAATGGACGCATCCGGAAAGCCGGCCCGGTTCAATTCGCGCGCGACCTGCAGGCACAGGTAGGCGAGGTCGCCGGAATCGAGTCGCACGCCGACGGGCTTGTGCCCTTTTCGGCGAAGGTCCTCGAATACCCGAATCGCATTGGGGAGGCCGCTCTGCAGGGTATCGATGGTGTCGATCAGCAACAGGCAATCGTCGGGATAGGCCTCGGCATAGGCGTGAAAGGCGTCCAGCTCCGTTCCGCCCGCCGCCATAAACAACTGGACCATGCTGTGCGCATGGGTGCCCTTGGAGGGCAGGCCGATCTCCCGGGACGCGGCCACGTTGGACGAAAAGTCGGCCCCGCCGATCAGCGCTCCCCGGCCGCCCGCATTGGCCCCGCCGTCCTGGGCGCGGCGCATCCCGAACTCGAGCAGGGGGCGGCCCCGCCCGCTCTGCCGGATGCGGGCGGCCTTGGTCGCCACCAGGGTTTCGTAGTTCAGCTTGGCGAGCAGGGCGCTTTCCAGGATCTGGGCGATTGCGACCGGCCCCCGAACAACGGTCAGGGGAACTTCGGGGTGCACGACCCGGCCCTCGGGGATCGCCTCGACCTCGAGTCGGTCGTAGCCGCCGCATTCCCCGAGCCAGCGGAGGAAGTCTTCGCCGAACATCCGGTCGCCGGATCGGCCCTTCAGGCTGCGCAGGTGATCCAGATCCTCTTTGGAGGGGCGGGTGTGGACCATCCAGTGGACCAGGGGCTGGAGGCCCGCGTTGATGCAGTAGCCGGCCTGGTGAGACCCGTAGTCGGGATAAGACCGGAAAAAATGCTCAAACTGGGCCGGCTGTTCGTGAAGGCCCTGCCGGAAATACAGTTGGGCCATGGAAAGCTGGTAATGGTCGGTAAACAGAAATCCGCCGGGCTCCATCTGGGTCTCTCTCTGCATATCCTCCTCGCCTTTGGGGACCGCTATGGAGTAACCCTATCACAGGAACGGTCCCGCCACCAGCGGGCGCCCCCGGCCCGTCCCGTCTCTGCAGAGCGGTCTGCCCATAGGAAATACATGTGCCTGGAGGAGATGCAAGCCGTACATGGTTTCCCGAGAGAATTGAGCGGCTCCGCGCCTCGGCGAGAACTCAACATCCACGGTATTTGCCTGAAGAAAAGCAAATGAACCGCAATCCCGGTCCCTGTAGCCACGGCATTGCATGCCGTGCCCCCCTCACGACCTGCA
>CAZCOO010000223.1:0-4250 GCA_964500395.1 uncultured Verrucomicrobiota bacterium
TGCGAATTTCCTTGCGTTATCCGGAGTTTTCCGGTCAGGTGGAATGCCGGGGAGGTTTGGTGGGGACTGGACCATCAAGACCGGGTAATGCCATTTTATGAAGGGCTATCGATATCGAATCGCCGCGCTGCTGGCGGGAGTGCTCGTTGTCTGCGCGATCACGGTCGCGTGGTTTGTTCGCGCTCAGTTTGCCGAGACGGGTCGCCAGGCCGAGCAAAATCTCCAGGTCATATCCGAGCGCAAGGCAGCCGAGATTGAGGGGTGGCGGGGTGAACGGCTCGCGGATGCCGCCGTTTTGTCTGATGATGCGACACTGGGGTCGCTGCTGGCAGAGTGGCCCTCCCGCGCTGCACCCGCCGAACCGCCCGCCACTCTCCGAAACCGGCTGACCAGTGTCCGCGATCGGTACGGATACGAAGACATCCTGATCCTGAGCCCGGATGGACGGGTGTTGTACAGCGTATCCGGGTACGAGGAGGGCGCTCACGAGGAAGCGCGTCTTGCGCTGGGCAAAGCCCTGCGGCTGCGCCGTCCTGCATTTGCCGATCTGCACTTCAGCCATGCGGACACCCTTGTGCACAGCGCGGTGGTCGCCCCTTTGTTTCGCCGGCCGGACCGGCAGGGGGAGCCCGTTGGCGCCGTGGCCCTGCTCTCTGATGCCCGGCGGTTCCTGTACCCGTTGATCCAGTCCTGGCCGGGACAGAGCCGGTCGTCCGAAACCTTCTTGATAGAGCGGGAGGGGGACGAGGTGCTGTTCCTGAACGAACTTCGGCATCGAACCAATACCGCACTGCGCCTCCGCATCCCGTTGACGGAAACCAATATGACCTCTGTCATGGCCCTTCGAGGGCGCGAGGGAGTTGTGCGCGGCGTCGATTACCGGGGCGCGGAGGTCGTGGCCGTCATTCGCCCCATTGAAGATTCATCCTGGTACATGATCGCCAAGACCGACACGAAGGAAGTGATGGCCGGGGTGAAGCGCGAATCCGTGCTGGCCTTTCTTTTACTCCTGACCCTGCTGGGGTTGACGGTGGCCGGAGTTGTCACGGCCTGGCTTCGGGACCGGACGGCTCACTTTCGCGCCTTGTACCGGGCTCAGCGTGAGCTTCGCCGGCAGGAAACGCAAACCGCCACCGTCCTTCGAAGCATCGGCGACGCGGTGATCACTACCGATCTGCAGGGGCGGGTCGAGTTGCTTAATGCCGCTGCCGAAGAATTGACGGGATGGCAACAGGCGGAGGCGACGGGGAGGCCTTTGACCGAGGTGTTTCGCATTGTAAACGAGTTCACACGCGAGGCGGTGGAGAGTCCGGTTGAGCGCGTGCTTCGCGAAAAGCGTATTGTCGGGCTGGCCAATCATACTTTGCTGATCCGCAAAGACGGCTCGGAGTGTCCGATCGCGGACAGCGGCGCGCCGGTTCGGGATCAAACGGGGGAGATAAGAGGCGTGGTACTGGTATTCCGGGATTTGACGGAGGCCAGAAAGGCCGAACAGGACCTGGCGGCCACCCGCGAACGCTACGGGGAAATATTCAACGGAAGCCGGGACGGATTTGTGGTGGTGGACCTGAACCAGCGGATCCTGGATGCAAACCCGGCCTTCTGCGAGATGGTGGGGTACACGCTTTCCGAACTCCAGGGGTTGGACTCCTTTTTTGACATCACGCCCGAGCATTGGATTGCCTGGGAAAAGGAAGAGATCTGGACCAAGCGTCTTCTTCAGGATGGGTGGACGGGGGTTTACGAAAAGGAGTATACCCATCGCGACGGTCACCTCGTGCCGGTGGAGCTGCAATCCTATGCAAAACGAAACCGGGACGGGCAGATCGAGTACCTGTGGGGGATTGCGCGGGATATCACCCGCCGCCGGCGGGACCGGGATGCGCTCCGGCGGAAGGATGAGCTGTTGGAGGCGGCCCAGTCCCTGGCCAGCGTCGGGAGCTGGGAGTATAACATCGCGCGGGATTCGACGACCTGGTCGGATGAGACATGCCGGATTCTCGGCATCGAGCCGGGCAGTATAGAACCGGCCTTCGGCCTGTTTTTTGACCTGGTGCACCCGGAGGACCGGGAGTGGCTGTTGTCGGGATTCCGGGAATCGATACGAGGGGGCGAGAGCGGGTATGAGGCCGAGTTCCGGGTGAACCGCCGCATGTCCGGGGAGGAGCGCATTCTGATTCTCCGCTGCCGGCACGAACGGGACCCGGCCGGGATGGCCGTTCGGGTTGTCGGGATGATTCACGATATCACGGAGCGCAAACGGGCCGAGCAGGACGTCCGGGCGAGTGAAGCCCGGTTTCGCGGGTTGCTGGAGGGGCTGGATGCCATTCCGGTACAGGGATACGACGAGCAGCGCCGGGTCATATACTGGAATGCGGCGAGCGAGCGTGTCTATGGCTACTCGCGCCAGGAGGCCATGGGGCAGCGCATCGAGGATCTGATCATCCCGCCCCATATGAGAGACCGCGTTGTCAAGGACGTGCAGAACTGGGTCGAGCACGGAGTCCCTGTTCCGGGAGGGGAATACACCCTGCAGGACAAACACGGGGCGGAGGTGCCGGTCTTTTCTTCGCACGTCCTTAACGAAACGGAGAAGGGCGAAAAGGAATTTTTCTGTGTGGATGTGGACTTGCTGGATCTGCGCGAGGCGGAGTCCCAACTGCGGCGACTGGCCGCGGCGATCGACCAGGCGGCGGAGGTAGTGGTGATTACGGATCCGGACGGCGCGATCCAGTACGTGAATCCGGCCTTCGAAGCGCTTACCGGGTATACGCGGCAGGAAGTGATCGATGAGAACCCCCGCGTTCTCAAAAGCGGAGAGCAGAGCGAGGACTTCTACCGGGAACTGTGGGCGACCATCAGCAGCGGGCACAGTTGGTCGGGGCAACTGGTCAACAAGCGAAAAGACGGCACACTCTTCACCGAGGATGCGACCATATCCCCCGTGTTTGACCAGACGGGAACCATCATCAACTACGTGGCGGTGAAGCGGGATATCACCCGGGAACTCGAGTTGGAAAGCCGGGTCCAACAGGCGCAGAAGATGGAGTCGATCGGACGGCTCGCCGGGGGGGTGGCCCACGACCTGAACAACCTGCTGTCGCCCATTATCGGATACGGAGAGATTCTGCAGAGTGACCTGTATCCGGCGGATGGACGGCGTGAATCCGTCGAAGAGATCCTGAGGGCCGGTCTCGCCGCCCGGGACGTGGTGAGGCAGCTCCTCGCGTTCAGCCGCCGGCAGACCCTGTCGTTTACGCCTTTGGATCTCAACAGGATGGTGGACAACTACCGGAAGTTGTTGCGACACACCATTCGAGAGGACATCGAGATTCACATTCGCTGCCGGCCCGGCCTGCCCATGGTCGAAGGGGATCGCGGGCAGATGGAGCAGGTTCTGATGAATTTCGCGGTGAATGCCCAGGATGCCATGCCCGGGGGCGGAGCCATGACAATCGAGACGGACGCAGACGAATTCGGGGAGGGCGAAATAAAGGAACAGGCCGGCCCCTGCGTGATTTTACGTGTGTCCGATACCGGAATGGGAATCGAGCCGGAAGCGCAGGAGCACATTTTCGAACCGTTCTGGACGACGAAGGGTGAGGGGCAGGGGACCGGCCTGGGGTTGGCGACCTGCTATGGCATTATCAGCCAGCACGGGGGGACGATTCGTCTGCACAGCATGCCGGGACAGGGGGCCTGCTTTGAGGTGTGCCTGCCTGTGGCCGATGTGCCCGGAACGCCGGAGGTCGCTGCGCCTTCGGAGGAAAAGGATGTCACCGGCGAGGAGACGGTCCTGTTGGTCGAAGATAATGATGCCGTGCGAAAGATTTCCCGCACGATGCTGAAACGGCACGGCTACCGGGTGATCGCCGCGGCAGAGGGAACGGAAGCGCTCGAAGAGCTGGCGAGTCGCGACGGCTCCATAGATCTTCTGCTGACAGACGTTGTCATGCCCGGGATGAGCGGTCCGGAGCTGTACAGCCGGGTAGCCGAAGATCACCCGGGTCTGAAGGTCTTGTACATGTCGGGCTATACGGATGAGATTGTAACGGCACAGGGCAAACTGCGAAGTGGCGAGGATCTCATCGAGAAACCGTTTTCCATGGATGCCCTTGCCGCGAAAGTCCGGGAGGTCCTGGACCGGACATGAGCACGCCGCACGGCGTGGCTACAGGTCGGTTTATCCGGCACTCTTTGTAGGACAGGCTTCCCCGGTACTCCGGGGAGCCTGTGCCCGGCGGAGCCAC
>CAZCOO010000224.1:0-4230 GCA_964500395.1 uncultured Verrucomicrobiota bacterium
CACACGCTCCCTCTTCGAGGGAAGCGTGTCCTACACCATCTGGTCGGCCGCATTGCAGGACGGGCTTCCCGCCGGGGAGACCCCGGTCGGGGGGAAGCACGCCGTGCAACGGCGTGGCTACAGAGAGGTGCGCGTTCGCCCCGGCGGGGGTTGAACTCCGAAGCGGGACACCCGATCACTCGTAATCGTAATCTTTCTCATAATCATAATCGGATGTAGGACAGGCTTCCCCGGTTTTCCGGGGAGCCTGTGTCCGCCGGAGCCGCACACGCTCCCTCTTCGAGGGAAGCGTGTCCTACAACATCTGGTCGGTCGCATTGTAGGACCGGCTTCCCGCCAGTGAAGGAGTTCAATCTGCTACCCCGGAACGAAGAAACGGTTGTTCCCGGGCAAGGGCTCTGGCACCATGAGGCACCTATGAGCAGGACCCCACACGATTCCGATCTACCGCGCCTGGCCATCCTCGGCGGAGGCCAGCTCGCCAAGATGACGGCCCTGGCCGGGTGGCCCCTGGGCGTGGACGTCACGATTCTGCAGTCCCCGGGCCGGGATCCCCAGGAACTCCTCCCCTGGCCGGGTCGGGACGGGGACTGGAACGAGGGCGATACCCTGGTGGATTTTGCCGAATGGGCCCGCCCCGATGTGGTGACCCTCGAAAATGAATTCGTGGATGCGGACGCCCTGGAAGCGCTTGAGCGCGCCGGCGTCACGCTCCGGCCCGGTGCGGCGACGATCGCCACCGTCCAGGACAAGCTCGTCCAGAAGCAGACCCTGGAGGCGGCCGGCCTCGCGGTGCCGGCTTTTGCGGATGCCCCGACCCGGGACGCCGTGGCCGAGGCGGGGGCGCGCTTTGGCTGGCCGCTCATCCTGAAAGCGCGGCGCAATGGATACGACGGCAAAGGCAATGCACGCGTCGAAGGACCCGACGGGATCGAAGAAGCCTGGGCCCAGCTCGATGGCGACCATCGCGCGCTGTTTGCCGAGGCCTTCTGCCCGTTCCGGAAAGAACTCGCGGTGATGATTGCGCGCCGTCCCTCGGGGGAGACCTGTCGCTATCCCGTGGTGGAGACGGTGCAGAAGGATCATATCTGCCACGTCGTCCGGGCCCCGGCGGCGGTGTCCGATGCCCGGGCGGAGGAGGCCGGGGCGATTGCGGAGAAGGCGGTAGAGGCCATCGGGGGCGTCGGTTCGGTGGGGATCGAGATGTTCCTCACGGAGGACGGGGGCGTGTTGATCAACGAGCTGGCGCCGCGGGTGCACAATTCGGGGCATTACTCGATCGAGGCCTGTGACTGCTCGCAGTTCGAGAACCACGTCCGCGCCGTCTTCGACTGGCCGCTGGGCCGGGCCGCGCTACGGGCTCCGGCGGCGGTGATGATCAACCTGCTGGGCGCGGGGGAGGGCGGGGTTCGACCCGCCGGTCTGGAAGAGGCCCTGGCGATACCGGGGGCCCATGTTCACCTGTACGGGAAATCCCGGAGCCGGCCCGGGCGGAAAATGGGCCATGTCACAGCGCTGGGAGCAACCGTAGAGGAAGCGGAAGCCACGGCCCGGAGGGCCGCCGATCTGATTCGATTTGGAAAGGAGAACACGGATGCCTGAACCCCTCGTCGGAATCATCATGGGCAGCGATTCGGATCTGCCCACCATGGAAAAAGCGGCCGCCGTTTGCGAAGAGTTCGGGGTGCCGCACGAGGTGCGGGTGGTCTCCGCCCACCGCACGCCGGACGACATGGCCGAGTATGGCCGGACGGCGGCGGACCGGGGGCTGAAGGTCATTATCGCCGGCGCCGGGGGAGCGGCCCATCTCCCCGGGATGGTGGCGAGTCACACGCGGCTGCCCGTTATCGGGGTGCCCGTGCAGAGCCGGGCTCTCAACGGGTTGGATTCGCTGCTCTCCATCGTGCAGATGCCGGCGGGGATCCCCGTGGCCACAGTGGCCATCGGCAACGGCCGCAACGCCGGGCTGCTCGCGCTCCGGATCCTGGCCGCATCCGACGGGGCCCTGGCCGCGGCCCTGGACCGATCCCGCGAGGCCATGGCCGAAGAATCCCGCGCCAAGAATGACAACTTGCCGGGGTAGAGGGCGGGGGTCGGAGTCGGGGGGGCAGGCGGCGCCCCCCGAACCCGGAATACCCGGTTCACACGCAGACAAGGGGATCTTCGACCGCCGGCGCTTTTGATGTTCATCCCCGGGGATCCGGGACATCTTGTTGACCAGCCGCTTGAAGACGAACACGAGGAAAGGTGTGCAGGAGGACCTCCATTCATTTTTTGCGTCCTGTATTCCGGGAACGGAAAGAGCGCTTTGCGAGGAATTGCGCGAGCTGGGGGTGCCGAGCGTTCGGCTCAACCGCGGGGGGATCCCCTTCCGGGGACCCTGGGAAGAGGGGTGGCGGGCGTGCCTGCAGAGTCGGATCGCCCAGCGCATTCTCGTTCTGCTGAATCGCTTTCCCGCCCCGGATGAGGATTCGCTTTACCGGGGTGTGCGCGATGTGGAGTGGGGCCCTTTCATCGGGCCCTCACACACCCTGGCCGTTGACGCCGTATCCCGTTCGAGCGCCCTCCGTCACTCCGGTCACGTCGCGCTGAAGGCGAAAGACGCCATTGTGGATCAGGTCCGCGCGGCTGTCGGGGCCCGCCCGTCCGTCGACCGGGAAGCCCCCGATGTCCGGGTGTTTGTCTACCTTCTCAAGGACAAGTGCTCCCTGTATCTCGATATGAGCGGGGACTCGCTGCACCTCCGGGGGTATCGGCTGGATGCCGGGGCGGCCCCTCTCCGGGAGACCCTGGCGGCGGCGATTCTGAGACTGTCCGGATGGGACCGAACCACCCCCCTGATTGATCCGCTCTGCGGATCGGGGACAATCCCGATCGAGGCGGCCCTGTGGGCCGCGAACAGGTCCCCCGGCCTGTACCGGGAGCGATTCGGGTTTGAGCGGTGGGCGAATTTCGACGACGCGAAGCTCCGGGAATTGCGGCTGCTGGAGGGACGCCTGCGCGGCGAGGCAAAAGGCTCCTCGCCCCGCATTCAGGCCGCGGACCGCGATCCGGAGATGCTGGATCTCGCGCGGAAGAATGCCCGGCGGGCCGGGGTGAAGCCGGCGTTCCGGCAGCGATCCGTTATGGAATGGGACAATGGCGGACACCGGATGCAGGTGGTGACCAACCCGCCTTACGGGCAGCGGCTCGAGAAAGATCCCCGCTTTGCGAGTGCGTTTGCCGCCGCGGTCACGCGCTGGCACCATTGCCGGGTCGCCGTGCTTGCGGGGAGCCCGGATTACAAGGCGGCCATTCCTTTGCCCGCGGAAGAACAAATCCCCCTGAAGAACGGGGATCTTCCCTGCGAGCTGCTGATCTACGAGGTTCCCTGACCGCGGGGCCGGGATCAGTAGTCCTTGTAAAGCTCTTTGACCCGCTTGCTGGAC
Source organism: uncultured Verrucomicrobiota bacterium (assembly GCA_964500395.1). GTDB lineage: Bacteria > Verrucomicrobiota > Kiritimatiellia > CAZCOO01 > CAZCOO01 > CAZCOO01. The sequence goes on from CAZCOO010000224.1 coordinate 3,429, forward strand.
TTGCTGACAAAGAGGCGCACCAGGTCCTCGGGGTCCTTCAGCTCGGGTTCGCCGCCGGGCCAGTCGAATACCTTGCACATGTTTTTCCATCCGTTGCTCTGGATGATGTACACGGTGGGGGTGGTGCCGATATAGAAATCGTCGGCGAAGGCGCGGTCTTCTTTCGTGCCCGGAAGTTCAACGCGGACCTGGATGTAGTGGCGGCGCAGGAGCTTGTTCACCTCGTGGGATTTAATCCCCCACTTCTGGAACCAGGCATTCAGGCCTTTTTCGCTCTTGGTGGTGGGCTCGAGGAAGTAGAGAAAGATATCGGCTCCGTTCTGCTTCTGAATCGCGGCGGCTTCGAGGTACCCGTCGTAGCCCCGGAACCACTTGCTGGGGATATCGACCTCGGCTTCCTCCGCGCGCTGTTTTTCGAGCTCGGCCTGTTTTTCCGGCTGGTTCTTGTACAGGAGGTCGCGGGCGGAGACGCCTTTTTTCATGTTGTCGGGCAGGCGGTCGTACGGGCTCTCCGCGTCGGCCGGAGGCACGAGCAGCGCGGCGGCCAGCAGGCCGCCGAGGCCGGCGCCGGCCGCAGCCGCGAGGAATCTGGAAGGGCGCATCTGCATACCTCCTTATGATGCGTTCAACCGCCCGGGTGTGCAAGGCAGCAGTTTCCCTTTTCCCGAAGCCTCTTGCGGCCTGGACGGGGTCCGGCCCGCCACGCTCCGGGAACAGGGTGCATTCCGATTCGATGTCACGGAGCCCGGCTCAACCCGATATGCCCCGTCGGAATCACGGTCCGCGGGGCCGCGGACCCTCC
>CAZCOO010000225.1:0-1728 GCA_964500395.1 uncultured Verrucomicrobiota bacterium
GACCGGAACACTCACTGCTTCCGCTTCCTCCTTCGCTCTGCGAGCTACGGCGGACAGGCTGATCCCGGGCCGCTACGGGGATGCGGCTTCCGCCTTCGCGCGAGGCTACGGCGGACACGGAAAGATGAAGCGGGCGTTTATCGTGGTGCCGACGTCCGCAGCGCCAAGCCGCGCGGGGCCGCGCCTGAATGTCGGGCCGAACTACGTCCGCCCCGCCATCGGGCAACATCGCATAACGGCGCGCGTTACGCGACGGGTAAAGGACGTAGAATTTTGTCTTGAAGGGAGGCGCTGGTTGCTGCAGTGCAGGGGCACGCCGTACAACGGCGTGGCTACAGGAAGACGGGAAGACGCGGAATGTGGGGGCAGGGCCGGCTCTACAACCGGGTACAGGGGTTCTCGTCACGGATAGACCCCGGTTGGCTTGTCCGACCGGTGAAGAAGTTCATAAGCTGACGGGCTGGGTTCCAAGAAACGGCCCCGGCCGGTTTATCCGGCCGGTGAAGACGTTCCTCCCGCTTCCGGGTGGCGTGGGGATGGGGGAGCACGCCGTACAACGGCGTGGCTACAGGACGACGCGGAATGTGGGGGCAGGGCCGGCTCACCCCGTAAGTGGCCGGCGCGGCCATTCCTGCGGTTCGGTATATTTGTGCCGCAGCCAACGCGACAAGGCTCACAGTGCTCATGCGGAATGACGGGTGAGAGGGGCGGTAGTCGCTGGGGGAGCTCATTCCCGGGGGCGCACGTCTCCGCGATGGCTGCGGCGAGGCAAGCAAGGCCGCCGGGGTCTTCTGCACGGCAGGCAGTTTTCCGCAGATCTCCGGCCGGCTCTTTTCCGTTTTTCCGATCCTTTACTCCCGCTCTCCGTAGAGAAGGACGCGTTTGCGATCCCGAAGGTATCCGCCGAGGCCGGTGGCGGAGCGGGCGATGATGGCTTCGGCGGAGTCGCCCTGCTGCAGACCTTCGCGCACGGCGGGGGTTCCCATGAGTTTGTCAAAGAAGTCCGGCCGGGCTTGGGGATGGGCCCACAGTGCCTCTTCGCCCAGGTGCTGAGAGAGGATGGCGAGGAGGTGGATGGCGGCGGTGACGGGATGGAACCGGTCGGGCTCGTCCACCAGGATGCGAAGGCCCGGCCACGCCTCCGCACTGTCCGCCCAGACCGCGCAGGGTTCGACGCGGGCGGTGGGGGCGAGAACGGGGGTGAGTCGCCGGCAGAGGGCGCCCGGTTCGAGCGCGGGGTGGGCGATCTGCTGAAACGGGGTGAGGCCGGTGCGGTCGCAGGAGAAGGCGGGCAAGGCCTCGGTCCAGACAGCCCACGGGTATGCGTACGCGCATTCCAGGCTGCGGATGCCGGGAGACGGGGCAACCCAGGGCGGACGCCGCAGCGGATAGCGGGTCCGGCCGTAGTGCTGCATGGGGCTGACCTTGAGGTTGAGGTCGAGCGACAGGTCGCCCATTGCGCCGTGAGCTCCCGGTCGAGGGAGAGGGTGATGGGCTGCGAGGAGCTGAAGATCGCGACAGCTGGCTGCACGGCTCCGCTCGATATCGGAATTGCCTCTTCGAGAGGGTCGACCCACTCACAGCGGAGCCGCTCTCCCTCGAGGGTGGCGGCTTCGGGCAGGGGCTCGGGGAGGGTCATCTCGCTGAGACCGTGGACGGGGTCATCGGCGCGTTGAAGGGCCGGCGGGAGCTCGCCCGGGAACCGATTGGACGTCCGCGAGTTGATCG
>CAZCOO010000225.1:1738-4195 GCA_964500395.1 uncultured Verrucomicrobiota bacterium
GCTTTCATGGTCCGGCCGCAACAGGGGGCCGTCCACGACGTCGGCAAAGGGGACGGGGCGGTCGGCCACGACCAGGTCAATCCCGCGGCGGCTGCAGGCTTCCATCAGGTAGCGAAGGCTGGAGAGGTAGGTGAAACAACGCACGGCCAGGTCCTGCAAATCGTACAGGATGACGTCCAGCCCCTCCAGTTGGGCGTCAATCCGGTTGGATTCCCCGTCGTAGAGGGATTCGATGTCGATGTCCCAGGCGGGGTGGCGGGTTCGTGTCACGGCGTCGCCGGGACCGGCCCGGCCGGCAAATCCGTGCTCCGGAGCGAGCAGTCGAGCGGGATGGATGTCGGCTTCGCGGAGGAGGCGGGGGACAATGTGTTCGCCCCCGGCCCCGACACTGGCGGCGTGGCAGACGATCCCCAGCCGGCGGTCTCGAATCCAGTCGAGGTGCTCGGCCAGAAGCGTATCGGCGCCGGTCTGAAATGGGGATGCGCTGTGCATGGGGGTTCTATACGGGCTTTGGCCGGCCTTGGCCAGCCCTGAACCGCACGGGGGGCGGGGAGGGTCCGCGGGAGGGGGGGGGCTCGGCTACGGGGTTTCGATCTTTTCGGCCAGGGGGCGGTGGAGGAGCCCGTAAATGGTTTCCAGGTATCGCCGGGTTTCCTGTCGCTCCATGTTGGAGATGTATTTCCAGAAGCCGTAGATGCGGCTCAGAGAGAGCTGCCGCCGGGCGTAGAGTCGCCATGTGTAATGGGTTTCCACCCGCCGGACGGCGTTTTCGGAGATGCGGAGCCAGTGTTCAGGGGCCTCGGCGGAACGGGTGAAGAACTCGGTCATCACGGCGGCGGCTTCGTCTCCGTGGTTGGGGTCGATGTGGTAGCCGGAGATGCCGTGCTGGACGATTTCGAGGGGGCCGCCGTAGCGGGTGACGAAACAGGGCAGGCCGGAGGCCATGGCTTCAATGACGGTGAGGCCGAAGGCCTCGAAGAGGGCCGGCTGGACAAAGGCGCCGCGGGTATCGGCAATGGTGCGGTAGAGTTCCCCGGCGAGGTTTTTGTCCAGGCGGGCGCCGATCCAGCGGACGTCGCCGTCGAGTTCGTATTGATCCATGAGGTCGTGCATGCGTTGGATCTGGTCGCGTTCTTCGGTGTCGGTCGAATGGGCGGGATCGAGATGCCCGGCGATCAAGACGAGATGGGCGCGTTCGCGCAGTTCGGGGGATTGGGCATACCATTCCACGAGGCCGGTGGCGTTTTTGACCCGGTCCAGCCGGGACATGGTGAACAGGAGGGGTTTGTCGCGGCCGGGGAGCTTTCCGCGGGCGATGTCGCCGGGCTCGCCGTACAGCAGGTCCTCAATCTCGTTGCGAAAGCCGGTGAGGCGTCGGTCGTCCTCGGTGTAGGGGAAATAGACTTCTTCATCCGCCCCGGGGGAGACGATGTTGAACTTGGGGTCGTAGACGTCCACGCCGTGCAGGACCCGGAAGAGGCCGGGCATGGTAAAGGAGTGGTAGCTCTCGTACTGGCCTTCGCTGTCGTGTGTGCCGGCAATTTCCTGGAAGGTGCTGGTGATAATGAAATCGGCGGTGTTCATGGCGATCAGGTCGGCCGTGAACTGACAGGAGAAATGGTACTCCTGTTCCATGTCCTTCCAGTAGAGGGCGGAGTGGAGATATTTGGTCTTTTCGAGGGCGTGGGCAATGTTGCACTGCGTGACGCCCAGTCGCTGACAGAGGAGGGAGGCGACCAGATTGCCGTCGGAGTAGTTGCCGATGATGAAGTCGGGCCGGCTGCCGAGCTCGGCCTGGAGTTCCCGCTCGGTGTCGATGGCGAACTGTTCGAGGTAGGGCCAGATTTTAAACCGCGAGATCCAGTGGGGCACGACCTCGCCCTGTTTGTTCCGGAAGGGAACGCGGAGGATCCGGGCGTGTTCGGTGCCGAGAATGGGTTCGATGCGCTGATTGCAGGTGGTGTCGCCGGCCTCCGGGATCAGGCGGGTGACGACGAGGATCTGGGGCTCGATATCGAGGCCCTGCTCCTGGAGGGACGCGAGCATTTCGCGCTCGAGGGCGCGGACCTGGTCGAGGATGTAGACGACCTGCCCCCCGGTGTCCGGAAGGCCGAGGACGCCGGATTGACCGAAGTAGCCATGGGGCGACAGGATCACGAGGTTGAATATCATGGGAATCCGGCTGAGGAATTCGGCCAGGGTCCGGGGATCGGGGGCCTCGAGGATATCGGAGAGCTGGGCCATCATATCGCGCATGCCGGCGACGTCTCGCCCCCATCCGGGCTCGAAGCCCAGCTCGGCGAGGGAGGGGCCGACGGAATCCCACCCCTCGGCCGGGTCGCGCTCGGTCGAAGCGCAACCGGAGAGAAACGTGCCCGCGAGCAGAAAAACCGATAGCGCCGCAGCACCGACCGGCAGCGCCGCAGTACCGCGTCCCCGGATTCCGAAGATCGAACC
>CAZCOO010000226.1:0-4137 GCA_964500395.1 uncultured Verrucomicrobiota bacterium
TCCGGCAACCGGCCTTTCCTGCCTGGCCAAGCCGTTCTCTGCGCCAAGGGCGAATACCTACTGACCAATGCCCCATGGCCCATGAAACTCGCTCAGCAAGCCCTTGCCCGTCCCTCCCGGGACCAACGCCTCCCTTGCAGCCGGACCGCTCCCCCTATACTCTATCTCCCATGCAGCTGAGGGAACAGATTCTGGCGATCGACAGCGAGCTGACTGCCGAGGAGGTAGATACCCACCTCGAGCGGGCCGGGGCGTCCTACGTCGAGTTTTTCCACCCCGCATCGATTGCCCGGCACGTCCGGGCCGCCAACCATCTGTCTTCCGAGCAACCCGTCATGTTTCTCCATCACTGCGACCGCGTCACCCGGGAAGTCCAGTGCACGGTTGTCTCCTACGATTACCCCGGCGTGTTTTCCCTGATTGCCGGGATCCTGGCCGGCAGCGGAATGGCCGTGCGCACCGGCGAAGTGTTCACCACTCGAAAGCCGGACGCCTCCGGGACCCGGCGGCGCCCCGCCGCCCGCCGGGGGAGGCGCCGGATCGGCGTCAAGCCGCAGCGGCGCGGGATCATCGACCAGTTCATCGGCCGCCTGGCCTCCGATATCGCCTACCGGGAATGGGTCGAAGCCGTGCAGTCCCGCCTCCGGGACACCGTGCGCCTCCTGGAAAAGGCGGACGCCCGCTCCATTCAACAGGCCAAGCACCAGGTCAACGAATTCGTCACCCAGCGCCTGGAAAAACTCGGCGCTACCGAGGAACCCATCCTCTACCCGATCGAAATCGACCTGCAACCCGACGGCGAGAACGGGACCCGTCTCACCGTGACCTCGCAGGATACCCCCGCCTTCCTGTACGCTCTGAGCACCGCCCTCTCCCTCCAGGGCCTCTCGATCGAACATGTGCGGATCCATACCAGCGGCGACCTGATCGAAGACGTGCTGGACCTCACCGATGCCTCCGGCCGGCCCATCACCGACCCGGACCGGTTGTCGGCCCTGCGGCTCTCGGTCCTCATCACAAAACAATTCACCTACTTCCTCAACCGCGCCCCCGATCCCTATGCCGCCCTCTCCCGATTCGAGCAGCTTCTCGACGAGGTGCTGCAGGCCCCGGACCGGGCCGAGTGGGTCGACTTCCTGTCCAACCCCCGGTCCATGCAGGATCTCGCCCGCCTGCTCGGCGCCAGCGATTACCTCTGGGAAGACGTCATCCGCCTCCAGTACGAATCGCTCCGGCCGATCCTGGAATCCCACGACCGGCCCACCGCCGTGTCCGAACAGCCGGAGCGCCTCGCCCGGGAACTCGACCGCGCCCTGGCCGATGCCTCTTCGTTCGAAGAAAAGAAACGCGCGCTCAACGACTTTAAAAACGACAAGATCTTTCAGCTCGACCTCGAACACATCCTGCAGCAGGAAAAGGACTTCCGGCACCTGGCCGAAAGCCTCACCCGCCTCGCCGAACTGGTGGTCGACCGCTCTGTCCACATCCTCACCCAGGACCTCCAATCGCGCCACGGCACCCCCCGGACCGCCGGGGGGCTCCCCGCCCGCCTCGCCGTTCTCGGCCTCGGCAAACTGGGCGGCGCCGCCCTCGGCTACGCCTCCGACATCGAACTCCTCTTTGTCTACAGCGACAGCGGCCGCACCGACGGCGACGACGCGATCGATAACGCGGAATTCTTCGGACGCCTCGCTCAGAATATCGTTCAATTCATCCAGACCAAGCGCGAAGGCATCTTCCGGGTCGATCTGCGGCTCCGCCCGCACGGAAACAGCGGCCCCTTCGCCTGCAGCCTGGAGACCTTCTGCCGGTACTACGCGCCCCAGGGGGCGGCCCATTCCTTCGAACGGCTCGCCCTCGTGCGCCTTCGCCGCGTGGCCGGAGACCCTGATCTCGGCCACCGGATCGAACGCCTGCGCGACGACATGCTCTATCACTCCGCCCCCATCGATGTCGCCGAACTCCGCGACCTCAGAGCCCGCCAGTTTGCCGAAAAGACCCGGCCCGATCAGTACAATGCCAAATTCAGCCCCGGTGCGCTCGTCGACCTCGAATACGCCGTACAGATCCTGCAGATCATGCACGGGTACGAATATCCCGACCTGCGCACCCCGCGCATTCACGCCGCCCTCGACGCCCTCAACCAGGCCGGGGTCCTCAGCCGCGGCGAACGCAGCAGCCTGACCCACGCCTATGACTTTCTCCGGCAACTGATCAACGGCCTCCGCCTCCTCCGGGGCTCCGCCAAAGACCTCTTCCTGCCCCCGGCCGACTCCGACGAATTCCGCCACCTCGCCCGGCGCATGGGCTATCGCCGCCAGGAGGGGCTCTCGCCCGAGCGGCAGCTCACCGTGGAATTCCAGACCCGCACCGCCGCGGTCCGCAGCTTTGTCGAGCGGCACTTCGGCCGCGATTCCATTCCCGGCCCCGCCACCGGCAATATCGCCGATCTCCTGCTCGGCCGCGAAACCCCCGAGGACATGCGGCACACCATCCTCCGCGAATACGGCTTTCGCGACCCCGACCGCGCGTACCGGAATCTGCAGAGCCTCGCCGGCCGCGACGAACAAAACGAGGAATTCGCCCGCCTCGCGGTGCTCGCCGCCGACGTCCTCCGCCGGGAGCCGGACCCCGACATGGCCCTGAACAACTGGGAGCGCTTCGTCACCACAATCGATGATGCCGGAGACCATTTCCACCGATGTCTCACCCAGCCCCGCCGGTTCGAGATCCTGCTCGGCATCTTCTCCCGGAGCCAGTTTCTCGCCGACACACTGATCCGCGAACCGCAGTTCCTGGACTGGGTCACCTCCCCCGAAACCCTCTCGGCCGTCCGATCCCCGGACATCCTGCAACAGGATTTACAGCATCTGGCCGACGAGGCCGACTCGCACGACGCGTGGCTCTCCTCCCTCCGCCAATTTCGGCGCCGTGAACTCCTCCGCATCGGCACCCGGGATATGTACCTCCGCATGCCGATCGTGGAAATCCTGCGCGACCTCACCTGGATGGCCGACTGCATCACCGATCAGGCCCTGCGCCAGGCCGAAGCCTGTCTGCGGGCCGCGGGCCGGATCCCCGACGCCCTGCCGCCGGTGGAGGATCAATTTTGCCGGATCGCCCTCGGCAAACTCGGGGGGCGGGGGCTCAACTACTGCTCGGACATCGACGTGATCGGCCTGTTCTGCGCCCTCGACGACACCTGCTCACACGAATTCGAAGCCGCCTGCACCCGTGTCCTGGAACAGGTGCGCGGCGACCTCTCCAGGACAACCGCCGAGGGCCACGTCTTCCGCGTGGACCTGCGGCTCCGCCCGTACGGCGGCGCCGGCCAACTCGTCACTTCCTCCCGCCAACTGCTCGACTACTACCGAAACGATGCATCCCTCTGGGAAATCCAGGCTCTGCTCAAAGCGCGCCCCATCGCCGGGAACCTCGACCTCGGCCACCGGTTTCTGGACGCGGTGTCCCCCCTGCTCACCACCCGCCGGGACCCCGAGGAAATCGTTCACCAGATTCGCCACATGCGCGAAAAAGCCCTCCACCATCACGCCCCCTCCCGGACCCGCTCCCAATTCAACATCAAAAGCGGCCTCGGCGGCATCCGCGACATCGAATTCGCCGTGCAGGGACTGCAGATGATCCATGCCCACAACACCCCCGGGATTCTCACCGGCAACACCCTGGAAGGCATCAGCCTTCTGATGGAGGCCGACCTTCTCGAGCCGGATGCAGCAGACGAGATGGAAACCGATTACACCTTCCTTCGGCGCGTCGAGCACCACCTCCAGATCCTGCACGACCGTCAGAACCACACCCTGCCCCGGGATCCCGCCGAACAGGAAGCGCTCGCCCGCCGCATGCTCGGCCCCGACGCCGGCGCCGAGGATTTCATGAAGCGCCTCTCCGACTGCCTCGAACGCGTCCACCGCCGCTACAGCCGGTTCCTCCCCGACTCCTGAGCCCCCCACCCCCGGTTGAGGCGCCGGCTGATGTCGGCTCACTGTTGTGAGGGTCGAACGCGCACCTCCCTGTAGCCACGCCGTTGCACGGCGTGCGTCCCCGACCGAGGCCGTTTCCCGGCGGGAAGCCGGTCCCACAATGCGGCCTACGAGATGTTGTAGGACACGCTTCCCT
>CAZCOO010000227.1:0-4061 GCA_964500395.1 uncultured Verrucomicrobiota bacterium
GCGTGCGCCGGAGCTGCCCGGACCCCCGCAAAACAAGCAATCCGTCCTTCCGAGCAAAGTCGAGGAATCCCGGTACGGCAATACATCCTGGAGCCATCCCCGGACGAAATCCCGGCTTTTTCCATTTGCGCGGATCGGGGATTTCACTATGCTCGGTCACTCCGCTTTCTGACCCCCGCGCGCGGGAGCACTGGACGGATGCCTTTCCGGCCTCCGCCATTTGCATCCTGACGGGGAATCGGGCACGTTGTGCTCCCCGGGCATCAGGGCGGGAATGAAACAAATTTACGAAAACCAGGCGACGAGGCGAGGCCTCGCGGGACCACAAAAACCGGAACCGAGGAACGATTTCCTATGAATGATAAGAATCACGACCTGACGGATGAGCAGCGTCTGGAAAATGCCGACTGGATGGCGTCTCTTGAAGACGTCCTGCAATTGTCCGGCCCCGAACGGGCCGCATCCCTGCTGCACGAGCTCGATGTGTACGCGCACAAAGTGGGCGTCCAACTCCCGTTCACGGCCAATACGCCGTACATCAACTCGATTGCCCGGTCGCAGCAGGAGCCCTTCCCCGGGAACCGCGAACTCGAATGGCGCATCAAAAGCCTGATTCGCTGGAACGCGATGGCCATGGTCGTCCGCGCCAACAAGGCGGAGGAAGGGATCGGCGGGCATATTTCCTCGTATGCCTCGGTCGCCACCCTCTACGAAGTCGGATTCAATCATTTCTGGCGCGCCCCCAGCGACGATCACCCCGGCGATCTCGTCTACTTCCAGGGGCATGCGTCGCCCGGTGTCTATGCCCGCGCCTATCTCGAAGGCCGCCTTTCCCGGGAGCAACTCCGCAATTTCCGGCGCGAACTCCAGCCCGGCGGCGGGCTCTCGTCCTATCCCCACCCCCACCTGATGCCCGATTTCTGGCAGTTTCCCACCGTCTCCATGGGGCTGGGGCCCATCACCTCCATCTATCACGCCCGGTACATCCGCTACATGGAGGACCGGGGCCTGAAAGAACCCTCCGACCAGAAGATCTGGGCCTTTCTCGGAGACGGGGAAACCGATGAACCCGAAACCCTCGGGGCCATCACGCTGGCCTCCCGCGAGGGGCTCGACAACCTGGTGTTCGTGATCAACTGCAACCTGCAGCGGCTTGACGGCCCCGTCCGCGGCAACGGCAAGATCATCCAGGAACTCGAGGCGGCCTTCCGCGGCGCGGGCTGGAATGTCATCAAAGTGATCTGGGGGTCGGACTGGGATCCGCTCATCGAACAGGACACGAACGGCCGCCTGCTCGACCGGATGCAGGAAGTCGTCGACGGGCAGTACCAGAAATACACCGTTTCGCCCGGCAGCTACATCCGCGACCATTTCTTTGGCAAACATCCGGAGCTGCTCGATCTCGTTTCCGATATCTCGGACGAGAGACTGGAAAAAATGAAGCGAGGCGGCCACGACCCGGAAAAGGTGTACAACGCCTACCGCCGCGCAACTGCAGGCAATGGGGCCCCCACGGTGATCCTCGCCAAAACCGTCAAGGGCTACGGCCTCGGGGAAAGCGGAGAAGGCAAGAACATCACCCACCAGCAGAAAAAGCTCAACGAAGAGGAACTCAAGGCCTTCCGCACCCGCTTCAGCATCCCCATCTCCGACGAAGAAGTGGGCCGGGCCCCGCTCTATCGCCCGCCGGAAGACAGTCCCGAGATGGAGTATCTCCGCGAACGCCGCGAAGCCCTCGGCGGCTATATTCCGCAGCGTCGCCAGACCATGGTCACCCTCACCCCGCCCGGGGACGACGTCTTCGACGAGTTCTACCACGGCACCGAAGGTCGCGAGGTCTCCAGCACCATGGCCTTTGTCCGGATCCTGAGCAAGCTGCTCCGGGACAAGGAACTCGGGAAATACATCGTCCCGATCGTCCCGGACGAAGCGCGCACCTTCGGCATGGAAGCGCTGTTCCGGCAGATCGGGATTTACGCGCACGGCGGGCAGCTCTACGAACCGGTCGACAAGGAAAGCCTGCTCTACTACAAGGAATCCAAGGACGGCCAGCTCCTGGAGGAAGGCATCACGGAAGCGGGATCGGTCTCCTCCTTTATCGCGGCGGGGACGGCCTACACCAATCACGGCATCCCCACGATCCCGTTCTTTATCTACTACTCCATGTTCGGCTTTCAGCGCATCGGCGATCTCATCTGGGCCGCCGGGGACATGCGGTGCAAGGGCTTTCTCGTCGGCGGTACGGCCGGCCGAACCACGCTCAATGGCGAGGGGCTCCAGCACCAGGACGGACACAGCCACCTCCTCGCCTACCCCGTGCCGAACCTCGTCTGTTACGATCCGGCATACGCCTACGAGCTGGCCGTGATCATCAAGGAAGGCATCCGCCGCATGTACCACGAAAACGAGGATGTCTTCTACTACATCACCGTCATGAATGAGAACTACCCCCACCCCCCGATGCCGGAGGGTCACGAAGAGGGCATTCTCAAGGGCGCCTACAAGCTCCGCCCCGTTCTGGACGGGCGCCGCAAGGCCAAGGCGCAGCTCCTCGGCAGCGGCACCATCCTCAACCAGGTCCTCGAAGCCCAGGAAATCCTGGATGAGAAATACGGCGTGGGCGCCGATGTCTGGTCTGTCACCAGCTACAAGGAACTTCGGCGCGATGCCAAGGATGTCGAGCGATGGAACATGCTGCATCCCGGAGAAAAAGCGAAGACCCCGTACGTGACCCGCTGCTTCGGCGAGGCCCCCGGCGTGTTTGTCGCGGCCAGCGACTACCTCAAAACCCTTCCGGACTCTATCGCCCGCTGGCTCCCCGGCCCGCTGCACTCCCTCGGTACCGACGGATTCGGGCGCAGCGATTCCCGGGAGGCCCTGCGCGATTTCTTTGAAGTCGATGCCCGGCACATCGTCCTCGCCACGCTGTACAGCCTGTCGCAGGACGGCGAAGTCGAACCCAAGGTCGTGAAGAAGGCCATCAAGGATCTCGGCATCGACCCGGACAAGCTCAATCCCATGACGTCGTAACCCGAAAGTCGAAAGGACTCCAGCATCATGGCCACTGAATTTAAAGTTCCGGACCTCGGCGAAAATATCGAAGAGGGACAGGTCGTCAGCGTACTCGTCTCCAAGGGAGACAGCATCTCCAAAGACCAGCCCGTGCTCGAACTGGAAACCGGAAAAGCCACCATCGAAGTGCCCAGTGACGTCGAAGGGACGGTCCGGGATATCTCCGTCGGCGAAGGCGATACGGTCAAGGTCGGCCAGGCCGTCATCACGCTGGACGAAGGCGAAGGCGGCGGAGGCGAGTCCGGGGAAGCCGGCGAGCAACCGGCGGAGGAGAAAGAGGAGGCCGCCCCCCCGAAGGAAGAGCCGGCCGAGGAGAAGGCGCCGGCCGAATCGGAGAAAGAAGAAGCCGCGGAACAACCGGCCGCCGCCGAGGCCCCCGCACAGAAGCAACCGGCCCCGGCACAACCCGCGCAGCCCGCGCCCGCCGCCGCACCCCCGAAAGGCGATCGGGTGCCCGTACGCGCAGCCCCCTCCGTCCGCAAGTTTGCCCGTGAAATCGGGGTTGCGATTGAAGACGTCTCTCCGCTCGAAGGCGACCGCATCACCTTCGATGCCGTCAAGGCCCACGCCAAGCACCTGCTCCAGCAGGGCCCGGCCGCCGGCGGAGGCGGTGGTGTCGCCGCGCCCCCGCTCCCGGATTTCTCAACCTGGGGCGACATCGAACGGGAAAAGATGACGACCATCCGGCAGATGACCGCCAAGCACATGGCGGCCTGCTGGTCCACAATCCCCCATGTGACGCAACACGATACCGTGGACATCACCTCACTGGAAGATTTCCGCAAACGCTACGGCAAGAAGGCCGAGCGGGAAGGGGTCAAGGTTACCGTGACCGCCATCCTGCTCAAGATCGTGGCCAACGCCCTTCGGGCTCATCCCAGGATGGCCGCCTCGCTCGACATGCAGAGCAATGAGATCATCTACAAGAAATACATCCATATCGGCGTCGCCGTGGACACCCCCAAGGGCCTGCTGGTGCCGGTGATCCG
>CAZCOO010000228.1:0-4059 GCA_964500395.1 uncultured Verrucomicrobiota bacterium
GGCACATCGGGTTGATCCGGGCTCCGTGACATCCAACACGACGATGCCTTCGCAGTCGCGGGGCCATTGGCCCTGAGATGAATGGGACAGGGGCGGGGGATCCTCGACTTCGCTCGGGATCACCGATGGCGGGGGGCGCGGGAGGGGCCGGGCCTTGCCAAAGGGGACTTTCCCTTTTACTCCGCCCCGAGAATTTCCATGGCCAGGGCATGATATTTCTCATGGAAGCCCTCGCCCAACTCCTCCGTCTCCAGTTCGCGAAATCCCTCCGCGAGCTCCGTTTTCTGTCGGGGCGATAGCCGCTCCCGCGCCAGAGTCCACGCCTGGTCATCCTCTACCAGGATATGCCCCTTCATCATGGAGGCGTACCGCCGCAGAGCTGAAGCCACCTCCTCGTCCGGCGCCCCGGCCGCGAGCTTCTGCTCCGCCGTATCCAGCAGCGCCCGGGATTTGCCGTGCTGACTGATCAGCATGTCCAGCGTGGTGGGGTTCATCCCCTCTTCCCGCAGCATCGGGAAAAGAAACCGCTCCTCCTTTACGTGATGACATTCATCGGCAAAATGAATCAGGAAGTCCACGATCTTTCCCGCGCGGTCCCGATCCAGATCGTGCCCCGCAAAAACAGCGTCCGCTTCGCCGGCGGCGGCCTGCCGCACCCGATCGATCAGGGCATGCTCTTTCTCGAGCCGGGCGATCGGCTCGGCCGCGTGCCGCCCCGTATCCGCGGCACATCCCGTCAGTACCAGCGCCAGCGCTCCCGCCCGCCATCCGCCCACTCCGACAATCCGTTTCATGACAACTCCTTTTCTTTCACCCGCTGCTTGTCTGTGCAGCATACCATACGAACGGCCTGCACCACCAGAAATCAGGTGAAGGCGGCCCGCCATTCTGGTATCCGTGGCCCCTGAGGAGCAAACGGACCTTCCCAAAATCGTTGCAGGTGGATCCATGACGGATTTGTTCGGACCCGGGTTCGGGTCCCTCTACATTCAAGTCCCCCTGTTCATCGCATGCGCAGGGGTCATCGGCCTCGTGGGGACCCGCATGACGGGCCTTGCCGACCGCCTCGCCGACCGCACGGGCCTCGGTGAGGCCTTTATGGGCGGGGTGTTTCTGGGGGCCAGCACCTCGTTGGCCGGCATCACCGCGTCCGTCATCGCCGCCTGGGACGGCCATGCGGCTCTTTCCCTGTCAAACGCACTGGGCGGCATCGCGGCCCAAACCGCCTTTCTGGGCATCGCCGATCTCGCCTACCGCCGGGCCAATCTGGAGCATGCCGCGGCCTCCGTTCCCAACATGATGCAGGGGGCACTGCTCATCTCACTGCTCTCCCTGCTGCTGCTGGGCATGGCCCTGCCGAATGCGGGATTGGGCGGAATCCACCTCATTACACCGCTTCTGCTGGTCGGCTACGGCCTCGGCCTCCGGCTGGTGTACCGGTCGCGCCGGCGGCCTATGTGGGAGCCCCGTATGACCCGGTCGACCCGTGTGGATACACCGGACGAGCCGCCGGCCCATGCGCGGTCTCTGCACCGGCTGTGGCTGGCGTTTGCCTTGAGCGCCGCCGTTGTGATCTCGGCCGGGGCTGTCCTCACCCGGGCAGCCGAATCGATCATCGCCGAAACCGCCGTATCCGCCGGCCTGATGGGAGGGCTGTTTATTGCCGTGAGCACTTCGTTGCCCGAGCTGGTGACCTCCATCGCAGCCGTCCGCAGGGGCGCCCTCACCCTCGCGGTCGGGGGAATCCTCGGCGGCAATGCGTTCGACACCCTGTTTGCCGCCGTGGCCGATATCGCCTACCGCGGAGGCCCCATCTACGCCGGGGTCGGCTCACGGGAAATGATGCTGGTGTCGCTGACCATCCTGATGACGGCCGTGCTCTTGCTGGGCCTGCTCTGGCGGGAGCGCCGCGGCATCGCCAACATCGGGTTTGAGAGCGCACTCGTGCTGGGAATCTACATCGCGGGCATGATTTTACTCAGCGCGCCGGGGTGAGCCCGGCACGACGGCCGGGCCCCTGCTCCCCCACTGCGCGCAAACCCAACCGGACAAGCGCCCAGCGGTTTTTGTCGTTGCAATCAGACCGGGGGCTTTTTCCCCCGCAGTGCGCCGGCAATGAGCGAGATCAGGAAGACGACCAGAAACACGAAGAAGAGGATCTTCGCAATTCCCGTGGCGGCTCCGGCAATACCACTGAACCCGAGGGCCGCGGCAATCACCGCTATGACAAGAAATGTCAGTGTCCATCCGAGCATAAAGACCTCCCTTCGTTTTCTGATTATAACTCGTCGTCAACTTCGTCGGCGGCTTCTTCGACCGTGTCACCGGCCTCTTCCGCCGCATCCATGGCCTCTTCGCCGACATCTTCGGCCGCATCCATGGTCTGCTCACCGGCTTCCTCAATGGCTTCCCCGGTTTCTTCGCCGGCTTCTTCTGCTTCCCGGCAGCCCACCGCAGCGATGACAAACAGTGAACTCAGGATAGCCGTCAGTGTTTTCAGGTTTTTCATGCCTATACCTCCTTGCGGGTAGCCCTCGCAGTATGCGAACGGCTTCGTTCTGCTATAAGCCTATCCCCGAATCCAGGGGATACAAGGGAGGCGGCCGGCCTTTACTTTGTGTCCGGCGGTGTTCGCGGGTGTCTGTGGAGGAGGGGCCCGGTCGCCGTGGCTGTCTGGGGCGGGATATCCCCGACGTGGATCGCAGTCGATTTCCGGCCCCGCGTTTCGGCTCCCGCCAGGCTCACCGCCCTTTCCTGCCGGCGAAAGCGCCGCCTATGCAGACGGCGCCTGACCGCCCTGGTGCATGGCGGCATTGCGGCTCACGCGGAGCGGGTAGCGAATCTTGAGGTCCTCATCGAGCATGATCTCGATCCAGTACGTGCCCTCTTCTTCAAACGCGACGTTGACAAAGACCTCGACGTTGGTCGCGGTGGATTCCGTGGACGGCAGCCGTACCGGGATTTGCTTTCCCTCCACCAGCACCTGCTGAAAATCCGGCTTCAGAATCCGCGTGTGCTGCATGAACTCCCCCTCCCCGCTGCACCAGCGCGTCACCATAAACAGGCGGGGATACCGGACCGGGAGATTCTGGGCGGCAATCGCATCGAACAAGCCGATCAGGATAAACTTCCCATTCCGCTCCTGGCGGACATCGTCGCACAGAATGCTCGACTGCAGATCTGGAATCATCTTGGTCACATCGTCACTCATAAAATCGCTCCAAACGGCTGAACGGACTACGGGGCCAAGTCTACGTCCGCCCGGCATCCGATACAACCTTCCTCTCCCAAGTCCATTCCCCGCCCCTCCCGATCGGTATCGCGGGGAAGGCCGGGTCCGCGTCCTTTGGCGCCTCTACAAAACGGGCTTCCCCCTTGAGGTCCGCTTCAAGGAGCCGTATCGTCCCTGTCAGAACCACAGCGCACAACCATCTTGAGATCCGGAACCATGAAATCACCTCAACTCGCCGCCTGGGAAAAGAAGCTGGACACCGTCCTGGACGAGATCGACCGCACCCTGGAAGCGGAGTACGGCGACCGGTTTCGGCTCCATCCGGCCCGACCGGAGCACGGCTCGACCTCGGACCCGGCCATGGACGGCCTCTTTCGCGTCGAGGCGCACTTCTCCCCCGGCTACGGCACCGACCTCGGCCGCGGGTACATTCTCCGCGTACAGACGTCCACCCTCGACCACATTCCCGCCGACACCCGGACACGCATGGAGGACCGGGCCGCGGAGCTGCTGCGCACCAAACTCCGCCAGGCATTTCCCGGCCGCGAACTCGCCGTCACCCGCGACGGATCGGTCTTCAAGATCCACGGCGACCTCAGCCTCGGCCGATAACCCCCGGGCTGTATAGACACCACCCCCCTCGCGATTCCGCCAACACGCCCCATGCCGCGCAGAAGACCCCGGCGGCCTTGCTTGCCTCGCCGTAGGCTTTGCAGAGGCGGGCGCCGCCGGTAAATGGGTTCCGCCGGCTCCCACCGTCCGTAGGAATGGCCGCGCCGGCCCTGCCCCCACATTCCGCGTCTTCCTGTAGTCACGCCGTTGTACGG
>CAZCOO010000229.1:0-4049 GCA_964500395.1 uncultured Verrucomicrobiota bacterium
TTCTCAGCAAACCCGCAAAACCCATTATCCTGTGCATGGCCCGCCCGGACGAACGGAAGAATTTTGAGACCCTGATTCGGGCCTACGGCGAAAACGAAAAGCTTCGCGATCTGGCCAACCTGGTGCTGATCGCCGGCAACCGGGAAAAAATCAAGAAGCTCGAACCGGGCGCCAAAAAGGTCCTCACCAACATCCTGCTCTTGATCGATGAGTACGACCTCTACGGTCATGTCGCCTACCCCAAGAAACACGCGTCCACCGATGTACCGGAACTGTATCGTTTTGTGACCCGATCCGGCGGCGTGTTCGTAAACCCCGCCCTCACGGAGCCTTTCGGCCTCACCCTCATAGAGGCCGCCGCCAGCGGTCTGCCCATCGTCGCCACCAACGACGGCGGGCCCCGGGACATTATCGAAACCTGCCGCAACGGACTGCTGATCGACCCGCTGGACCAGGAAGCCATCGGCAATGCCCTTCTGGAGGTTCTCGAGTATCCCGACCAGTGGCGGGCCTGGTCCAAGCGCGGGATCAAGGAAGCCAAACGCGAATACTCCTGGGATCGCCACGTCGAGCGCTACCTGAACGAACTGGACCGGATCAAGACCGGTACCCGCGCCGGGTACAACCTCCTGCGCACCCGGCGCAGTCGCCTTCCCACCATCGACCGCATCCTCGTGACCGACATCGACAATACGCTGCTGGGCGACGAAGAAGGCATGCGCCTCTTCCTCGATAAGATCATGAATGCCGAGCATGTAGGGTTTGCCATCGCCACGGGGCGCGACCCCGACAGCGCCCGAGACACCCTCCGCGAGGCCGGGGCTCCAAACCCCGATTTTCTCATCACCTGCGTCGGCACCGAAATTTACTACGGGGATGAGCTCACCCAGGACCGCGCCTGGTCCCGGCACATCAATTACCTCTGGAAACCCAAAGAGGTGCGCCGGGTCCTGGACAAAATCGAAGGCCTCTACATCCAGGACGAAGCCTCTCAACGGCACCACAAAATCAGCTACGACGTGGATCCGGAGGAGGCCCCATCCGTGGAAGACATACGCCGGCACATCCGGCAGGAAGGCGTCCGGGCCAACATCGTCATGTCCCATGAGGCCTACCTCGACGTGCTCCCCATCCGCGCCTCCACCGGTCTGGCCATTCGCTACCTCGCCTTTAAATGGGGCCTCCAACCCGAACAGCTCCTCATCGCCGGCGATTCCGGAAATGATGAGGATATGCTCAGCGGCAACACCCTCGGCGTGGTCGTGGGCAATTACAGCCCCGAACTGGAGCACTTGCGCGGCAAGCCGCGCATCTACTTCGCCGAGGCCGAATATGCCCGCGGCATTCTCGAGGGCATCGACTTCTACAATTTCTTCGACGAAATCCGGATTCCCAAAGAAGTACAGGAGACACCCGCCTCATGATGCAGGATCTAGAAACCGTTCTTCAGGAACACCGCCAGGCCGTGTACCTGCTGTTTCGCCGCTACCTCGAACTCGGCAAAGAGTTCCTCCTGCGGTCGGACCTCGTGGAAATCTTTGAGGACTTCTGCCAAACGGATTCCGGCCAGTGCCTGGAGGGAACACTGTGCCAGGACCTCCTCGAACATGCGCAGGAAGCCGTCATCCAGGGGGGCACCCTGTTTCTCTCGGTCCGTCCGGATATCGCCGACTGGAAGTTCCTGGTGTTTGATATGGACAACATGGTCGCCCGCGACATTCCCCCCGCGGAATTTCTGCGAGCCAAGGAGCGCGTATCGGGCCGGGACGGTGCGGACAGCGACTGGGTCCTCGAGCTGGATCTGCGCCCCTTCGAACGGGGCTTTCCCAAACTCCGGGAGGCCGGCTCCATCGGCAAAGGGGTGGAATTCCTCAACCGGCACCTCTCCAACCGCCTGTTCGACGACCTGGGGAAAGGCGACCAGCGCCTGTTCGACTTCCTGCGCGTCCACCAGGTCGAGGGGCGAACCCTGATGCTCAATCCGGAAATCAAAAACCTGGATGAGCTGCGGCAGGCACTGCGAAAAGGCCGCCGCGCGCTCCGCGACACCCCGTCCGACGCCTCCTGGGACGAGGTCGGCCCAAAACTTCGCAAACTCGGATTTGAGCCGGGCTGGGGAAATAACGCCCACCGGATGGAAGAAATGATGGGGCTCCTCAGCGATATCCTGGAAGCCCCCGACCCCGGCAACCTGGAGACCTTCCTGGCCAGCATCCCGTCCATCTTCTCCATCGCCATCCTGTCCCCGCACGGCTATTTCGGCCAGTCCAACGTCCTCGGCAAGCCGGATACAGGCGGCCAGGTGGTCTATATTCTCGACCAGGTCCGCGCCCTGGAAAAAGAGATGTACAACTCCATCCGGGCGCAGGGTCTGGATGTCGAACCGCGCATCCTGGTCGTCACCCGCCAGATTCCCGAGGCCGGCAATACCACCTGCAACGAGCGCCAGGAACACATTCACGGCACCCACAATGCCTACATCCTCCGCGTCCCCTTCCGCAACCAAGACGGCGAAGTCATTCCCCACTGGATTTCACGGTTCGACCTGTGGCCCTATCTCGAGCGCTTCTGCACGGAAGTCGAAGGGGCCCTCCGGGCCGAACTCGGCGGGCGCCCGGACCTCATCATCGGCAACTACTCCGACGGCAATCTCGCCGCCACCCTCCTCTCGCACAGCATGGGCGTCACACAGTGCAACATCGCCCACGCCCTGGAAAAGACCAAGTACCTCTACTCGGATCTCTACTGGCAGGACCACGAAGCCGAGCATCATTTCTCCTGCCAGTACACCGCCGATCTCATCGCCATGAACACCGCGGACTTCATCATCACCAGCACCCTGCAGGAAATCGCCGGCACCCGGGACAGCGTGGGCCAGTACGAGAGCTATTCCTCCTTTACCATGCCCGGTCTCTACCGGGTCGTGTATGGAAACGATGTCTACGATCCCAAATTCAACATCGTCTCGCCCGGGGCGGATGCAGATGTCTACTTCCCCTACCACGCCACCAACCGCCGCATGAAAGACCTGCACCCCGAAATCGAAGAGATCATCTTCGGCGAACCCCACCGCGATGCCCGGGGCACGCTCGAGGATCCGGATAAACCCCTCTGCTTCGCCATGTCCCGACTCGACCGCATCAAGAATGTAACCGGGTTTCTCGAATGGTATGCCCACAGCGAAGCCCTGCAGAATGAAGCCAACCTCTTCCTCGTCGCCGGCGCCATTCAGCTCGAAGACTCCACCGATGACGATGAACAGGCCCAGATCCAGCGCATGCACGATATCATGGACGAACACAACCTCGACGGCCGCGTCCGCTGGGTCGCCGCCATGTCGGACAAGCATTTCAACGGGGAAATGTACCGATACATCGCGGACCGCGGAGGCGCCTTTGTCCAACCCGCCCAGTTCGAGGCCTTCGGCCTGACCGTCATCGAGGCCATGACCTCCGGCCTGCCCGTCTTTGCCACCTGCTACGGCGGCCCCCTGGAGATTATCGAGGATGGAGAATCCGGATTTCACATCGACCCCAACCACGGCGAACAGGCCGCACAGCGCATGGCCGACTTTTTCGCCTCCTGCCGCGACGACAAACAGCACTGGAAAACGGTCTCCGATGCCGCCATCGCCCGGGTGGAAAGCCACTACACCTGGCGCCTCTACGCGCGCCGCCTTTTGACGCTGAGCCGGGTCTACGGGTTCTGGAAATACATTTCCAATATTGACCGCGAGGAAACCCGGCGGTACATCGAAATGTTTTACGGGCTCATGTTCCGCCCCCTGGCGGAGCAGGTGGAACCTCACCCGCTGCACAAGAATGAGTAGTCCGGACCCCGCCGGATACGGACCGGTCGACCCCGACCCTTGCGTCTCACACCCCCGGCATGTCCCCTCCCCCGGAGATTGATATGGACACCCGATTAAACACCTTCATCAAAGAAAACCGCAGCCCCGTCTACTTCTACTTTCGCCGGCTGCTGGAGAAGAACAGGCCTTTTCTGCTCAACTCCGACCTAGTCGATGAGCTCCACGAACACATCCGGAC
>CAZCOO010000230.1:0-4034 GCA_964500395.1 uncultured Verrucomicrobiota bacterium
CGAATTCATCGGCCAAAGCAGCTTCCGCTACTGACCCCCGGCGGGGCGGCCGAGCAGCTAGCCCCGCGCCCACTCCGGAGCGACCACGACATAGCGCCGATCGAATCGATCGACGGCATCGACCGCATTCAGGCTCCAGCCCGGTAACGGACCGCTCCCTTCTTCGTTCGCCGCGGCACAGGCAGGCGGCGCTTTCTCAGCGCCACTCCCAGGCCGGGTTCTCCGGGCGGTGATTGTCGATGACGACGTGGGCCCGATCATGCGGGCGGTGGGCGTCCAAATAGTGGCGCTGGCCGGGAATGTACCGCGCGCGGAACCGATCCCGGACCCGCTCGGCGGATCCGAACCGCTCCGCATCCCGCTGCTCCGCCCGCCGCAACGATTCCTCAAACCCGATATGCACCAGGACGCGCACGTCCCAGTGCCCCACCAGCTCCGGGCGAAAGAGAAACACCCCCTCAAAAATCAGGATGCTGTCGGGGGCGGCGAGGTGCTCCTCGGGTTCGAGTTCGGACTCGGACCGAAAGTCGAACCGCCCCAGACGAATGCGGCGCTCGGACGGGTAGTCCGGCGCCAGCGGCTCCAGCAAATCCTCGCGAATGGCCGCAAGGTCGAACGAGTCCTCGTAGTATCCCCGCGGGCAGTCCTCGCCGCGCCGGTACCGGATATCCGGGGGGTGGTGGTAGGAATCGACCCCCGAGCGCAGCACGGGGCGACCCTCCCGCCGCAACAGGGACGCCAGCTCGTCGGCCAGGATGGTCTTCCCCGCCGCACTGACCCCGTCAATCCCCACGCGGACCGGTCTCCCTGCCGGTTGCCGGCGGATGTGGTCCCGCAATTCCGTAAGCAGAGCGGTTCGCGTCGCCCCCTCCTCGGCCGCGAGGGTGTTCCCGTCCTGGTTCATCGAGCCGATCCCCTCCTGTCCGGACCTCGCCACACGGCTTACCGGCATTTCCCTCAACGGCGGCAGGCCGCAGACGCGGCCCTGTTACCCATCCGCAGAAGCCGGATAGACGCCGTCCTCGTTATGCACTTCGTCACCCACCAGGGGCGGATTAAAGACGCAGGCCAGCTTCAGGTCCGCCCCTTCTTTGGCCCGCAACAGGTGCTTGTCGTGCTGGTCGAGGATGTAGACCGTCCCCGGTTTGATGGGATGAATCGTTCCGTCCGCCAGGGTCTCGACCTCCCCTTCCCCCTCCATGCAATACACGGTTTCGAGGTGGTTCTGATACCAGATCAGCGTCTCGGTCCCGCCATAGATGGTGGTGATGTGGAAGGAAAAGCCCATGCCGTCGTCCTTCAGGGAGAGCCGAATGCTCTCCCAGTTGGACGTGGCGACCCTGCGGTCCGACTGGCGCGCTTCCTCAAGTGTCCGGACAATCATGCGTCCACCTTGGCGGCTTCTTCATCGGCGTAGTGCTCGACCGGAACCTCGGCCACCACTTCGGCCACGGCCTCGGCCAGGGCGTCCAGGCCCTTCGCCAGCACGTCATCCTCGATGGTGAGGGGACAGAGGCACTTGACCACCTCGTCCTCCGACCCCGAGGTCTCGATGATCAGGTTCTTCTCGAAAGAATGCTGCACGATCTTCTCGGCGATGTCGCCGCGGCTGCAGTCCAGGGCCTGCACCATGCCCCGCCCGCGGGCGGTCAGGTTGCCGGTGCGGTCGTTTTCCACGATCTCCTCGAGGCGGTCGCGAATCATCTGCCCCTTGCGCTCCACCTCCCGGCTGAACCGGTCATCCGACCAGTACTCTTCAATCGCGGCCGTCGCCGTGACAAAGGCCAGGTTGTGACCGCGGAAGGTCCCGTTATGCTCGCCGGGCTTCCACTGGTCGAGGTGGGGCTTCATCAGGGTGAGGGAGAACGGCAGCCCGTAGCCGCTGAGGGACTTCGACAGGGTCACGATGTCCGGCGAGATCCCGGCCTTTTCAAAGCTGAAGAACGTCCCGGTGCGGCCGCAGCCGACCTGGATGTCGTCCACAATCAGCAGCACTTCGTGGCGGCGGCAGACGGCCTCGAGGTTCTGCAGCCACTCATAATCGGCCACGTTGATGCCGCCCTCGCCCTGGACGGTTTCCACAATGACTGCGGCCGGCTGATCCACGCCGCTGCTCCCGTCCGTGAGCACCTTGTCCAGGTATTCGGTGGAATCCACGGCCGGACCGAGGTACCCGTCGTAGGGCATGAACGCACTGCCCATGGACGGCAGGCCCGACGCATCGCGGAAATGGCTGTTGCCGGTCGTGGCCAACGACCCGAGCGTGACCCCGTGGAAGCCGTTGGAGAAGGCAATGATGTTGTGCCGGCCGGTGGCGTTCCGGGCGATCTTGAGCGCGGTCTCCACCGCGTTGGTTCCCGTGGGTCCGGGGAACTGGAGTTTGTATTCCAGCCCGCGCGGGCGCAGGATCATCTCCTCGAACTTTTCCAGGAAATCCTTTTTCGCCGAGGTGGACATATCCAGTCCGTGAACCACCCCGTCTTCCTGCAGATAGTCGATGAGGCGCTTTTTCAGCACCGGGTTGTTGTGTCCATAGTTCAGCGATCCGGCCCCGGCGAGGAAGTCGATATACGATTGTCCCTCCTCGTCTTCGAGAATGGCGCCGCGCGCCCGCTTGAAGATGGTGGGA
This sequence comes from uncultured Verrucomicrobiota bacterium, assembly GCA_964500395.1. Taxonomy (GTDB): domain Bacteria; phylum Verrucomicrobiota; class Kiritimatiellia; order CAZCOO01; family CAZCOO01; genus CAZCOO01. The sequence continues at coordinate 2,630 of CAZCOO010000230.1, forward strand.
AAGGAACGGCAGTAACTCCGGACTTCCGATTCCAGTTCCTGGAAGATGTGCATGTCCATGGTCATGATGCGGTCCTTTTGGTTTGGGGTTTCAGTGGTCCTATGCGTACGAGAGATTCTGGGTTGTGGTCCGCGGGCTCAAAGTAGGCCCGTTGGAAGAAATCCTGTTCTTGATGCAAAGGCGCCTCGTGCCGGGCGGCGTATTTCCTGAAGAGGCCCCACGATGCCTTGTTGTCATCGGTGATGGTGGCCTCGACAAACCGGACGCCGTCGCACCGGGGCCGGCTGAGCGCTTCGTCGATCATCCGGGCGCCGAGACCCTGGCCCCGGCCCTTTTCGCCCACGGCGATTTGCCAGACGAAGTACGCGTCCGGCTGCTCCGGTTCCACGTACCCGAACAGAAAGGCCGTCAACTCCCCGTCCTGTTCCGCCACGACCGATGTCTCGGCAAAATGGCGGCACATCAGGAGGTAGGCGTACGGCGTATTGACATCCAGCGGGGGGCAGGCCTCTACGAGGGCATGCACTCGCCCGCCTTCGGATACGACCGGACGACGGAGAAGAGTCTCTCCGGTAGCGACTTCAGCGGGGCTGCTCATGGCGCGACCCCCTCTTCGTCGGCTTCGACCGCGGCGCCGGCCTGCAGGATGGGCGCGGCGGATACCTGGTCCAGGTCCATTAAGTCGATGATCTGCTCCAGGGTATCGGACAGGGCGGCGCGATCTTCAACCGGTAGATTCTGCAGGGCCCGGGCGAGGGCCTCGTGCATGGGCAGCGGGGTCTTTTCCGCCAGCCGCCGGCCCGCATCCGTCGCTTCGATGAGAACCTGCCGCCGATCCCGTGTGGAACGGGTCCGGGTGACCAACCCCTTGCTCTGCAGGCGATCGACAATCCCCACCACCGTACTGGAGCTGAGAAAAACCTTCTCGGCCAGAGTGCGGAGAATAACCGGCCCCTCTTCCACCAGCTTCATGAGACAGGCGAGTTGAGGCGCGGTGATTCCGTGCCTCGCATCGAGCTGGTGCGAATACAACTCCACCGCGCGGATAATTCTCCGCAGGGATCGAAGAATGCGAAGGTCGTGCCGGTCGGCGGGGATATCCACCACCCCGACATCGATTCCCACATCCTTCATCTCACCCGCGTCCCGGGTCAGAGGCTCATAGGTTGTTTCGTTGAGGTCTGGCATCGCGTTTCGTTTTTGTTCGAATAATTTCTACACGAATTGTTTTAGCTGAAGTCATATTTACTGAATGAATCGCGATTCGTCAACCCCGGATCCCGGGAAATCGCGGCGTTAAAAGCAAAAAGAACCACGGATGAACACCGATTGACGCCGATCGGGTGCCGTGGACTCCCCCGGTAGGTCGGTCATTCCTGGCCGACCCTCCGTCAGGCAGGAATGC
>CAZCOO010000231.1:0-4032 GCA_964500395.1 uncultured Verrucomicrobiota bacterium
CTGCCGGCTGCACGTCGAGCAGGCGGAGGGCGTCCCGGCCCGTGGCAACGAGGGGGCCGTCGCCCTCCAGGGCGAGGACCTCCCCCGGCACTCCATCGCCGGCTTCCACCCGTGCCTTGAGCACCTTGAGACGCCCCTCTCCCCCGGGCGGCCATTCGCAGAAACAGCCCGGCCACGGCTGAAATCCCCGGATGCGGTTGCGAAGGGTCTCCGCCGGCAGACGCCAGTCGAGGCGGCCGTCTTCCTTGCTCAGTTTCCTGACCGTCACCGCTTTCGCCGGGTCCTGCGGCTCCGGTCGAGCGGTGCCGTCCCGCACCTGCGCGATTGCCTCGATCAGCACCTCCGCCCCGCGCTCGGCCAGGCGCGGCTTCAGGTCGGCCGCTGTTTCATCCGGGTAAACCGGGCATCGCTCCTGGAGGAGGATGTCCCCCGCATCCATCTCCCGGCTCACATACAGGATGGTCACACCCGTTTCCGAATCCCCGTTGGCCACGGCCCATTGAATCGGGGAGGCGCCGCGGTACCGGGGCAGAAGCGAGGGATGAAGATTGATGCCCCCGTGAGGCGCGAGCTCCAGGACCTTCGACGGGATAAACTGCCCGTATGCCGCCACGGCAAACAGGTCCGGGTGCTCTCGCCGCAGTTTTTCTACACTGGTGGGCGAGCCCACTTTTTCCGGGGTCCAGACCGGAACCCCGCGCAGCATGGCCTCCTGCTTGACCGGGCACGGCGCCGGGCGGCGCTTTCGCCCCCGGGGTCGATCGGGCTGGGTCACCACGAGCGGCACCTCGCACCACTCCGTCGCCAACAGGCGATCCAGAGCCGGCAGGGCCAATTCATCGGATCCCATAAAAACCACGCGCATGATGAAATACTCCATTTCCCGGGTTGACGGCCGAATCCCGATTTTCCATGCATCCCGCCTTCGGGGCAAGGGGCTTTCCGCCGGCGCCGTTTCGTCCGCCGGCGCCGTTTCATCCGCGGGGCGCCTTGACATCGACCCAAGGCCGTGAAAGGCTTTCCGCATCGACGTCCGGACCGCCGGGCGCCGACCCCGAGAACAAACGGAAGTCCGTGAAAATCGGACGCGGTCGCGCCGCTGTAATCGGCTACGACCTCCTGACAGGCCACTTCCGCGGTACCCGGACCGGGTGACGACGAAGGAAGGCGGGAGGCCGGATTGAAGCCGTGAGCCAGAAGACGTGTTCGCCGGGTCTATAAAGGCACAACTACGCGTGCCGCCTCTCTCGCGTCAAGGGGGGAAGAGAATGCGTCCTCGTGTCGGGCCGTTCCTTCCCTGCTCCAGAGGAAGGAAATGGGTTGTGGTCAGCAAGACCGACAGAAATGACATGAGGCTGCCCCCGTGCAGGGGCATAGCCCCGCCCCTCCGCATCATGGTCGTCATGGCGGCATTGTCCGGCGTCACCAGAGCCGCCGGGATGGACCTCGACCGCATCGAACAGTGGTTTGGCAGCGGAACCAATCGCGCGGGCATGGTGGTGGACTGGCACGACGGCAGCCGGGTGCACGCGCTGGCCTGGGGATTCCGCTGGAACGGATCTGCGACCAGCCTCGACCTGTGGCAGGCCGCCACCAATGCCCCGACCGGTCTGTCGGGCCGTCTGACGAACACCTTGTTCGGGCCGCGGGTGACCGCCGTCGAATATCGCCGCCCGCGCCGCCCGGGCGACAGGCTCCCGCAGACCGGCCCCCACGATGTCTTTCACACCGCCTACGCGTTCGACCACACCGGCGCGGTTTTTCGTACGGGCGCCTGGACCCACTGGACCGGTGCACACGCCGCGGCCTGTGCGCCACCATCCTTTTCCCGGTGCGCGACATCCCTCACGGCCCGGATTCTGATCAACAACGGGTGGGATGCCTGGACCTTTACGAGCGGCCCGACACCCCGCCCTCCGGGCTTTGCCATGGCCGCCGTGGGATACCCCTTCGCGGTCGAGGTTCGCCACTATGCCTTTGGCGACAGTGTGCCCGCATTTGATTGGCTCAGCGGCGAAAACTTCACCAATGCCCATACCGCACTCGGGCGGCCCACCGTCTGTACCACAGGGGACGACACTGCGATCCCCCGGACCCAGGATGTCCCGGTTGTGCCCGTGTATGCCGCGTTCCGCTCGACTGAGCTCGTCAGCATTGGGGAAAACGGAGTCCTGGAACTCGCCTTCGACCACCCGGTCTTCGACCACCCGGACAATCCGTGGGGGGCGGACCTCCTCGTATTCGGCAATACGCAGCAGGTCATCGACGGCTCGAAACAGTGGACCAACGGCCCCCCCGCCGAAATCACGACCATCGGGCAGGCGGAGCCGGAACCCGGCTCGGTGTCCGTCAGTCAGGACGGGATCAACTGGCTGGCCTTGACCAACGGGCCGTATGCGGATGACTTCGCCCCCACGCTCGGCCGCGTGTACGATCCGAATGGCGTAAACACCAATCCGGGCGACTGGAATCACTGGTGGGGCGGACCGACGGACCCGACTGTGCCGGTCGCCCCCGACCTGACCCCGACCCACTGGGCCGGTATGAGCGTGGCCGACATCGCCCTCCGCTACCGGGGCAGCGCAGGCGGCACCCCCTTCGATATTGCAGAGCTGGACCTGCCCGCCCACCCCGACACGGGGCTCAAATGGATTCAGTACATCCGGGTCACCCGGTCGACCGGGATCGATCCGGAGGTCGATGCCGTCGCGGATGTATCGCCCGCGGCTCCGTCGGTCCGATGGGCGATTGAACACTTTCCGTGGGCGCACAATCCGGCGGAAGAAAAGGATGCCGGGGATCCGGACGGCGACGGGCTTCCCAACCTGCTGGAGTACGGACTCGGCCGGGATCCTACCCTTGCCGAACCGGACCCCGCCTACACAATGAAAATGTCTGCGCACGCACCGCCGCCCTCGGTAGAGTTTCACTACCGCGTGGATACACGGGCCGGGGATGTTCAGATCCGGCCGGCATACACGGATTCCCTTGGGCAGCCGGCCTGGACGACGAACGGTCTTGCCCTAACCCCGGCCGCCCCCCCGGCTTCCAACCACCTTCAATCCGTGGTCGGGACACTCCCCCTCTCGGCCGAGGCCTCCTTTTTCCAATTGCGGGCGCACCGCGATGAATAGCACACCCCGTCCATACGCACAGCCGGGCTTCACCCTCATCGAGCTGCTCGTGATCCTCGGGATCATCGGCCTCCTGACCGGCCTGCTGCTGCCGGCCCTCCACCACGGGCGCGAAAAGGCGAAACAGGTTCAGTGTCTCAGCAACCTGCGGCAGATGGCCATCGCCGCGAATGCGTATGCCGCGGACCACGACGGCCGGTTCCCGCCCGCCTATGAGCGAAACGTTTCCACCGGGGAAACCCGAACCTGGGAATCGTTTCTCTGGGATCAGGGGGCTGAGTCCAGAATCCATCAGTGTCCGTCGTTCCGGGGCGCGGCAAACTGGGATGGAGACCGCTATACCGGGTACAATTACAATGCCAGCTACATCGGAGGGCGGCTGCTCATCCGGAATGGCCGTCCCCTGCCCGCTTCCATTCCGTCCGCCCGGCTGTCCGAAATCCGCCGCCCGGCCCGCTGCGCTCTCTTCGGCGACGGTCAATTCAGGGACGGGGCCAACAAATTCATGCGCTCCCCGTTTCCGGGGCGGCTGGACCCGGGCGGGGGAATGGCGCTGGGCGGGACCCAGGGGTTTCGACACCTCGGCCGGTCCAATGTCGCGTTCGTCGATGGCCATGTGGAATCGAGGCGGGAACGGTACACGGACACGGCCGCCTACGGCACCCCGGCGAACCAGTGCGGGTTTCTCTCCCCGGACAACAGCTTGTATGATCTCGAATAGAACACGCCCTGCGCCCGATGCGGACTTGAACCGGAACCGCCCAGTGTCTAGTCATCTTCAATGGGGTGAACGCGTAACAAACGAGTCAATTTTTGTGACGAAGGGTTATGAATTATACAACGCGATGCTGGATACTGGATGCTGGATACTGGATGCTGGATGCTGGATACTGGATGC
>CAZCOO010000232.1:0-4030 GCA_964500395.1 uncultured Verrucomicrobiota bacterium
TGGCGGCGATGGTGTCGAAGGGGGTCTCGGTCATGGAAGGGCGGCTCCGGTTGCGCGGCGGTAGACCTCGAGGGCCTCGGGCAGGTGTTGGCGGAGGAGGCGGGCGCGTTCGGCCGCGGAGGGGTGGGTGGCAAAGATGCTGGCGCCGTGCCGGCCGTCGCGCTCGCGGGCGACCCGCTCCCAGATGGCGGGCGCGGCGCGGGGGTCGTAGCCGGCCCGGGCCATGTACAGGAGGCCGACGCGATCGGCTTCGCGCTCGTCCTGCCGGGAGTAGACGGGGATGTAGAGGGCGGTGCCCACGGCGAAGACGGCGCGGATGATGTCGGAGATTTGATCTTCGTCGTTGTGCCGGGCGATATAGGCGGCGGTTTCGGCGATGCCCAGGGCGATCATCATTTTCGTCATGCGTTCGGTGACGTGCCGGGCGTTGACGTGGGCGATTTCGTGGGCCATGACCACGGCGAGCTCGGTCTCGTTGGTGGCGAGCCCTTTGGCGGGGTGGTAGAGGCCCTCGAAGACGAACATGGCGCCGCCGGGGGCGGCCGCGGCATTGACGATGTTGGTGTGGTAGAGGGTGACGGAGTAGGGGAGATCGGGGTAGTCGGACACGGCGGCGATGCGGTCAGTGATGCGCTGGAGCTGCTGCAGGCGCTCCCGGTCCCGATTGACGGGGACGCCCGCCTGCCGGAGCTGCTCGGTGTTGGCCTGGAGGGCGGAACGGCCCAGGCGGATTTCCTCCTGCATGGAGTAAAAGTTGACCGTTTGCTTCCCGGTGAGCGGATCGGTCACGCAGCCGGCGGCGAGGAGAACCGCGGGGGCGGCGAGGATCAAACGGCGGAGGCGGTCGGTGATGCGTTGTGTTTTCATTGGATTATTGTACACTGCTCTGTCAATTTCTGCTCGTTGCGTCCGACGGGAACCCGGTGTGCCCGCCACCCGTCATGGTACCGATCCCGGCGGACGGAGCAACCGCGCAGCGCCCTCTTTTTGCCGGACGGGCGCGAACCAAACCGCGAGACCCTGGAGACATGATGCCGAGACCCGTTTCTTCTGAATTTGCCCGCCGCCACATCGGGCCCGATGCCGCGGCCCGGGATCGCATGCTGGCGAGCTGCGGCGCCGCCTCCCTCGATGAGCTTCTCGACGAGACCATCCCCGCCCACATTCGGCGGACGGACCCGCTGGACCTCCCCCCCGCGCTGGATGAGACGGCGTACCTCGCCCACATGCGGACCCTGGCCGGGCAGCAGACGCCGATGCGGTCGATGATCGGCCTGGGCTATGCCGGGGCGGTGATGCCGGCCGTGCTCCGGCGGACGGTGTTGGAGAATCCCTCCTGGTACACGCCCTATACCCCCTACCAGGCGGAAATCGCGCAGGGGCGGCTGGAGGCGATGCTGAATTTTCAGACGATGGTGATCGATCTCACCGGCCTGGAGGTCGCCAACGCGTCCCTGCTCGACGAGGCCACCGCGGCGGCGGAGGCCATGACGATGATGCATCGGATGCAGCGGAAGCAGCGGGGCCGGGCAGGGCGCACGGCCTGTGTGGCGTTTGATACGCTCTATCCGCAGACGATCGAGGTGCTCAAGGGGCGCGCGGCGCCCATGGGCATCGATCTGCGGGTGGTTCCGCCGGGGGGCGAGGCCCTGGACGACGATGTATTCGGGCTGATCTGCGGCGCGCCGGACGAGGCGGGGGCCATTCCCGATCTCCTCCCGTGGATCGAGGCGGCCGCGGACCGGGCGATCGGGGTGGCGGTTTCGGCGGACCTGATGGCCCTGACGCTCCTGCGTCCGCCGGGGGCCCTGGGGGCGGACATCGTCTTTGGCAGTGCCCAGCGGTTTGGCCTGCCCATGGGGTTCGGCGGGCCCCACGCCGCGTTTTTTGCCACGCGGAAGAAGTGGGTGCGCGAGATGCCGGGCCGGATCATCGGGGTTTCGGTGGATGCGGACGGGCGCCCGGCCTACCGCATGGCCCTGCAGACCCGGGAGCAGCACATCCGGCGGGAGAAGGCCAAATCCAATATCTGTACCGCCCAGGCGCTGCCGGCTACGCTGGCGGGGTTCTATGCGGTGTACCACGGGCCGGAGGGGCTGCAGCGGATCGCCCGCACGATCCACGAGCGGGCATGCCGGCTGGCCGCGGGTGCCCGGGCGCGCGGGTGGCGGCTGCGCCACGATACCTGGTTTGACACGCTGACCCTGGATCCGGGGCCGGATACACCCTCCGCCGAAGCGGCGGCGGACACAGCGTGCAGGCGGGGCATCAACCTGCGCCTGCGGGCCGACGGCGGGCTTGGAATCGCCGTCGACGAAGCGACGACCGATGCGGACCTCGAGACCGTGCTGGAGGCGCTGGGGGCCCCGGCCGATGCCCCGGCGGCCGCGGCCTCCCCCCTGGCGCAGGACCTGCTCCGGACAGATGACATCCTCCGTCACCCGGTCTTTCATGAACACCGGTCGGAAACCGACTTCATGCGCTACGTCAAACGGCTCGAGCGGCGCGATATGGGCCTGGATACGGCCATGATCCCGCTGGGGAGCTGCACCATGAAACTCAACGCGGCGGCGGAGATGGAGCCGATCAGTTGGCCGGAGTTTGCCGATGTCCATCCCTTTGCCCCGCCGGAGCAAACCCGGGGCTACCGGGCGATTGTCGAAGCCCTGGAGCGGGATCTGGCGGAGATTACCGGCTTCGCCGCGGTATCGCTGCAGCCCAACTCCGGCGCCCAGGGCGAGTATACCGGTCTGCGGGTGATCCAGGCGTGGCAGGAAGCGCGCGGCGAGGGTCACCGCGACGTGGTCCTCATCCCCTCCAGCGCGCATGGGACCAATCCCGCGAGCGGGGTCATGGCCGGGCTGGAGGTGGTGGTCGTGGGGTGCGACGAACGCGGGGACATCGACTTCGAGGATCTCCAGGCCCGGTGCGAAGAAACCCGCGACCGCCTGTGCGCGCTGATGATCACGTATCCCTCTACTCACGGGGTATTCGAAGAGCGCGTGCAGGATATCTGCGGATTGATCCACGAGTGCGGCGGCCAGGTGTACATGGACGGGGCCAATCTCAATGCCCAGGTGGGCCTGACCAGCCCGGCGCGGGTGGGTGCGGATGTGTGCCACCTGAACCTGCACAAGACCTTTGCCATTCCCCACGGCGGGGGCGGGCCCGGGATGGGCCCGATCGGGGTGGCCGCACACCTGGCCGGGTTCTTGCCCGGCCATCCGCTGATGGCCTGTGGCGGGGAGAGCGCCATCCCGCCCGTTTGCGGCACCCCCTGGGGGAGCGGGTTGATCCTCCTCATCTCGTACGGGTACCTGCGCATGCTCGGGGCGGAGGGGGTGACGGACGCCAGCCGGGTCGCCATCCTCAACGCCAACTACATCAAATCCCGCCTGGCCTCCACGTTTCCCATTCTGTTCACCAATAGCCGGGGGCGGGTGGCCCACGAGATGATCTTTGATCTCCGCCCCTTCAAGGCCTCGGCGGGTGTGACCGAAGAGGACGTGGCCAAGCGGCTGATGGACTACGGATTCCACGCCCCCACCGTCTCCTGGCCGGTGCCCGGCGCCATGATGGTCGAGCCGACGGAGAGTGAATCCGAGGCGGAACTGGATCGGTTCTGCGATGCGCTGATCGCGATTCGGGAAGAGATCCGGGAGATTGAGGACGGGCGGGCGGACGCCGAGAACAACCTGCTGAAGAATGCCCCTCATCCGATGGTGCGGGCGGCCGCGGATGACTGGCCGCATCCCTACAGCCGAATGCAGGCGGTGTACCCGGCCGGGGGCGCCCCCGCGGATAAATTCTGGCCCGCGGCGGGCCGCGTGGACAATCCCTACGGGGACAAACACCTGGTGTGTTCGTGTCCGCCGATTGCCGCGTACAGCGGGGGCGGCAACCCGGGGTAAGCCCCGGCCGCGCATTTCCCGTACTATCGGCGTTCGTCCCTCCGGGATGGTGTGCCCCGCAACGGGGCTTTCGCCCCGGCGGGGGCCAGAACCAACGCCACAACCGTGGGACCGACCCC
>CAZCOO010000233.1:0-1238 GCA_964500395.1 uncultured Verrucomicrobiota bacterium
ACCCAATACCGGCGGCATGGGCGCCGTGGCCTCCCGCCGGCTGGTCTCCGAGTCGGTCCTCGCCGGGATCGAGGACCAGGTCATCCGACCCACCGTGCAGGGCCTCGAAAAGGATCGCATGTCCTACCGCGGCTTTCTGTATTTCGACCTCATGCTCACCGCCGACGGGCCCAGGGTCCTGGAGTACAACTGCCGTTTCGGCGACCCCGAAGCCCAGGCCGTTCTCCCCCTCGTGGAAGGCGATCTCGCGGGCTACCTCCGCGCCGCCGCCGGCGGACGGCTGGAAAAAGAGCGCATTCACTTCGCCGACGACTGGAGTATCTGCGTGGTCCTCGCCGGGCGCGACTACCCCGCGGCGTCCAATCGCGGCGACATCATCGAGGGCCTGGACGAGGTGACGGGCGCGCGGATCTACCACGCCGGCACCATGAAGACCGAAGACGGCGCCTACGCAACCCACGGAGGGCGCATCCTCGCGGTCGCCGCCCGCGGCCCGTCGCGCGGGGAGGCCCTCAGCAAGGTGAACCACGAGGCCGACCGAATCCGCTTTGACGGCATGCAGCGTCGCCGCGACATCGGGCGGCTTCACTTCGAGGAGGCAGGCGGCGACGCCTGAAGGCCTATGAGTCCCGACGACATGCTGCGAACCCAGGTCCTCAGCGCCGGCGACATCGACCACAAGGTCCGGCGCATCGCATCGGAGGTCCTGGAAAAACACGCCGGCCATCCGCTGGCCTTTGTGGGGATTCACACGCGGGGCGTCATCCTCGCCGACCGGGTCCACGCGCTGCTCAGGGGCGACCACCCCGACATCACCCGCGGCACGCTGGACATTTCCCTCTACCGGGACGACCTGGACAATCTCGGCTCCATCCCCGCCATCCAGGGCTCCGACATCCCCTTCACCGTGGAGGGCGCCACCATCATCCTGTTCGACGACGTGCTCTTCACCGGCCGGACCATTCGCGCCGCCATCGACGAACTCATCGACTACGGCCGCCCCGCCCGCATCGAACTCGCCGTGCTCATCGACCGCGGAAACCGCGAGCTGCCCATCCGCGCCGACTACACCGGCCACAAGCTCCGGACCTCCAAAGATGAATACATCTCCGTCCGGTTCGAGGAAACCGATGGCGAGAACGGGATCTTTCAAATCATCGGAGACGATGCCCCATGACCCCTCAGGCGGGGGGGGGGGGGGGGGGGGGGGGGGGGGGGGGGGGGGGGGGGGGGGGGGG
>CAZCOO010000233.1:1248-4012 GCA_964500395.1 uncultured Verrucomicrobiota bacterium
CTCTCCTACCAAGAGATCGACACCATCCTCCAGGCCGCCCGGCCCTTCAAAGACCTGTTTACCCGGTCGGTGAAAAAGGTGCCCACCCTGCGCGGCAAAACCGTGATGAACCTCTTCTACGAACCCTCCACCCGCACCCGGACCTCCTTCGAGATTGCCGCCAAGCGGCTGTCGGCCGACGTCACCAACTTCAGCATCTCGCAGTCCAGCGTGGTCAAGGGCGAATCCATCCTCGACACCATCGACACCCTCCAGGCTATGAAGGTCGACTACCTCGTCGTCCGGCACGGCGCCGCCGGGGTCCCCACCATGATCGCCCGGCACTCCCACGCCGCCGTGGTCAACGCGGGCGACGGCAACCACGCCCACCCCACCCAGGCCCTGCTCGACGCCTACACCCTGCGGGAGGTCTGGCCGGACCTGCGCGGCCGCAAAATCCTGATCGCGGGCGACATCCTGCACAGCCGGGTCGCCCGCTCGGTCAGCATGTGCATGCACACCCTCGGCATGGAGGTCGGCGCCTTCGGCCCCGCCACCCTCGTGCCCGAGACCCGCCCCGGCTTCATCACCGCGTTCCGCAGTTTTGACGAAGCCCTGGAGTGGCAGCCGGATGTGATCTACCTCCTCCGCCTGCAGCTCGAGCGCCAGGAGGCCAACTTCTTTCCCAGCATGCGCGAGTACCACAACGTATTCGGCATCACCCACGAGCGCTTCAAACGCGTGCGGAAGACCGGGGCCTACGTCATGCACCCGGGGCCGGTCAACCGCGGCGTCGAGCTGATCGATGCCGTCATGAACTACGAACGCTGTCTCATCAACCAACAGGTCGAGAACGGGATCGCCACCCGCATGGCCGTGCTGTACTGGCTGCAGCCGGGCGTCGACCCCGCATCGGACGTTTCCAGGGAGGATGCCTGATGAACCCCCGCCTATTCCGGAACGGCGCCATCGCCCGCGCGGATACCCCCGACCCCGTCCCCGGCGACGTCCTTGTGGGAGAGGACGGGCGCATCGCCGGCGTGGAGGCCGGCCTCACCCCGCCCGAGGGCGCGGACGTCGTCGACTGCCGGGGGCGCATCCTGCTCCCCGGGCTGTTCGACCTCCACGTCCATCTCCGCGAGCCCGGCCGCGAGGACAAGGAAACCATCGAGACCGGCGCCGAAGCCGCCATCAACGGCGGCGTGACCGGCCTCCTCGCCATGCCCAACACCACGCCCGCCATCGATACCGGCGGCATGGTCCGGTTCGTCCTCACCCTCGCCCGCGACCGCGCCCGCATCCCGGTCCTGACCAGCGGCTGCATCACCAAAAACCGGGCGGGCGACGACCTGGCCGATATCGCGGACATGGTGGAGCGCGGGGCCGTCATGATCACCGACGACGGCAGCCCGGTCTCCAACCCCTACGTCCTGCGGCGGGCCATGGAGTACTCCCAGCACTTCGACCTCATCCTGGCCAGCCACTGCGAAACCATGGACCTCAGCGGCCACGGGGCCATGAACGAAGGCCGGGAATCCTACCGCCTCGGCGTCCCCGGGATCCCCGCCTGCAGCGAGGAGATCTGCCTCGACCGCGACTGCCGGCTCGCCCAGCACACCGGCGCCCGGCTCCACATCCAGCACGTCAGCACCCGCCGCGGCATGGAAACCGTGAAGCGCTACAAAGACGAAGGCGTCCGGGTCACCTGCGAAGTCACCCCCCACCACCTGCTGTTCAACGAGCAGGACATCGCCGAGTACAACACCCATCTCAAAATGAATCCGCCCCTGCGGACCGCCGAAGATAACGACGCCCTCCTGCAGGGGTTGGTGGACGGCGTGTTTGATGTCCTGGCCACCGACCACGCCCCGCACACCCGGTTCGAAAAAAACATGGACTTCGGCAGCGCCCCCTTCGGCATCACCGGCCTGGAAACCGCGCTGCTCTCCCTCTACGACCGCCTCATCCAACCCGGCAGGCTCTCCTGGGGCCGGCTGGTCGAGGCGTTCTGCGCCGAACCGCGCCGGATCCTCGGGCGGCCCGCGGCCGCGATCGAGGCCGGCGCCGCCGCCGAGTTCGTCGTCTTCGACCCCGCCGCCACCACCCGGGTGTCCGAAGACTTCATGAAATCCAAGAGCATCAATACGCCGTTTCTGAATCAACCCCTCAAAGGCTCCGTTGAGCGGGTGGTGCTCGCCGGCGAGGACCTCCTCCACCGCCGGGAGGAGGCCGGCGGGGGCCTGTTCCCCGGGAGCGACGCCGCCTCCGCATGAGCCCCTCCTGGACCCAGACCCTGGCCGGGCGGATCCGGGACACCGGCTCCGCCCTCTGTGTCGGGCTCGACCCACGCCCGGACCAGACCCCGGGCGATCTCGAATCTTTTCTCCGGAGGGTCATCGAACAAACCGCCCCCTTCACCGCGGTCTACAAACCCAATATCGCCTACTACGAGGCCCTCGGCATTCGCGGACTGGAATTGCTCCAACGCCTTCTGCGGGACGCCGTCCCGCCGGAGATCCCCGTCCTGCTCGACGCCAAGCGAAGCGACATTCCCGCCACCCAGGAGGCGTACGCCCGCGCCTGTTTCGACGTGTGGGGGGCGGACGCGGTGACCGTAAACCCGCTGCTCGGCTGGGACTCGATCGAACCCTACTTCCGCTGCGAAGGCCGCGGCGTGTATCTCCTGTGCATCACATCCAATCCGGGCGCCTCCGACTTCCTGCTCGCCGGCCCGCCCCCCGGCCCCCCGCTCTTCGAGCAGATCCAGGCCCTGGCCGAGCGCGCC
>CAZCOO010000234.1:0-3974 GCA_964500395.1 uncultured Verrucomicrobiota bacterium
CTCCCCCTCGCCGCTTCCGCGGGGAGCGGGGGCAAAGAGAGTGCGATTCGGAGTCTCCGGGAGCGCCAGGCCGTACGGGTCCGTTCGACAGGCTCGACATGACGCGCTCTTGCGGTCCTTCCCCCGGCTCTGCCGGTCCCTGGAGCCGTGGCCGCTTCCGGGAAACGCCCCCCCGCCGCTCGCCGGGCGGGAAAAGATTCTGACGGGCCCGGCATATCAATCTTGCGCTCCCGACACCATTGATTACAGTGGGGATCCAAGTCGCGAACCTGCTATGGGAGTTCTCCGTATGGATGCAGAATGGATACGCAAAGGGAAGCAATCGCTGGTTGAGGGAATGCACGGGGCGCCCTGCGACATTCTCGGCGTGCACGAAACCAATCCCGGGCAGCCGGGGATCATCGTCCGCACCCTGCAGCCGTTCGCCCGCGATGTGGTGCTGCTCGATGCCGACAGCGGCGATGAATTTCCCATGACCCTCAATACCAAGGGCGGTATCTTCGAAATCGAACTCCCGGACCGAACCCCGTTCCATCACCGGTTTCGCATCACGGACACAGACGGCCACTCCTGGGAAGCAGAAGACCCGTACCGGTTCCCGTTCCAGATCACGGATTTTGATGAGCACCTCTACGGGGAAGGCTCGCACTACCGCACCTATGAGAAAATGGGGGCGCACCCCATGACGCTCGAGGGCGTGTCCGGGGTGCACTTTGCGGTCTGGGCGCCGAATGCCGTGCGTGTCAGCGTGGTCGGGCCGTTCAACCGCTGGGACGGGCGAAATCACCCCATGCAGAAGCGGGGGGACTCGGGCCTGTGGGAACTCTTTCTTCCCATGATCCAGGTGGGCGACATTTACAAGTTCGAGATCAAGGGGCCCCAAGATTTCCTGGGGCTCAAGGCCGATCCGTACGGCTTTGCCTCCGAGCTGCGGCCGAACACCGCCTCCATGGTGTGGGAAAACCACGCCTACAAATGGGAGGACGACGCGTGGATGAAGAGCCGGACGGAACGGAACTGGCTCGACGAACCCATCAGTGTCTACGAAGTGCACCTCGGGAGCTGGCGGCGGAAACCGGAAGAGGACCTGCGCTGGCTGACGTACCGGGAGCTGGCGGAGGAACTGGTGCCCTACGTCCAGGAGATGGGCTACACCCACATCGAACTGCTTCCGGTGACCGAACACCCCTTTGACGGGAGCTGGGGCTACCAGACCGTGGGATATTTCGCCCCCACGTCGCGGTTCGGAACCCCCGATGACCTGAAATTCTTCATCGATACCTGCCACCAGGCCGGCATCGGAGTGATCCTGGACTGGGTGCCGGCTCACTTCCCCAAGGATGCGCACGGACTGGCCTACTTCGACGGCACGCATCTCTACGAGCACGCCGATCCCCGGAAAGGGGAGCACATGGACTGGGGGACGCTGATCTTCAACTACGGACGCAACGAAGTCCGCAGTTTCCTCCTCTCCAACGCGGTGTACTGGGCGGACGTCTACCATATCGACGGGATGCGGGTGGACGCGGTGGCCAGCATGCTCTACCTGAACTACTCCCGGGAGGACGGGGAATGGATCCCGAACGAATTCGGCGGCAATGAAAACCTCGAGGCGGTGGAGTTCCTGCGAAGCTTCAATAAGATCATCCACGAGGAATACCCCGGCTTCCTGACCTTTGCCGAGGAGTCCACATCCTGGCCGATGGTCTCGCGACCGACCTACCTCGGCGGTCTCGGGTTCGGCCTGAAGTGGAACATGGGTTGGATGAACGACACCCTGGAGTACATCTCGCGGGATCCCATCCACCGCAGCTATCACCACAACAACCTGACCTTTTCCCTGCTCTACGCCTTTACGGAAAACTTCATCCTGCCGTTTTCCCACGATGAAGTCGTACACGGCAAAGGGGCCATGCTGTCTAAAATGCCCGGCGATTTATGGCAAAAATTCGCCAACCTGCGCGCGCTCTACGCGTACATGTTTGCCCATCCGGGGAAGAAGCTCCTGTTTATGGGCAATGAAATCGGCGTGTGGAACGAGTGGAACTACCAGGAGAGTGTGGACTGGCACCTCCTGCAGTGGGATTCGCACCGCAAACTGCAGACCATGATCAAGATGCTGAATCAGATCTACAAGGAGAACGAAGCCCTCTACGAAGTGGACTTTTCCTGGGAGGGGTTTGAGTGGATCGACAGCCACGACTCCGCGAACAGCGTCCTGTCCTTTGTCCGCAAGGACAAGGCCAACCGCCAGACCATGGTCTGCGTCTTCAACTTCACCCCGGTGGTGCGGGAAGGCTACCGGGTCGGGGTACCGGCGCTGGGGGATTACGTGGAGATGTTCAACAGCGATGCCGCGGAGTACGGGGGCAGCGATGTCGTGAACGAAGGGGCCTTCGAGGCTGAAGAAGTGCCGTGGGGCGCCATGAAGTACTCGATCGCGGTCACCCTCCCGCCCCTCGGGGGCCTGTTTTTCAAGCCCCAGTACGAGGAGCAACCGGACGAATCCGAGCCGCCGGCTATCACGGCGGTGGACCCTGAACTCCAACCGGACCCCGAACCCGAGTCATTCAGTGCCGGGGGCGTGGAGGATAAAGCCGGCGCGGGCGAGGGCGGGGCCGAGTCCGCCGAGAAGCCGCTGGGAAAACCCCGCTCGCTGGGGCCGCCCAAGGATCACCCGCCGAAGACAGGGCCCTCCGAGCGACGGCCCGGCCCGGACGATCCGGAGGAATAGGGCGGGGGGATGCCGGGCAGGACCCGGCGGCCGGGCAAGGATGAAAGGAATGGCGTACCCGACAGGAGTCGAACCTGTAACCTCCTGATCCGTAGTCAGGTGCTCTATCCAATTGAGCTACGGGTACGCCGGAAGCCGAAGACAGTAGACAACCCATCTGAAAATTGCAATGCCCCGGGCAAATTTTTTCGGGCTCCGTCTTTCAGGGGGCGGCCGGATCGAGCGATGCGGGGGCACAGCCGGAAAGGAACCCAGCGATGCACAACGGCCACACCACGCGACGATACGCCCTGGGGCTGGACTATGGAACCGAGTCTGTACGCGCGCTGGTCGTCGACTGCCTGAGCGCCGAAGAAGTGGCGGAGGCCACGCACCCGTTTTCCCATGGCGTCATCACCGACACCCTCCCGTCCGGCGGGGAGACGCTGCCGCCGGAGTTTGCCCTGCAGTGCCCGTCGGACTATATCGAAGGGACGGTGGCCGTCATACGGGACGTGCTCGGCCGGGTTTGCCCGGAGGACATTGTCGGCATCGGCGTCGATTTCACGGCCTGCACGGTCTTGCCCGTGCAGAGCGACGGCACCCCGCTGGCCGAGGTCGAGCCGTTTGCGCGGAATCCCCACGCCTGGGTAAAACTGTGGAAACATCACGCCGCGCAACCGCAGGCGGACACCGTAAACGCCGTGGCGCAGCAGCGGGGGGAACGGTTTCTGCACTACTGCGGAGGGACGGTCTCCTGCGAATGGCTGTTGCCCAAGTGCTGGGAGACCCTGCAGAACGCACCCGAGGTGTACGAGGCCGCGGATTTCTTCATCGAGGCGGGCGATTGGGTGGTGCAACAGATGACCGGCTCCTTCCGTCGCAATGCCTGTGCCGCCGGCTACAAGGGGTTGTGGAGCGAGGAGTTGGGAAATCCATCGGAGGACTTCCTGTCGGCACTCGATCCCAAGCTGCACGACCTGAACCGCAAGCTGGTGGACCCCATTGTCCCCGCCGGTCGGGAGGCGGGGTGCATTTCCGATGCCTTTGCCCGCCTCTCCGGCCTCGCATCCGGCACGCCCGTCTCCGCCGCGATCATTGATGCCCACAGCGGGGTCGCCGGGGTGGGCGTGGCCTCCTCCGGCCCCCTGTGCATGATCATGGGAACCTCGGGGTGTCACATGGTCCCGGCGGACGACCTTTCGCTGTTCGAGGGTTATACCGGGGTGGTGAAGGACGGCATGATCCCCGGGTATTACGG
>CAZCOO010000235.1:0-3973 GCA_964500395.1 uncultured Verrucomicrobiota bacterium
GTTTATCGAATCCTCATCCCCATGGCGAAGGATTTTTTCCGGGTAGGCATCCAGCATTTCTTCGAACAGGGGCTCTGTAACCGCGCCGGCGGCCTGCACCCCCGTCTTTCTGTTGCCGTAAAAGAAGTCAAAAAACGTGGGCACCGTATCGGCGCTGCGGTTGACAACATACTCGTCGACATAGCCGTAATCGAGCGCGGTCCAATCGTTGACGGCATCCTGGGCATACTCTTCTATCGCATCACCGGCCGGGCACCGCATATGCACCGAGGCCGTCTGCCCCGTCGTATCGAGGTAGGAAGACAGGGCCCCGTACCATGTAAAAGAGGGATCCGGGCTCCCTGCGACGAGGGGCATGCCGCGGTGATCCGATTGATACAGACGCCGGGCGGTTTCCATCTCGCGCAACTTCGACGCACAGGCAATCGCCTGCACCCGGCTCCTGCCCTGCCGAAGCGCCGGGAAGAGAAGCGCCATGAGAATGCTGATCACCGCCAGTACCACAAGAAGCTCGACCAGTGTGAATGCACATCGCCTGTCCATCATTTTGTTTTTCATTGCCTCGTCCCGTAGTGAAAGGTTCATTGATTTGCGTTCGAGTGAGCGACACCTTCACCCCCTTCCCTCCCGAATACAAATTCGCATCCCGTTAATAATCCGTTAGCCGGCATTGTCGGCGGCGGGACCCCCCCCTTCCTCTCCCGGCCGGGGCGGGATTCCCCGCCGCATAATGATTTGCTTTTGCCCGGCCTGCCCGGCAGTATGGAGCGCGCTTTGCATAACGGACCACCCGCGCGGAATACGCAGAGGTTTATGAACGAGCCCCATCCCAATCCAGACCTGTCGGTCGTCATCCCCGTGTTCAACGAGGAGGAGAGCATTCCGACCCTGGGCGAATCCCTCCATGCCGCGCTCTCCGCCCTGGACAGGAGCTATGAAGTCCTGCTGGTGGACGACGGCAGCCGGGATGCCTCCTGGGCCCGGCTCCGGGACTGCGCGGACCGCTATCCCCATTTCCGGCTGATCCGGCTCCGCCGAAATTTCGGGCAGACCGCCGCCATGAGCGCCGGCATCCGGAGCGCCCGGGGCGGGATCGTGATCACCCTCGACGCCGACCTGCAGAACGATCCGGCGGACATCCCCAAGCTGCTGGAGGTGATGGACGAGGACACCGACGTCGTCAGCGGGTGGCGAAAAGACCGCAAAGACCCGTTTTTCTCCCGGCGGTTGCCGTCCATTCTGGCCAACAGCCTGATCAGCCGCATCACCGGCGTGTTCCTGCACGATTACGGCTGCACCCTGAAGGCCTACCGGCGGGAGGTCATCCAGAATGTGCGGCTCTACGGGGAGATGCACCGCTTCATCCCCGCGCTGGCGAGCTGGATCGGCGGAGACATCAAGGAAGTCGTGGTGGGACACAATGCGCGGCAATTCGGGGCCTCCAAGTACGGGTTGAGCCGAACCTTCCGCGTGGTCCTCGACCTGATCACCGTGAAGTTCATCCTCCGCTACAGCATGGGGCCCATTCAGATCTTCGGAAAGATCGGAGGCATGCTCCTCCTCCCCGGTCTCCTGCTCATGGCCGGGGTCGTGGTCGCCAACCTCAGTTTCCACGTCTTCGGGACGACGTTTGCCGCCGAGCTCATCAAGCGCCCGTTCTGGGTGATCGGCCCGCTGATGCTGGTGGTGCTCGGCATCCAGTTCATCAGCATCGGCCTGCTGGCCGAAATCCAGATCCGCACCTACCACGAGTCCCAGGACAAGTACCCCTACCTCGTGCGGGATACCTACGAATCCCCCACCGCCTGATCCCGCCGCATGACCAATCGCCTGCAGACGATAATGCTGTCGTCGGAAACCGCCCAGCCGGGGCCCGCGGCCCTGGCCGTCATCAGCCTCTACCTGCTGATGGGATTGATCGGCGCGGGCATCCTCCTGACTCTTTTGACCCGGGCGTCGCTCTACCTGCCGAGGATCCGGCGCCGGGCCGGGGTGATTGCCAATCGCCCCTGGCGGGCCCGCGACCTGGGGATCCTCCTCGGGGTGATTGTGTTCGGGATCGGGCTGCTCGTGGCGCTCCTCCGCCCCGGCGGAAACGGGGGCGCTCCACCGCGCCCGCACCTGCTCCTGTACGAAAGCCTGGTCATCCACGGCGGCACCCTGCTCGCGGTGCTGCTCCTGGTGCGCATGCGCGGTCTTCGGTGGCGGGCCGCATTCGGATTTCGCCGGGAGGATCTGGGCCGCCAGTGTGCGGTGGGGGTGATTGTCTACCTGGCGGCCCTGCCCCTTCTTTTCGCGGCGGCTCTTCTCGTTCAACTCCTGGCGGCGGTGTATGACATTCCGGTTCAGCCCCAGGATGTAATCCGGGCCATCCAGTCCGCCCAATCCCCCTGGGTGCTGGGCTACTTCATGTTCCTCGGGATTGTCCAGGGCCCCCTCGTGGAGGAGTTGCTTTTCCGCGGCGTTCTCCTGCCCGTGGTGGCGCGGCGGGTGGGCATGGGACCCGCCATCATCGTGGTGTCCGTCATCTTCGCCATGCTGCACAATCATGCGCTGGCGGCCGCCCCCCTGTTCATTATCGGCGCGGCGTTCTGCGTGGGGTATCTCTACACGGGCTCCCTGCTCACCCCGATCCTCATGCACGGACTCTTCAACGCGGTCAACCTGCTTCTCCTCTTTACCGCCGCCCCGTCCTGATCACCCGTCCGTCAACCGCCGATGAGCCAGGGACGCACGACATACCAGGCCAGCAGATTGAAGGCCAGAGCGTAGAAGGCGGCCAGCACATCGTCGATAACCACGCCCACTCCGCCGGTCAGGGCCTGCAGCTTCCGCGCCGGCGGGGGCTTGATGATGTCAAAGACGCGACTGCTGAGAAACGCGAGCACCAGCGTCGCCGGCTGCACCGGCAGGGCGATCATGCTGATGGGAAAAATCATGTATTCGTCCGCGACGATGCGTCCGTCGTCTTTCTTCCCGTAGTGCTTCTCCGCGGCATCGCAAACGGGGATGGACGCCGCCACCAGCAGGGCGGTGAGACCGATATACGGGAACCCGGCGGTCCCCCCCGGAAGCCGCCCCATCAGCCACACGAGCACCACCCCCCAGACCGTGCCGACCGTGCCGGAGGCAATGGGGCTGTAGCCGAGACCAAGGCCGGAGGCGATTGGAATGGACCAGGCGGTTTTCATGGCGTCCCCTTTCGTGTCGTTCCCTCTGTTTCCACCGCCCCGAAATGAGCGGTGATCTCCGGGCGCGTTTCCGTCTCATCCAGCCAGAGCCGCAGTTCCCCCATCGCCGAAGCCGCCGTCAGCCAGGGGGTGGCGTCTGAGAGACGTTCGCCCAGTTCGTACGCCTTGTTGATATCCCCCTCGACCATGAGCTTCAAGCGGTAAACGCCGATGAGGTTCCGGGCCATTCGAACCGCCGGGGGCAAGGCAAGCCGGGCATAGGCCTGGGCAGGCCGGGCCGCCCCCCGCCCCGAAAGCGACGAGGCCGCCGCCGGAGCCTCCTCCGCCTGCAATAGACGCTCCAGCCCCCCCCGGTTGCTGGAGAGCAGGGCCCAGTCCCCGATCACGACGAGCGCCAACCGGTCGTCCGGCGGAAACTCTGCGTAGGCCTGGTCGACCACCGTCTCGATCACAAAAAAGGGAAGCCCGTCGTCCCTCTCGATACGCCGGGAGATCAATCCCAGGTGAAACCGGGCATTGAGGCGATCGAGGGCGGCCTGCAGGCGCACCCCCATCCGGCCCGGATCATCCGTCCGCGCCGCCACCATCAGCGTGGGGACCTGGAATCCCCGAATCCGACCGCGGAAGGGATCCCCCAACAGACCCGCCGACAAGGCCTGGATATCCCCCAGGATCTCCGGGGACAGGACCTCCCGCCAGATTGGATCGACGTTGCGGCCGAGCACGTCGGCCAGCCAGTCGCGTCCGGCTGCGCAGGTGATGACGGCCCGCCGATCCAGCAT
>CAZCOO010000236.1:0-3956 GCA_964500395.1 uncultured Verrucomicrobiota bacterium
AGATGCACACGCTCCCTCTACGAGGGAAGCGTGTCCTACAACCTCTGGTTGGCCGCATTGCAGGACAGGCTTCCCGCCAGGGACGGGCCCGGCTGGGGGAGCACGCCGTACAACGGCGTGGCTACAGGTCGGCGGCTTCCCAGGGCTATTGACGTTCGTCCCTCCGGGACGGCTCGCGTTGCCCGGCGGGGGCCAGACCCAACCCTACAACCGGGGGACGGAGGGAGCCGGACTGACCCCAGCACCCTTTGTAGGACAGGCTTCCCCGGTACTCCGGGGAGCCTGTGCCCGGCGGAGCCACACACGCTCCCTCTGCGAGGGAAGCGTGTCCTACAACCTCTGGTTGGCCGCATTGTAGGACAGGCGCGGGCTTCCCCGGAAAAGGGGTGCGCCAGGCGGGAAACAGGAGCGGGATCAGGAGCGGGGGGATCCGAGGTATTCGGCCTCGAGGGCCTCGTAGCGGTTGAGGACGTTGCGCACGTAATTTCGCTTTTCGCTGTAGCTGCCCCGGAAAAAACTGCCCTTGAACCCGGCCACCACCATGTTGCGGAGGCGCTTGCGGCAGACCGGCAGATGTTCGACGGCGAGCTGGATTTCCTTGGTCACCGTGGTATTCGATACGAGGCGGTTGTCCGTGCAGATGGAGACGGACATATCCCGTTCCAGCATGTTGCGCAGCGGGTGCCGTTCAATGGTTTTCAGCGAGGGCGTGGTCTGGAGGTTGCTGGTGAGGTTGACCTCGATGGTGATCCGCTGGCTGGCAATGTATTCGGCGAGATTCTCGGAGTAGGCCTCCGCATCCTCAATGCCCGGATCCTGGATGTGCTCGGGCGCGAAGAGAAACGTCCCGTGACCGATGCGGTTGGCGTGGCACTGGGTAATGGCCTGGAAAATGGATTCCGGTCCGTAGGCTTCCCCCGCGTGTACGGTCTTTTTCAGAAAGTGGTCGTGGGCGTACTGAAAGGCGGCGCGGTGATCTTCGGCGGGGAAGCCGGCTTCGGCGCCGGCCAGGTCAAACCCCACGACCGGGAGTCCCTCGCGCCGGACCATTGTGACGGCTGCGCGCGCGAGCTCCTGGGATGCGGTGGCGAAGACGAGCTTGGGATTGGCGTGGGACAGCAGGTGGCACAGATCGCTGTAATAGGGAGACATGGTGTCCGTGAA
The DNA here is from genome assembly GCA_964500395.1 of uncultured Verrucomicrobiota bacterium. GTDB lineage: Bacteria > Verrucomicrobiota > Kiritimatiellia > CAZCOO01 > CAZCOO01 > CAZCOO01. The sequence goes on from CAZCOO010000236.1 coordinate 1,165, forward strand.
GAACCGCAGGGCACACACGATGATGCCGTACTCGAAGGGAATATCGCGCTCCTGCTGCACGTCGGGGGAGCGGTTGAATTCGCTCTTGGCCCGGTCGAGTCCTCTGCAGACAGCCCGGACGACCTCTTCCATGGGAAAGCCGCGGCGTGTGTGAAGCTGGGGGGCAAACCGGACTTCCACATACCGGACGCCCTCGTCCAGGTTGTCCCGGGCGAGTTCGTAGGCGGCCCGTTCGAGGTGGTCCGGAGATTGAAGAACGGCGCACGTGTACTGAAAGCCTTTCAGGTATTCGGGGAGATTTTCATACGCGTCTTTAAAGACCAGCTCCTTCAGGCCGGCTTCTTCCATTGAGGGGAGTTCCACATCGTCTTCTTTTGCCATCTCGATCAGAGAGGAGAGGCGCAGAGAGCCGTCGAGATGGACGTGAAGGTCGGTCTTGGGAATTTGTTCGATGAATTCCGGCGGAAACTGCTCACTCATATTCAATCTCCCGACAGGTGGATTCAGCGCGATCTGCCGTTGTGCTTATCACACCGATGCCATGGCGTCGAGTCCGGGTTGACTGAACGGTCCGCGGCGTTGTCGTGCGGCCGGAGTATCTGCGGGCGGCGCGCCCTGCAACGACATGGATTCAGGCCGGATCGGGTTGAGATGCCATCGGGGTTCCCCCGGTTGTCGAATCAGGGGCGAGTATGATATTGTCGAGACCTGCTCGAGACCGGGCAGCATCAGGAGAGGGGAAGAGGGGGGCGGGACCCGGATTGCAAGATCGGGGTCCGATCGTCGCGCTTATCCCCGATGACCACGGCAAAAGGAGGACCGGGTATGTCGCAAGAGATTGACAGCATGCTTCACGAAGAACGTCTGTTTCCACCGCCCGAGACGATCCGTCAACGCGCTCACGTCTCATCGCCGGAACAATATGAGGACCTGTACCGTCGCTCCATTGAAGATCCGGACGGGTTCTGGCTGGAACAGGCCCGGACACTGGACTGGCTGAAAGAACCGACCAAGGCCTGCGAGTATACGTGGGACTCCCAGGGTCGGACCATCCGGCATACCTGGTTTGAGGATGGTCAGCTCAATGTATCCGCCAATTGCCTGGACCGGCACATCGCCAACGGAAAAGGCGACCAGCCCGCCCTGATCTGGCAGGGGGACGAGGATGAGAACCAGGAGACCTGGACCTACCGCGATCTGCACCGCAACGTCTGCCGGTTTGCCAATGTCCTGAAGGACCTTGGGGTGGAAAAAGGAGATCGAGTCTGTATCTACATGCCGATGGTCCTGGAACTTCCGGTGGTGATGCTGGCCTGTGCGCGCATCGGGGCGGTGCATTCCGTAGTCTTCGGCGGGTTCAGCAGCGATGCGATTGCAGACCGCGTCAATGATTCGGCGTGCAAAGTGCTGATTACAGCGAACATGTCCGTGCGGGGCGGGAAACTGACGCCCCTCAAAGAGATCTCCGACAAGGCCCTGGAGAAGACCCCGAGCATCGAGTCGGTAGTCGTGGTGAAGCGCACCGACGACCCCTGCGAGATGCGGGATGGGCGCGACCGCTGGTACCATGAGTTGATGGAAGACGCCGACGAAGACTGCCCGGCGGAGCCGATGAATGCGGAGGATCCGCTGTTTATTCTTTACACATCCGGCTCGACCGGGAAACCCAAGGGCGTGGTTCACACCATGGCCGGGTACCTGTTGCACACGTCCCTGACCCACAAGTACGTATTCGATCTGCACGACGATGACATCTACTGGTGCGGAGCGGACATCGGATGGATCACCGGCCACAGCTACATCGTCTACGGCCCGCTGGCCAATGGCGTGACCCAGGTGATGTTCGAGGGAACGCCCACCTATCCCGATGCGGCGCGCTTGTGGCAGATCGTGGAGAAATTCAAGGTCACCGTATTCTACACGGCGCCGACAGCCATCCGGGCGCTGATTCGCCAGGGCGATGAGTTCCCCGCCCGGCACGATTTGAGCAGCCTCCGCGTGCTGGGAACGGTCGGCGAGCCCATCAACCCGGAGGCCTGGATGTGGTATTACCGTGTGATCGGCCGGGAGCGCTGCCCGATCGTGGATACCTGGTGGCAGACGGAAACCGGCGGCATGATGATCGCGCCGCTTCCCGGGGCGCACACGCTCAAGCCCGGAAGCGCCTGTAAGCCTTTCTTTGGCGTGGAACCCCTCATCCTGCGCGACGACGGGACGGAGTGCGGCGTCAATGAAGGCGGCAAGCTGTGCATCCGCCGGCCGTGGCCGGGGATCATGCGGACGACCTACGGGGATCACGACCGGTTCATCAATACCTATTTTTCGGCATTTGATGATATGTATTTCACCGGCGACGGATGCCGGCGCGACGAGGATGGAAACTACTGGCTGATGGGACGGATCGACGATGTGGTGAACGTCTCCGGGCACCGGATCGGCACGGCCGAAGTGGAGAGTGCGCTGGTGAGCCACGACAAAGTTGCGGAAGCGGCGGTGGCCCCCATGCCTCATGAAATCAAAGGACAGGCGCTGTACGCTTTTGTGACGCTCAAAGGGGATGCCGAGGAGAGTGAGGCGTTGCAGAAAGAGTTGATCCAGCATGTTCGCGATGAAATCGGGCCGATTGCGGCGCCGGAGCGCATCCAGTTTGCGCCGGCTCTTCCGAAGACGCGATCCGGGAAGATTATGCGCCGCATCCTCCGCAAGATCGCCGAGAACGATACGGAGCATGTCGGGGACGTGACAACCCTGGCGGATCCGTCGGTGGTCGAATCGCTGGTGAAGGGGCGGGG
>CAZCOO010000237.1:0-3930 GCA_964500395.1 uncultured Verrucomicrobiota bacterium
GGGGGAAGTCGGATTTTCCGCCCGGCAGCACCGGCCCCGACTCCACAAAACAAGCTCGACTCCACCTCCATGCGGACAGCGGCGCCTCGACGCATTCCCGCGACGCGACGCAACCCGGCGGGGTGGGGCCTGCGCCCTACCGGGAAGACGGATTCGATGAAGCGCGCTCCGGAGGAGCGCCCGCACGTACCCCCGGGGCGGAAGCCCCCCGCGACCAGACCCCGTCGGCGGCCAGTCACGGCCGCCTGTCCTCGCGACAGAGTTGCAACAGAGATTGACAAAACACCCGCCGCTTCCCTATTTTGTTCGACTTTCCTGTCTCGGGGCGGAGTAGCTCAGTGGTTAGAGCAGTGGCTTCATAAGCCATGTGCCGTGGGTTCAAATCCCACCTCCGCCACCATAAACCCCTCCTTTTCCCTTGCCAGTGGCGGGCGCTGACGGTAGGCTGTGTCGAAATTTCGCATCACCTCCCGCCCTCATCATTTGCGAATGTTCCGCTGCTACTGAACATGTTCCCGCAAACTACGGGCCCAATCATCCCGCGAAAGGAAACCACCACAATGAAACCGGCAAATGCAGCCTTTCCCCTTCTGGCCTTGATGCTGACGGGTGCTCCGCTTGCGGCGGACGAAGCCGCACCCGACATCGACTCGAAGAGCCGCGAAGTCCTGCAAGCCTTCAGCGACACGCTGACAGGGGCCGACTCGTTCTCCGCGGACCTCTCCATGGCCATGGAAATGCGCGGGGAAGGCATGGACAACGTCATCCAATCCACCTATGGCATCGCCGTGCAACGACCGGCCCAATTCGCCTTTCGCTTCCAGACCGGGATGGGCGGGGCCTCCATCGCCTCCGACGGCGGGACGCTCGTCACCTACTTTCCCATGGTGGAGAAATTCGTGGAGGAGGAGGCGCCGGACCGTATCGAAGAGATCCCGGACGCCGGCTCGGCCTGGGCCTTTGCCGCCGGAACCGCCATGGGCGGGCTCGATTTTATCAAGGTCCTGATCGCAGAGGATCCGTACGCGACCCTGGTCGAAGAGGTCAAGACCATCTCCCACCAGGGGGAGGAGGAACTCGACGGCCAACCCGTCCACCGAATCCGGTTCGAGGAGCAAGAGATCACCTGGGACGGGTGGTTCGCGGCCGACAATGGCCTGCTGATCAAGCTGGTGCCCGACTTTTCCTCGGTAATCGAGCAGATGAAGGGGCGCATGCCCGGCATGGACGACATCGAGATGGAGATGCGCATCGAACTCGCCGACTGGACGCTGGGGCAGCCCATGTCCGACGATTTGTTTGTGCTGGAGATCCCCGACGAGGTGGAAAAAGTCGATTCCATGGCGGCCGTGTTTGCCTCCGCGCAGGGAGGGGGCGAGTCCGAGCAGATCGGGCAACCCGCGCCCGGCTTTGAGCTCGACACGCTGAACGGCGAATCGGTCAGCCTCGAGGATCTCGAGGGCAAGATCGCCATCCTCGACTTCTGGGCAACCTGGTGCGGCCCCTGTGTGAAAGCGCTGCCGGCGTTGACCGCAGCCGCGTCCGCCTACGAGGACCGGGGCGTGGTGCTGTACGGCATCAACCAGCGGGAAGACGAAGAGACCATCCGCGCATTCATGGAAAAGCGCGATCTGGACTTTCCGGTCGCACTGGATCGCGATGGCGCCGTCGGGGCCGAGTACGGGGTCCGGGGGATCCCGCATACCGTCATCATCGATCGGGACGGCATCATTCGACACGTCCATGTCGGGTTTCTGCCCGGCCTGGAAAAACAACTGAAAGAAGAACTCGAGGCCCTGGTCGACCCCGGCGCCTCCGATGAGCCGGGCCGGGAGTGATTGTTCCCCCCGAGGCTCTGAACGCAGGAAGCATATCGAGAGAAGAGAATCATGGTAGAATTCTACGTAAAAACCCGAAAAGGGGCCGTGCCCCTCAAGCACGAGAAGCAGTCCGCCTCGGACATCGAGGATGTCGAAAAGAAAAGCATCGAGACGATTTCGCGTCCCCAATCCACGTCTGAACGGGGATCGGAACCCCCTCCGCGCCGGGGGAATCAGCGCCGGGGCGGGAAAAAGCAGGCGACGCAGAAGAGCGAGCGCGCATCCTCCGGCCGCAAACCCCGGCAGGAGCAGCCGGAACGGAAGAAGACCCGAGCCCCCTCCGAGGGGGAAAAGCCGGCCAAACAGAAGACGGAGAAGCCCGCCGCCGAAAAAACGGAGCCGCAGCAGCAAGCGGACAAGAAGACCCCCGAACCGCAAACGCGCGATCAGGGCGACCAGGCCGCCGATTCCTCCGGAGAGGCCCGTCCGCGGCGGCGCAGACGCTCCCGCGGAAAGAGAAAGCCTCAATCGGCCGACCCCAAACCGGAACAGGCGCCCGCCGAACAGTCCGCGCCCGCCGACAGCCCCCGGGAGGAGGACTGGACGATCGACCAATTCCCGGTTGAACCGGCCGAGGGCAAGACCCGGTTTCACGACCTCGACCTGCCCAAGCCCCTCATGCACGCCATTGCCGACCTGGACTTCCGGTACTGCACCCCGATCCAGGCGCAGATGTTGCCCCACACCCTCAAAGGGGTGGACGGCTCCGGCCGCGCCCAGACCGGGACCGGCAAATCCGCCGCCTTTCTGCTGACCATTATGACCCGGCTCCTGCGGGAACCCGACACCCGCCCGAATCCCAAAGGTACGCCGCGCTCCCTCATCATCGCACCGACGCGGGAACTCGCCATCCAGATCGAAAAGGATGCCCGCTCGCTCGGCACCTATGCCGGTCTCTCCATGGTCGTACTCTACGGCGGCGCCCCCTACGACAAGCAGGAAAAGGCCCTGGCCAATCCCATCGACATCGTCATCGCCACTCCCGGCCGGCTGCTGGACTTCAAGCAGAAGCGCAAACTGCACCTCAGCCACGTGGAAATCATGGTCATCGACGAGGCCGACCGCATGCTGGACATGGGCTTTATTCCCGACGTGCGGAAGATCATCCACAGCACACCGCCCAAAACCAAGCGCCAGACCATGCTCTTCAGCGCCACCCTGACCGATGACGTCATCCGGCTCTCGTCCCAATGGACCCGGGACCCCGTCAAAGTCGAAATCGAGCCGGAATCCGTGGCCAGCAAGGATGTCGACCAGCGCGTCTACATCGTAACCAACAACGACAAGTTCAACCTGCTCTACCACGTCCTGACACAGGAAAACCCGGACCGGGCCCTGGTCTTCACCAACCGGCGCGACCAGGCCGAGCGCATGGCCAACAAGTTGGAATCCCACGGCATTAACAGTGCCCTGCTCTCCGGCGCGGTGCCGCAGAACAAGCGCACGCGAACCCTGGAGCAATTCCGCAACGGGGAGATTGACGTCCTGGTGGCGACGGACGTCGCCGGGCGCGGCCTGCACATCGAAGGCATCAGCCACGTCATCAACCTGACCCTCCCGCAGGATCCGGAGGACTACGTGCACCGGATCGGCCGCACGGGCCGCGCGGGCAAATTCGGCACCTCCATCAGCTTCGCCTGCGAAGAGGACTCCTTCTACATCCCCCCCATTGAAGAGCTTCTCGGCTACGAGCTCAAATGCGAGCAGCCCCCCGAAGAATGGGTCAAAGAAGCCCCGCCGCCGGTGAAACCCGAGCGCAAGCGTACGCCCCGCTCCGGCGGGGGGCGCAGCGGAGGCGGCGGCCGGGGACGCGGATCCCGGAGCGGCCAGGGCCGTTCCGGGAGCGCCTCCCGGGGGCGCTCCTCCTCCGGCGGCGGCACCCGCACTTCCTCCCGCCGCCGGTAGACCCTCCGCCCGTGCACAACTGCCCGCTGTACTACGCGGGGAGACTCCTCCCCCATTTCCGCGATTGGTGAGCCCGGGGTATCAGAAGGTACTCGGTTCGAGGCAACTCGGACTGCAGGCGGTGCGCGTCCGGTGTGAAGGGCCG
>CAZCOO010000238.1:0-3912 GCA_964500395.1 uncultured Verrucomicrobiota bacterium
GCTTGGTATACTGGCGAATCATGGAGTTTCGGGGCTCCGTGAGAATCCGGACCAGATCCTCCTGAGTCAACGAGGTGAGGGTCGTGCAAACCGGGAGCCGGCCGATAAATTCCGGTATGAGGCCGTACTTGATGAGATCCTCCGGCTCCGGACGCGCACTGAGGTCGGAGACGTGGAGTCCGTCCAGCCCCTCTTCGCTCTGTCCAAAGCCCAGGGCGCCCTTGCCGAGACGCGTCTTCACCAGGTCGTCCAGGCCGACAAACGCCCCGCCGCAAACGAACAGGATATGCTCGGTGTTGATCTTGATGTATTCCTGCTGAGGATGCTTGCGCCCTCCCTGCGGCGGAACGTGGGCGACCGTTCCCTCCAGGAGTTTCAACAACCCCTGTTGAACGCCTTCCCCCGACACGTCGCGGGTGATGGAGACGTTTTCCATGCGCCGGCCGACCTTGTCGATTTCGTCGATGTAGACGATCCCCAGTTGAGCCCGCTCCACGTTGTAGTCGGCGGCCTGGTACAACCGCAGCAGCACGTTTTCCACATCATCCCCCACGTATCCCGCCTCGGTGAGGTTGGTGGCATCCGCGATGCAGAAAGGCACGTCCAGGATTCGGGCCAGGGTTTTGGCCAGCAGCGTCTTGCCGCAGCCCGTCGGGCCGATCAGCATGATGTTGCTTTTTTCCAGCTCGACGTCGGCGTGCTCATCGTCGAGGCGAGAGGACGAGCGGACGGATTCCTTTACCCGCTTGTAATGGTTGTGGACAGCCACCGACAGCACCTTTTTCGCGTGCTCCTGGCCGACCACGAATTCGTCGAGCTGATTCTTGATCGAACGCGGCTCGGGCACCCGCAGGGCCGACACCGGCTGCTCATCCCCCTTGACGCTCTCCCGCTTGATGAGGGAGTTGCACAGATCCACGCACTCGTTGCAGATGTATACGCCCGGCCCTGCGATGAGCCGCTCCACCTCAACCTGCGTCTTGCCGCAGAAGGAACATTTTGCCGGTGTGCCGCGGGGGGTAGACATAGCCGAACCTACTTCGTTTTCCGATCCGCTTCGCTGCGGTGCGCCACCACTTCATCCACGAGGCCGTACGCCTTGGAATCCTCGGCGGACATGAAGAAATCCCGGTCGCTGTCCCGTTGAATTGTCTTGAGGTCCTGCCCGGTGTGGTGGGCCATGAGTTCATTGAGGCGATCCTTGAGGCGAAGGATTTCCTTGGCCTGGATGCTGATGTCACTGGCCTGACCCTGCGCGCCGCCCCAGGGCTGATGGATCATAATCCGGGCATTGGGGAGGGCAAACCGTTTCCCCGCCGTACCGCAGGCCACGAGAAAAGCCCCCATGCTGGCCGCCTGCCCTACGCAATAGGTGGCCACATCGCACTTCAAGAACTGCATGGTGTCGTAAATGGCAAGGCCGGCGGTTACCGATCCGCCGGGCGAGTTGATGTACAGGCTGACATCTTTTTGCGCATCTTCGCTCTGCAGAAACAGGAGCTGGGCGATGATCAGGTTGCTCACGTCATCGTTGATCGGCGTCCCGACAAAGATAATCCGGTCTTTCAGCAGACGCGAAAAGATATCGTAGGCCCGTTCGCCGCGGCTGGTTTGTTCGACCACCATCGGCACCAGGACCTGGGCTTGTTCCTCTGTCATTGTCTGTGGTTCCTCGTCAGTAGTTGGCAAATTCATGGAATAGTACGTTATCCCTTGATGTCTGCCTGTTCCAATAAAAACTCGACGGTTTTGTTTTTCTTCACGTCGGACTTCACATTGTCCAGCAACCCTTTGGACGTCAGCTCCTGCTTCAGTTGCTGCGGCTCCATGCCGTATCCCCCGGCCATGGAGGCAATCTGCCGGTCGATGTCCTCCGGACCGACCTCCACCTCTTCTTCCCGGGCAATGCGCTCGAGGAGGTAGCGGGCTTTAATGCTCTCCTCCGCCTCCTGGGAGGCGGATTCAAAAATCTGGTCCTTGTGTTTTTCGATTTCCTCTTCCCCGACGCCTCGGTTCGCATTCTGCCGGACCACATTGTAAATGATGTTGCGGGCCTCCTCCTGCACTTCCGACTCCGGCACCGCAAGGTCGACCTTGCTGAGAAGGTCCTTGATCAGGACATCGCGCAGGCGGCGGTCCTCTTCCCGCTCATTCCGCTGCTGCAAATCATCGCGGATTCGCCGGCGGAGTTCCTCTTCGGATTCCATCTCGAATTGCTTGAGGAACTCTTCATCGATTTCGGGCAGGCGGGACTCGCGGATGCCCTTCACTGTAACCTTGTACTCCGCGGTCTTGCCGGCCAGGCCGCTTGCGGGAAAGTCGTCCGGGAAAACGGATTGGATCGTGCAGGTCGAGCCGATCTCCACCCCCTGCAGCCCGTCGGCGAAACCGGGAAGAAAGGCATCGTCATCCGCTTTCAGCCAGAAGTCCTCCCGTTCGCCGAGTCCTTTGGCCTCCGGATCCACCTCCTCCACCGGCGTACCCTCGACGGTCCCGGTGTAGTCGACCTGGACGAGATCCCCCTTTTTGACCCCCCGATCGGATACATCCTCGTAGGTGGCATGCTGCTCGAGGAGGTGCTGAACGGTCTGCTCGACTTCCTCTTCCCGGACGTCGGTCTCATTGCGCTTCAGGGATATGCCCTTGTAGGGGGGAAGCGCAAACTCGGGCTCGACATCCACGGTGACCTGAAACCGAAGCGGGCCGTCTCCATCATCGTCAAGCTCCACGTTTTCCACCCCGATGATGGACACGACGGAGAGCCCCTCCTTGGCAATCGCCTTCTGATAGGACTGCGGGAGGAGGCGTTCTTTCAGATCCTCCGTGATATTTTTCCGATACCGTTTGCGGACCAGCTCGCGCGGGGCATTGCCGGGCCGGAACCCGGGAATCTTGGCGGATGACCGGTAGGCGGAGACCACCCCCTCGAGTTCCTCCCGCACCTGGTCGGCAGGGACGTCAACGTTCAACACACGTCGGCAGGGCGACGTCTTTTCCACGGTTACATTCATTCCTGATCTTTCCTGTATAGTAAAGGTACGGGATGCAATCGCCACCTCGAGTCGGGGGCGGCCGCCTGTCGCCTTCCCGTTTCCGTCCGGATGCCTGAACCCGGGTTTCTGCGGGCACGCCGACAAGCAGGCGGCACATGAATCAAAGGGACACACGTCCCGTTGGCGCAAGCGATAGACCCTATTGGATCCCCCCGCGCGGGTCAAGTGATGAACCCGCCGCCCTCAGAAGCCCTCAGAAGGTCCTCGGGACGATGTCCGTACCGTACGGGACCGGAAGTTCATACCGGTCGGCGAGATCCCGGATGCGGCGCAGGACATCGGGGTCCTCGTCCATCAGATGGCGGGCAATCAGATGAAGAATCTTCTGCCAGGCCCAGCGCCGGGCAATCTGTTGGCCGGACGGGGCGGCCCGGGGACGCTCGATTGTAAACACCATATCCTTGCGCTCGTCACCGGCGCGCCCTTCTATGCGAACCACCAGGGGGTCGCCGGAGGCCGGCACCCGGCCATAGAGGATCAGGGGCCGATCCAGGTACAGGTGTGTGAGCTGTTGCGGGTAGACGTCTGCACCCTCCCCTCCCGCAAATTGAAAGGCGAGATCGGTAAGCACCGGCCGGCCGACCTGGTGCAGCATGTCCGGAATGGCGGTTTGCAGATCCTCAGAATCCTCCACCACCAGCGAGTCTCCCCGCGCGTGGAAGCTGACCATGTCGAGCAGGTAGCGGTTCACCCGTTTTCCCCCGCCCACGGTAAAGACCGACACCTGGCCGCGGTTGCGGCGGGCAAAATTCACGATGATGTCCGAGCTGTCGACCATCCCCATCGTGGGCCGCCCGTCCGTGATGAGAAGCGCGAGCACGGGCCGCCCGTCCCGCAGGGACAGCTTCTGCAGCGGTTG
>CAZCOO010000239.1:0-3864 GCA_964500395.1 uncultured Verrucomicrobiota bacterium
CCCCACCCGCCCTCCACCCCCCCCGCCTCCGGGGCGCCCCCACCCCCGGCCGCCGCCGCGGGCCCCGCGCCCGGCTGTGCCTGCGGGGGCATCGCGCCTCCGGGCGGCATCATCATCTGGGCCGGCTGCGGGGACATGACCACCTGCGGCTGCTCCTTGTCCTCCCCGCCCCGTTTGATGGCGATACGGAATGCTTCTTCCTGCAGCTCGAACTCCGTGAGTTCGTTCTGCTTCATCATCTCGATGATTTTCTTGATGTCTTTCAGTTCCATAACCGACCTCTCCTCCCGGGCGGCGGGTTCCCCACGCGGTTGTTCAGGGTTGCGATTTCAGATATTCCACCAAACCATCCAGGGCCAGGCAATAACTCTTCGGGCCAAACCCGGAGACTTGTCCGATGCAGGCGGCGAGCGTATAGCTGCGGTGCCGGAACGTCTCGCGGGCCGCGGGATTGCTCAGATGCACCTCCACGCAGGGCACGTCCGCCGCCTGCAGGGCGTCGCGCAGCGCCACGCTGGTATGGGTGTAGGCGGCCGGGTTAAAGATCAGGCCGTCCACCTGGCCCCGGCACTGCCCGATCCGGTCCACCAGGTCCCCCTCGTGGTTGCTCTGAAAGACCTGCAGTTCCACTCCCATCGTCCCGGCCCGTTCGCGCAGGAGATCATTGATCTCGTCCAGCGTCGTCGCGCCGTACACCTCGGGCTCCCGGGTCCCGAGAAGCTGAAGATTCGGCCCGTGCAGGACCAGAATCGTGATGCTTTCCGAATTCATAACCGCGCAGTGTAGCAACCGGATACACGGCTGTCCACCTCCGAGACCGGCCCCTCCCGCCCCCCAACGATGTCCTTGTCAGGCCCTGTCCGATTCGGTACACCGAGTCCTGCGTAAAGATACCTGTCCACCAGGAGCCATTGCCGGAAGCTGCTCGAACAGAACGTCACGACAGGGTTGCCGGCATAGAATCAAGGAGGGGGGCGCAAACCCCATGCCGGAAAAAGAGGAAGCAACGGCGACTATGCAGACGGAATTCTTTGCACAACCCATACTCAACTCCCCCTACGAATATCCCGCCCGGCACTGGGAACTGGACAGCAGCGGCCAGCCCACGCAACGCATCGTCGAGAATCGTCGCCGGGCCGAATTCGTGACTCCGATCCCTAAACCGCGAAAGCGCAAACGGGGGGGAAGCCAGGGAGAGCTTGTCCTGGACGAAGGCAAGGGCTTATCCACAGAAGAGCAGCAATACGATCCTACGTCCCTTGTCAACAGTGTTCGCGGCCATCTCGACCAGTGGCGAGCGATCCCCGATCCGGGCCAATGGCGCGTGACGCCCGAGACGGCCCGCTTGCTTCAGCACTGGCGTCACCATTCGTTCAGCAGCTTTCGCCCGTTCTTCTGCCAGATCGAAGCCGTTGAGACCGCGATCTGGCTCACGGAAGTTGCCCCGTCGATCGGTGCTACCGGACACACGTACCTCGACTACCTCGCCCGCGCGAACGAGCAGGCAAACCCGGAGTTGCTACGCCTTGCCCTGAAACTCGCAACGGGTGCCGGCAAGACCACCGTCATGGCCATGCTCATCGCCTGGCAGACCATCAACGCGGTCAGGCGGCCCGGAAGCAAACGCTTCACCCGCGGATTCCTTGTCGTTACTCCGGGCATCACCATCAGAGACAGGTTGCGCGTTCTACAGCCCAACGACCCCGACAGCTACTACCGCACGCGTGAACTCGTCCCGAATGACATGCTGCCCGACCTCGACCGCGCCAAGATCGTCATTACCAATTTCCACGCGTTCAAGCTGCGTGAAACGATGGATATCTCCAAGGGTGGCCGGGCCCTCTTGCAAGGCCGAGACGGCGAGCCGGTCGAGACGACGGAAACCGAAGGCCAGATGTTGCAGCGGGTCATGCCCGAGCTGATGGGCATGAAGAACATCATGGTGCTGAACGACGAGGCGCACCACTGCTACCGCGAGAAACGCCGCAGCGAAGACGAACTTGCCCTGAAAGGCGACGAGCGCAAAGAGGCCGAACAGAATAACGAAGCCGCCAGGCTCTGGATTTCCGGGCTCGAGGCGGTGCAACGCAAACTGGGTATTTCCAAGGTCATGGATCTTTCGGCGACTCCCTTCTTCCTCAGCGGGTCGGGATACGCCGAAGGTACGCTGTTCCCGTGGACGATGTGCGACTTTTCGCTCATGGACGCCATCGAATGCGGCATCGTCAAACTCCCGCGCGTCCCCATTGCCGACAACATCCCGGGCGATGACATGCCCAAGTTCAGGAACCTGTGGGAACACATCCGCACCAAGATGCCGAAGAAAGGCCGCGGAAAAGCGAAACATCTCGATCCCCTGAGCATTCCCGCAGCCTTGCAAACCGCCCTCGACGCCCTCTACGGCCACTATGAAAAGACATTCGAGCTTTGGGAGAAGGCGGGCGTGAACGTGCCGCCATGCTTCATCGTTGTCTGCAACAACACATCCACGTCGAAACTCGTCTGCAAAGGCGGCACCTATCCCGCGCAGCTCATGTACCAGGAGCTTGCGGACATGGCCTGTGAACGAATCACGAATGCCATCACGCTATCCCATGCCGACGATCGCCCGATCAAGGCCGTGCTCGATCCCTACAATCCCACCGGCTCAACCCGGTACGTCAATTTTAACACGTCCAAAGAATCGCGCTGGGAGACGGACGCCCGCCGCTGCCACGTGAACTGGGTCGTTCTCGACAGCGATTGGGAGGCGGAATTCTGCCGGGTTGCGGAGAGCCACCCCAAGGTCAAGGCGTACGTGAAAAACCACAATCTCGGACTCGAAGTCCCGTACCGCTACGGCTCCGAGACCCGGACGTACATTCCCGATTTCATCGTGCGCGTAAATGACGGCCACGGCGACGAGGACTTGCTGAACCTTGTTGTGGAGATCAAGGGCTACCGCGGCGAAGACGCCAAGGACAAGAAGAACACGATGGAAGCGTACTGGATTCCCGGCGTGAACAACCACGGCACCTATGGCCGGTGGGCATTCGCCGAGTTCACCGACGTGTACGAAATGCAGGACGACTTCGAGAAGCAGGTTGAATCCGAATTCTACAAGATGATCGCGGAGGCGGTTGGGAAGCGAGGAACCGCTAATGGATCCGCCTCCGCCAAGGAGGCTGCGACGTGACAAGCGCGAATGGACGCGAATTGGGGAAGATCGAAGAGCGCAAGCTGTGGGAATTGCGTTGGCTGGGGGCAAGTCGCACAACTTGACGGGTGTACGAAAGGACTGGGAGTGGAGAAGACCGAAGCGAGCCCAATTTGCTACGCGATCGTCGGCCCGAACGGGGCGGGAAAGACCACATTCGGCATGTGGTACTTGCCACGCGTGGCCCGCTGCGTCGAGTTCGTCAACGCGGACTCTATTGCCCGGGGGCTATCGCCGCTGAACGAAACTGCCGTGCAGATGGAGGCCGGTAGGCTCTTTCTTGCGCGAATCCGGGAGTTGCGGAAACGTATGCAGCCCCTGGCTTTCGAGACAACTCTGTCCGGTCGCAGCCATATGCGACTGATTCGCGAGTTCAGAGATGCCGGCTATCGCATCGAACTCAACTATCTCTGGATTCCATCAGCCGAGTTTTCCGCCGAACGCGTGGCTTCGCGTGTCGCGAACGGCGGGCACAATATCCCCGCCGAGGCCATAGCGCGCCGCTACGGCAAGAGCCTTCGGAACCTGGTCGAGCTGTATATGCGATTGGCGGATTATGTCGCCGTATGGGACAACTCGGCGGAACGACCGGTTCTGATCTATGAGATGACCGGTAAAGATGAGGTCGTTCTCGAAAAGACGATTTGGGCTCGGATTGAGGAGTATGG
>CAZCOO010000240.1:0-3771 GCA_964500395.1 uncultured Verrucomicrobiota bacterium
GGCCTGGATATCGACTACCTGGACTACGACTGGTCGCTCAACCAGGCCGGGGCGCTCGACTGAATCCGCCCGCCGGAATCTTTGCGCTGTGCGCTCGGCGAGCCCGTTCCGCGTGGCCGCTTGTCAGCCCACGCCAATTCTGAGAAGATTCGCCATTATGAATGAGGAATCGAATCCCCCGATCATTCTCGTCGGCGTATGCGGCGGGATCGCCGCCTACAAGGCCGTGGACCTGGCCAGCCGTCTCAAGAAAAAGGGCGCGGAGGTCACGGCGGCCCTGTCCCCGGCGGCGACCCGGTTTGTCCAGCCGCTCACCTTCTCGGCCATCACCGGCCGGGATGCCCTGGCCGAGGGCATCCCCGCGCACAGCCGCGGTGAATTCGAGTCGCTGTACCCCCATCTCTACCCGGCCACCCGGGCCCACGCCTTTGTCCTGGCCCCGGCCACGGCGGACATGATCGCCCACATCGCCCACGGGTTCGGCCGGGACGTGGTCTCGACCGCCGTGCTCTCCCTGCCGGCCTCCTGCCACCGTTTTTTCTGTCCCTCGATGAACGTGGAGATGTGGGAAAACCCCGCCGTACGGGAAAACGTGGGCATCCTGGAGGATCGCGGCTGGGTGCGGATCGGCCCCGATGCGGGCGCCCTGGCCTGCGGCATGGAGGGAGCCGGCCGCATGGCCGAGCCCCCTGAGATCGCCGAACGGGTGTGGACCGGGTTGCGGGTTTCCACCCGGTTCGACGGCCGGCGCATCCTCATCACCTCCGGCCCCACCCGGGAATACCTCGACCCCGTCCGCTTCGTCGGCAACTCCAGCAGCGGCAAGATGGGCCGGGCCCTGGCCGAAGCCGCCGCCCTCATGGGCGCCGAGGTCGATTTCATTACCGGCCCCGCGGATCCCGACAACCTGCCGAGCCATAATGCCGTGACCATCCACCGGGTGACGTCGGCCCGGGACATGCTGGACGCCGCCCAGGCCCGGATCGACAAGGCCGACATCGCCATCTACGCCGCGGCCGTCGCCGATTACACCCCCACCGATTTCTCTCCGGACAAAAAGCCGAAAGACGGAACCGGCCTGTCCCTGAACCTCCACCCCACCCCGGACATCGCCGCAACGCTGAATGCGAAAAAGGGCCCCGGCCAGGTCTCCATCGGCTTTGCCCTGCAGACCGGCAACGGGCGGGACGAGGCGCGGGCAAAATGCCGGGACAAGGGGTTCGATGCCATCGTGCTCAACCACGTGGACGCCATGGGCTCCGACCACGCCGCCTACCAGGTCCTGTCGGCGGGGGAGGATGTCGAATTCGAAGACTGGGGCCGGCTGGACAAGCCCGCCTGTGCCCGCCGCATCCTGGAGCGCGCAGGCGAACTCCTGGCGGACGCCTGACGGAGGCCGCTGCCGGCGGCCAAAGCGGGGCGGCATGCAAACCCTCAGGCGACGTCGCGCTGCCGTCCGTTGCGCCCCCCGTTCCAACGGCGCCCCGACCCGTTCCCGTTCCGGCTCGCCAGCCGGGCGACCGCCACATAGGTACTGCCCTCCCCGAGCCGGTGCTCCAGCTCCCGGAACAGGTCCTGGGTGGCGGACACGGTGTACTCGCCGGCGGCGCGGATGAACACCTTCTCGCCCGTGGGGAACAGCAGGCACACCATGACCGGCGTGGAGCCGGGATGGGCGCGAAGCGACTGACGGATTTCGTTGAGCTTGTCGTCGTCCACGTTGGCCGCCGGCAGGTGAATGCTTACCCGCCGGGCGAAATGGCGGTGCGCGTCGCCCAGGGGCACGATCTCGTTGACATGGATTTTGGTGCGATCGTCCTCCTGCCGAACCTCGCCGGATACCATAACCGGGGCATTTTCCCGCAGGTGGACGCCGCAGGACTTGAAGGGTTCGGGAAACGCCACCGCCTCGACGGCGCCCTCGATGCCCTCCAGGCGGAAGATCCCCATCGGCTCCTGGGTCTTTCTGGTAAACCTCTTGAGGTATTGCACCACCATGCCCCCCACCCGGACCGGCGTCCCGCTCTCCACGTCGCTCAACTTCGCTACCTCGTGGGTGCCGTAGCGCTGCATGGCCCATTCGTACTGCTTCAGGGGATGGCCGGAGATATAGAACCCGAGCAGCTCTTTTTCCTCGGTCAGCATTTGCGTCAGCGGCCAGGGTTCGCCTTCCGGAAAATCGTCCCCGTCCTCCGGCGCCTCCTCGCTGTCGCCCAACATGGCAAACAGGGAGGTCTGGCCGGCCGCTTTGTCGCGCTGGGCCGCGGCGGCGCGGTTCATGGCAAATTCAATTCCCCCGAACAACCGGCCGCGCGACATGTCCGTGAAGTCGAAGGCACCGCCCTTGACCAGGCTTTCCAGCGCCTTCCGGTTGACGCTGTGCGAATCGACCCGGCTGCAGAAGTCGACCAGTCCTTTGTAGGGCCCGTTTTCCTCCCGCTCCCGGACGAGGGCCTCCACGGCCGAGACCCCGACATTCTTGATCCCGGCGAGGCCGAACCGGATCTTGTCCCCCATGGGCCGGAACCGGACCCAGCTCTCGTTGACATCGGGCGGCAGGACCTCGATCCCCATGGCCTGCGTCTCCGCGATCAGCTTGGGCAGCTTGTCTGAATTCCCCATCTCGCTGGAGAGCAGCGCGGCCATGAATTCCGGCGGGTAATTGGCCTTGAGGTACGCCGTCTCATAGGACAGCACGGCGTAGGCGGCGCTGTGGGACTTGTTGAACCCGTAGCCGGCGAACCGCTCGATGTTTTCAAAGATGCGCCTCGCGAGCGATTCGGCGATGTCGTTGGTCTCTTTGCAGCCCTTGATGAAGGCGTCGCGCTGTTTGGCCATTTCGTCCGGGTTTTTCTTCCCCATGGCCCGCCGCAGCATATCGCCGGAGGCGAGAGAAAACCCGGCCAGGACGTTCGCGGCCCGCTGTACCTGTTCCTGGTAGAGCATGACCCCGTAGGTTTCCTTGAGGATAGGCTCCAGCAGCGGGTGATCGTACTGGATTTCGATCTTGCCGTGCTTGCGGGCGATGTAGTCCTCGAGCATGTTCATCGGCCCCGGCCGGTACAGGGCGATGAGCGCAATCAGCTCCTCAAACCGGTCCAGGCCCAGGCGGCGGAGCAGGTCGCGCATGCCCTCGGATTCCACCTGGAAGACGCCGATGGTGTCGCCCCGGTTGAGCAGCTCGAAGGTCGGCGCATCGTCCATCTCCAGGGTGTCCATATCCAGTTCGACACGGCGCGTCTCGGCCACGTTGTCCACGGCCTCCTGGATGACCGTAAGCGTCTTGAGGCCGAGGAAATCCATCTTGAGCAGGCCGGTCTGCTCGAGCGGTTTCATCTCAAACTGGGTGACGACTTCTTTGTCCTTATCCAGGGCCAGCGGGATCAACTCCAGGAGCGGCTTTTCGCCGATCACCACCCCGGCCGCGTGGGTCCCGGGATTGCGCGGGAGCCCTTCGAGGATGCGGGCATACTGCATGATCCGCCGGGCCGCCGGATCCTGCTCGAGGGCGCTGCGGAAGTCCGGATTGGCCTCCTCCGCCGCCTGCAGCGTCATGCCGGGCTCCTCCGGGATCAGCTTGGCCAGCCGGTCGCAGTCCTGGAACGACACCTCCAGCACCCGCCCCACATCCCGGATCACGGTCTTGGCGCCGAGGGTCCCGAAGGTGATGATCTGGGCCACGTTCTCGCTGCCGTATTTGTTTTTGACGTAGGTGATGACCTCTTCCCGGCGCGACTGGCAGAAGTCGATATCGAAGTCCGGCGGGGACAC
>CAZCOO010000241.1:0-3760 GCA_964500395.1 uncultured Verrucomicrobiota bacterium
GCCGGTGGAGAAGTTCCTCATGCTAATCAGGAGCAGGGGACGGAGGGAGCCGGACGGACCTCAGCAGGCTTTGTAGGACAGGCTTCCCCGGTTCTCCGGGGAGCCTGTGCCCGCGGGAGCCCCACACGCTCCCTCTGCGAGGGAAGCGTGTCCTACAACATCTGGTCCCGCGCGCTGCGCGCGCGGGATGGGCGCTCACTTCGTTCGCAGCCTCGCCCCTTGGCGCGCACAGCGCGCCTTCGGGACAAGGCCGCTTCACCGGATCGGCCCGCCCCGGCGCAAGCGCCGGTTCGTCCGGACCGGTGAGCGCCACATTGGCTGTATTGTGGGACAGGCTTCCCGCCGGCAAGCGACCCCGGCTGGGGGAGCACGCCGTGCAACGGCGTGGCTACAGGAAGATTCGCGATCCATGTCCCGGCCCGGCGCGCCGCTCTACCCGGGCTCGACCCCGGCCGCGGCAGAGATTCAGGGCATGTCCCGGCCGGTTGTGCTCATGGAAAGCTCTGCATTCTTCACTCCTCGCATGGCCTTCATCCCCTCTGCCATGTCGCGGACGTCCCCAGCATTTCCGCGAAGGATCACGACTTCCAGGCAGTTATTGTGGTCGAGGTGAATATGGGTGGAGGCGATCACCAGATCATGGTGGTCGTGCTGGTGCTCGGTGAGTCGATCCTGCAGCTTGTACTGATGATGATCGAAGACGAGAGACAGTATACCGACGACTTCGCCCTCTCCGGCCCATTGCTCCCGAACGAGCTGGTCCCGGATCATATCGCGGATGGCCTCGGAGCGATTCCGGTACTGCCGACGCTGGATGTAGGCGTCAAACTCGGCGAGAAGATCCTGATCGAGAGATGTTGAAAATCGTTCCAGCATAGTTATCACACAAATGCAGAATACGTATTATATATTATTCCACGGGTCCAGCCTTGAATGTCGGTGGGGTGGATGGACATTCCCGGATGCGGGTTTATGATAGAGGGACCCCATTACCAAGAACAAAGGAGGAGACGGGATGACGCATGAGCAAGAGAAGCCAACGGAAAATTTGAATTCCTGGACACGGCGACGCTTTATCGGCACAGCCGGTGTGGCCGCGATCGGCCTGGGCGTACGTCCCGCGCGGGCTGCCGGACCGAACGGGGATAACGCGGCAGGCCTTCTCGGCATCGCAAAGGATGCATCCGGGTTTGCCTTGCCCGACCTGCCCTATGCGGCGGGTGCGCTCGAGCCCCATATCGATGCAAAGACCATGACCATTCACCATGGCCGCCATCACGCCGGCTACACGCGAAAGCTCAATGCGGCTCTCGAAAAACTTGGAAGCATCGGGCCCCTCTCGATTGAGCATGTCCTGGCAGGCGTGTCACGACTGCCCGCCGCCGTGCGAACCGACATTCGGAATAACGGGGGTGGATATTACAATCACTCCCTGTTCTGGGGAATTATGAGTCCTGAGGGGGGAGGTGAGCCCGGGGGGAAGGTTGCCAAGGCCATACGAAAGGAAATGGGGTCCTTTGCCTCCTTGCGGGAGGCATTTTCGCGGGCGTCTCTGAACCGGTTTGGTTCGGGGTGGGCGTGGCTGGTTGTTCAGGACGACGGCAGCCTGGCCGTGGGAAGCACGCCAAACCAGGACAATCCGCTTATGGTGGGGGTTGCGGAGCTTCGGGGGACGCCGATCCTGGGTCTGGACGTCTGGGAGCATGCGTACTACCTGAAGTACCAGAACCGCCGGGCCGATTACATCGACGCGTGGTGGAACACGGTGAACTGGGAGATGGTCGATCGGCTCTATGCCCAGGCAGTTGCGTAAGGCTTGGCGGCCGGCGGGGTTACGGGGAGCACGCCGCGGCGTGGCTACAGAAGACGCGCGATCGACGATCTTATCAGGTAGGGCGGGCTCGCCGAGCCCGCCGCAAACCGTCCCTCCGGCACGCGGAAAGAAGCGCGATGAGGCGGCTGCAGCGAGCGCGGGACCCGGGTCTGGTCGACCGCTGTTGTGCCGTCACAATTTGAGCCGTTTGAAAAGCGGCTCCGGAACGGCGCGGATGAGGAGCATGATAAACCGCCACATCCAGAGGGTGTAGACGACGTCGCGCTTCTTGGTCATGGCCTTTTCCACGGCCGCGGCGACCTGCGCCGGATCGGCCGTGACGGCTCCGGGCAGCGGCATACCCTCGGTCATGCGGGTCCGCACAAAGCCCGGTTTCACGGTGATGACATGCACGCCCGTATCGTACAGCCGATTCCGCAGGCCGGACAACCAGGCGGTGAAGCCGGCTTTGGCGCTGCCGTAGTAGTAGTTGCTGCCCCGGCCCCGGTCCCCGGCCACGGAGCTGATCCCGATGATGGTGCCCGATCCCCGGTCCGCGAATCGATTTGCGAGCGGCCGGAGGACGGACACCGCCCCGTTGAAGTTTGTCTCCAGGATCCGGTCGGCTTCTTCGGGGCTTTTTTCGGCCCTGTCGGTATCGCCCAGGTATCCGAAGGCACAAACGACGGCGTCGGGCAATGGGGCGAGTTCATCAACGAAACGTCCGTGCCGGTCCCGGGCGAGCGCGTCGAATTCAATGGTGTTCACCTCCGTATCGGTTCGGATGCGCAGGTCGGCGGCTTCCCGCTCGAGCCGGTCGGGATCCCGCCCGGCGAGGAGCAGGCCCCAGTCAGCGCGGCCGAATCGTTCTGCAATGGCCCGGGCGATGTCCGAGGTCGCCCCGAGGAGCAGCATCTGTTTCATGAGGTGATCTCCAGTCTGGCTGATTGGAGGGAGGCAAACCGCCCTCCGGGGTCGTACCGCTTCAGCCGGTTTTGGAATTCCTGCGCCTGGGGGTAGGTGTTCCAGAAGGTGTCTGCCGCCATGCGCACATCTTCGGCCAGGTAGAGACGCCCGCCGTGCTCCTGCACGACGGCGTCGAGCTGATCCAACAGGGGGAACAGGTCATCCCGAATGGGGAAGTCCAGGGCCAGTGTATAGCCTTCGCGCGGGAAGGAAATGAAGCGTTCCTCGGGGCCGAAGAGTTTGAGGACGGCGAGGAACGATCCGAGCCCGCTGGCGGTGATCCGCTGGAGAAGCTCGGTCAGGCCTTCCCGGCTGGTGGCCAGCGGCAGCACGAACTGGTACTGGGTGAGCCCGCGTTTTCCGTAGATGCGGTTCCAATGGCCGACAAAGTCCAGGGGGTAGAAAAACTGATCGTAATCCACGATATGGTCCCGGGTTTTCCCGGCGTACCGGTGGTAGTAGAGGCTGTTGAAAAGGGAGACGGTGTGGCGATTCAGCACCCAGGAGGGAAAGGAAAAGGGAACGGACAGCCGTTGAACGGGGTCCACCCCCAGAGGGTCGGCTTGCCGGGCGGCGGGCAATTCGCCCAGCGCGGCGTGCTCGCCCAACCGCACGATGCTTCGGCCGAGTTTCTCACCCCGGGCCAGGCAGTCGATCCAGGCGACGGAGTAGGTCCAGCCGCTGCTGGAGGCAAACACATCCATTACCTCGGCCAGGTTGGCGGCGGGGACGATGCGCTCCCGAATGTAGGCGGTCTCGATGGGACGAAGCTGAAGCTCGACTTCCAGGATGACGCCGGTGAGCCCCATGCCGCCGCAGGTGGTTTCAAACAGCTCGACCTCCCGGTCGGGACCGCACTCACAAACCGATCCATCGGCCATGAGGAGGGTGAGGGCGCGCACGTGCGGGCAGGAGGACGCTGCGCGGGGGGGGTTTTGTGCGTGCACGTCCGCGGCGCCGGCTGCGCCGAGCGTCTCAGTG
>CAZCOO010000242.1:0-3649 GCA_964500395.1 uncultured Verrucomicrobiota bacterium
CCCCGGCAATTTTCTGAACACAATGGATTCAGTGGGATTTTCAAAAGAATGGCCTCACGGAGGTCATCCGTGAGGTCCACCGATTCCGTATTCTCGTGTACGTCGTAACCGCGAAGAAAAGCCGATTCGCAGACCTTTGTCGAGAAAAATTCCCCGCACCGTCCACACCGCAATTGCAGGGGGGCTTCGATCTCTCCCTTCACGATCAGTTCCCGGGACACCACCCGGGCAAACAGGTCATACCCAAAGGGCTTTTCTGCCCTCGCCAACGGGTCGGCATCGAGCTGGAGGATACCGGGCGGCTCCTCCCCCCGGTACCGGGCGCCGTCTTCTCCGATTCTGGCGATTTGGATAATCATGGAAAGCGCGGTCCTTTTCGAGACCGGCCCGCGATAGATGCATTTAGCCGGGCTCGCGGGTGTCACCGTATCGCCGGGCCAGCTCCTTGTAAACGTTGGGAGGCACAAACTCCCCGGTATTCCCGCCCAGGCGGGCAATTTCCCGAACCATGCTCGAGCTGATAAAACTGTGTTCTTCTTTCGGCATCAAAAACAGCGTCTCGACATCCGGGGCGAGATTGCGGTTGGTCAGGGCCATCTGGAATTCGTATTCAAAGTCAGAAAAGGCCCGCAGCCCCCGGATGAGCACCCGGCATCCCTGCCGGCGGGCATACTCCACCAGCAAGCCGTCAAACAGCTCCACATGCACCGCCGGCAGATGCCCCACGGCGTCCCGGACCATGGCGAGCCGTTCCTCCGCGGAAAACAGCGTTTCCTTGCGGGTCGTCCTGACAATGGCCACCCGCAAACGGGGGAAGATGCGGGCGGCCCGCTCCATCACATCGATGTGGCCGCAGGTTACGGGATCAAACGTTCCGGGATAAATGGCTTGGGGGTCTGTAGACATGTCACTCCGTTCTGTCGGCGCGGTAGAGGCAAATCCTCGATCGGCCGTAGCGGCGATCTCTCACCAACGAAAATCCGGGAACGGGATCGGGCTCACTATCGGCCGCCTGTTCCAGCAACAGGACTCCGTTTGCCTGCACCATAGAAGCGAGGCCCTCGACGGGCAAGCCCCGATTCCCCCGCTGAAGATCGTAGGGAGGATCCGCAAAGACCAGGGTATAGGCGTGCGGAGCCGCCTCCGCCAGAAAGGCCGCGACCGATGCGCGCAGGCACCGGACAGACCGCGGCGGCGCCTCTGCGCAGAGGGTTCGGACATTCCCCTCCAGACACCGGTACACCGGGCCGGCCTGCTCCACCCAGGTGACCCGGGCGGCCCCGCGGCTCCACGCCTCCAGGCCGTAGGCGCCGCTGCCCGCGTAGAGGTCCAGCACCACCGCATCGGGGCAAAGCGGCGCCAGCATGGAAAACACGGCTTCCCGCACCCGGTCGGTCGCCGGGCGCACACCGGACGCCGGAACCTCCACCCGTCGCCCTTTCAGGATTCCCCCGGTAATGCGCATGGGTGGCTGAAACTAGAACTGATCCCACAGGACCCGGTACAGCCGCTGGGAATTCGACCCGGAGTCGATATCCTGGTAGAGGAAGTCTCCACCGCGCGGCGTCAGGAACAAGGCGTCCTGATTGATGCCGGGCCCACCCGGGGCATTGGTGCCCGTCGGTGCATTGGTCCAATTGAACCCGTCCTCCGAGTACTGGACCCGATACTGCTCGTCCCAGGCCGTGCGCCATTCGATCACGTTCAGACCATCCTGCCGGTACTGATCGGAGATTTCGAATTGCCCGAAGAACAACTGCACCGTCGCGTTATTGGTGTCGGACAGGGTCACGCCATTGGTGGTGATCACCCGCCAGCGCCCCTGATACGTGTTGAAGTTGGGCGTGGGCTGCCAGATGACAAATTCCTGGTAGATGTTGACGTTGGAAATCGTTGTCCACTCCGTGCCCCCGTCCCCGGAGAACTGCACGCGCGCCGTCTGGTTGCTGGGGATGTTGAGGGCATGCCAGATCAGCGGCTGAATGCTGTTGGTTTCAGAAATAAAGATCGGCTGGTTGAGCGAACGCACCTCCAGCACCTCCTGGGTGGGCGATTTGCCCTTGCTGGCAAACACTGTATTTCCGAACCCGCCGATATTGATCCGCTCTCCGTCATCCTCCGGCTCCAGGGTGAACGGGGAGTCCGGGTTGCCCTTGTCGATGCCGAACGAATCCTCGGTGTCGTTCGTGACAAATCCGGACCCGGACACGAACCGGCCGGACACGACGGTGGACTGCAGATGATAATCCCGGGCCACGGCATCGGCAAACAGCGGGTTGGTGACCGCACTCCGGTAATCGTGGTTCAGGTCCAGCTGCCACGTCATGAGGGAGGTATACCCCGGATAGATCTCGGTGTCGTTCGTGGGGAAGTAATAGATATTGTAATCGATGAAGATATCCGTCGGGTTTCCGGCGAGGGCGGAGGAGTTCGTCTCCGACATCTCGAATATGTTGTTTTGCAGGGTTCCCTGAATCGAGGTCAACTGCCGGAAACTGTGCGGCGTATTGCCGATGAAGTTATTGTTTTCGATCACCGCCGCCTGGCTGCCTTCGGTTTCGACAGCCCCGTTCATGTTGTGCAGGAAGAAACTGTTCCGGATCTCGGCGTCGTCCGAGTCTTTGACATGAATCCCGACCGCGTTCGTACGGAGCGTCAGGTTCTGCACCCGGCCGGCCTCATTCGTGCTGAAGAACACGCCGATGCCCGCATCTTCGACCACGAAATCCTGCAGGGCGATGTAATCTCCGCGCAAACGGAATGCTGCCGCATCGTCACTGGTGTCCCCGCGAGAGAACACCGTCCGGTTGGTTGCGCCGCGGACCACAATGCGATTGGTGGCGCTTTCCCCGCTCCGGGACCAGATAAACTCATTTGCGGATGTCAGCGGATACACTCCCGCATCGACCAGGACCGTGTCGCCGCCCTCGAGGTCGTACGCATCGAGGATGGCCTGGAGCGTCCGCTTGGGCGCACTGTTGGTGAGGCCGCTGTTGGCATCGTCGCCGATGGCCGTGGTAAAGACGTCCCCGGTCGGGTTGGTGTCGTTGATATAGAAAGTCTGGTGGTCATTGCGCAGGGCAAAGGTGTGGTCTACCTCGTCCTGGACATTCGTATCTCCATCCAGCACCACCCGCCAGCGGGCAAAGAAGCTGTCGGCATTGGTGGATGTATCCCAGTCATAGTGTTCCGTACCCGAGCTGAGTCCGCTTGCCACCGTCTCCCAGTTGGTGCCGCTGTCCGGGGAGTACTCAACCGAAATCGTATCGCCCCCGTTCAGATTCCCGGCCAGCCATTGCAGGGTCACGTTGGTTCCCTTGAGCACGCCGCCATCATTGGCGGTGATGGCCAGGAGCCACTTGTTGGTGCGGCTGCGGCCGGCCTCCGATGTATTCCCATAGGCACCGATGTTCACCCGGAGGCCGTTATTCGGGAAATCTTCCCCGCTGAAATCAGCCAGGTCATCACCGGCGTCGATGGAGGGCGAATGGACCATATCCGTCACGATCATGCCGCCATCAAATCGACCCGCCACCGATTTCAGGTGGAAATCCCCGCCGGCCTCGTCCGCGAACAGGGGTTCATGGGACAGGCTGTTGGCATCCTGATTCGACTCCCGCTGCCAGTAGATCAGGTGCTCCCAGTTCCC
>CAZCOO010000243.1:0-3618 GCA_964500395.1 uncultured Verrucomicrobiota bacterium
CCTCTATCCTGTGCTAAAGAGGGTGGACGAACGGTTCGTAACCATGAGCGCGTACGATAAGCCCTGCTTCGTGGAAGATGTCGTCCGCAATGTCGCCATGGAACTCCAGAAAGAACAGCGGTTTTCCCGCTACGCGGTCAAGGTTGTGAACTACGAGAGCATTCACAATCACAACGCCTTTGCCTCCATCCAACGCAAACGGGGCCAGGGCGTGCGAAAATCCTGATCTCCAAACGCGACTGACGACCCTATGACCGCATTGCGCCTGTTCGACTCCATGAGCCGAAGCCTGAAACCCGTACAGCCCCGGGACGGGCACACCCTGCGATTCTACTGCTGCGGGCCGACCGTCTACGGCCCCGCGCACATCGGCAACTTCCGCTCCTTCCTCGTGCAGGACACCCTGCGCCGCGTCCTCGAGCTCTCCGGGCAGCCGACCCTGCACGTCCGCAACATCACCGATGTCGACGACAAAACCATCCGCCAATCCCAGGCCGAGCAAAAATCCCTGCAGGCATTTACCGACTTCTGGCGCGACCGGTTCCACGCCGACACCCGCGCGCTCAACATGCTGCCCCCCCACCGCGAGCCCGGCGCCGTCGCCCATATCCCGGACATGATCCGGCTCATCCAGCGCCTGGTCGAGTACGGTCACGCCTACGTATCCGAGGACGGCTCGGTCTACTTCAAAGTCGACTCCTTCGAATCCTACGGCAAGCTCTCCCATCTCGATTCGCGGGAGCTCAAAGAAGGCGCCGGCGAACGCAACGGACGCCCCATCGATGCCGACGAATACCAGCGCGACTCCATGGCCGACTTCGTCCTCTGGAAAAGCCGCAAACCTGAGGACGGCGACAACTACTGGGAGAGCCCGTGGGGCCAGGGCCGCCCCGGCTGGCACATCGAGTGCAGCACCATGAGCATGAAGTATCTCGGCGAATCCTTCGACCTCCACTCCGGCGGCATCGACCTCTGCTTTCCCCACCACGAAAACGAAATCGCCCAGAGCGAGGCCGCCTCCGGCCAGACCTTCTGCCGGCACTGGTTCCACATCGCCCACCTCCAGGTCGACGGCCACAAAATGAGCAAGAGCGAAGGCAACCTCTACACCCTGGACGACCTCGCCGCGCGCGGCACCTCCCCCGCCGAGCTTCGCTACGTCCTGCTCGCCGGCCATTACCGCAAGCCCCTCAACTTCACCTTCGACTCCCTCGCCGGCGCCCGCTCCGCCCTTCTCCGCCTCGCCCGCGCCGAGCAGGACCTCCGCTCCGCCGCCGGCGACCCCGAGCGCCCCGCCTTCAACGACCTCTGCCCTGCCGCGCCCGACCAGATGCCCGACCTCGGCCGGTTCCACCCCGTCTTCGAAGCCCTGTGGAACGACCTCAACATCCCCGAGGCCCTCGGCAACCTCTTCCGCGCCCTGCACGGCATCGAAAAGGACGTCAACGCCGGCGCCCTCCCCACCGAAGACGCCTGGAAACAATGGCGCGCCCTGCACATCGTGCTGCTGGGCCTGGGGCTCGACCTCCCCGCCATCGCATCCGACGACATCCCCGAGCACATCCGCGACATGGCTGCCCGCCGGTGGGAGGCAAAGAAAGACCGCGACTTCGCGACCGCCGATCAGCTCCGCGACCAACTCGCCGAAGAAGGCTGGACCGTCCAGGACGCGCGCGACGGCTACAAAATCGTCCCCAGCCCGTAACGCACGATCCCCCCGTCCTTCCAACAGCGCGTTCAGGCGCATTATCAAGCGTCGCCTGGAACGTTGGGTTGGGGCTTCCGTTTTCGTTGCTCCAAATCGAAATCGGGATCGGGACGGGATCGCTTGGCTTGCACGCAGCCACGGATCCCGTGCAGGACGGTGAACGCCGTTCAGCCCGTCAGCCTTCTCGCAGACCCGTGCGACGTAGCCGATCGACAGCCGGTAGACGTCCAGTTGCTCGTGTCCCAGTGTCGTGAGGTCTCGATCCCGATTTCGATTTCGATTTCGATTTCGATTTCGATTTCGACAGCCCCAACCGTGGGACTGGTCATTTTGCCCTTCTTCCAATCGTGGGAGCGGCATTTTTGCCTCTCTTCCAACCGTGGGAGCGGTTTGCGGATGGCCTATCCAACCGTAGGAAAAATATCCGTCCGGGCGTTCCATGCATTGGAACGGGTTTCAAGGCACGCTTCCAACGCTTGAACCGATTGGGAGCGCCCCCTGCCGGCCCGGTTCTACCCCGCCCCGGTCCAATAGATACAGCCAATCCTAAAATTAGCGTTAGTTGCAGAGTTTATAAACACTGCAACAAATTCATCGGCTGCATTTCCCGCGTGACTCGGGGCGAAAGGCGATTAGGCTTTATACATCATGTTTCCCATACGAGATGAAAACCCGACGTTTCATGCTTCGGTCGTCACGTTCCTGCTGGTGGGAGCGAATGTGGCGGGATGGATTTTTCTGCAGGGTCTCGGCACGATGCCGGAATTGCTGCAGTCCGTGTGGAGGTTCGGACTGATCCCGGGGGAGATTACCGGTCAGGTAGATCCCGGCACACAGGTCGAAATCGGCCGCGGTATCACCGCCCGCCTGGATGGGCAAGCCAACTGGTGGACTCCCCTGACCTCCATGTTCATGCATGGGGGCTGGCTGCACCTGATCGGCAACATGTGGTTTCTCATCGTGTTCGGGGATAATGTTGAGGACGCCATGGGGCCGTTCCGGTTTGCCATTTTTTACATCCTGTGCGGGTTGGCCGCCGCCGCGGCCCAGGTGGTGTCGCTGCCGTCGAGCCCCATGCCCATGGTCGGAGCCTCGGGCGCCATCGGCGGCGTCATGGGTGCGTACTTGATGCTCTACCCGCGCGCGCCGGTCCACCTGCTGGTCATTTTCGGGTTTTTTATCGATGTGATTGTGGTCCCGGCGTTCTTTATGCTGGGGTACTGGTTTCTCCTGCAGTTGCTGGCGGGAGCGGTGGACCGGGGAGAGGGCGGGGTCGCGTTCTGGGCCCACGTCGGCGGCTTTGTGGCGGGCATGATCCTGGTCCGGCTGTTTTGCCGAGCCGATCGTCTCGAGGCCTGCCGGCAGCGCCGCGGACGTACAAGCCGCATGGCGCAGCGATTGCGGACCCGGTAATTGGAGCGGGGGATCACTGCCCGCGGTCACTTCGCCGCCGCATCTCCCGCTGTCTCATGGGCATGGCGTCGATGCGGGCCCGTATCTCGGGGAGATTCAGGGTCTCCTGCCGAAGCTTTTCTCCGCCATCTTTTCCAATGAGGACAAACACTGGCGGGGCAGCCCCCAGGATGTGCCGGCAACGCTCGCGGTCCTCCTCGCTCAGGTCCAGCACGAGAGGGTGGTCCGGTGCTTCGCCGGACAGGGCCACGATCCTCATGTCCCGCTCCCGGAGGGCGGGCGCCTCCTCCTTGAGGATCGAGGCAACGGCCTCCGTCCGGTCCGGAGCATGCACGAGCAGGAGCCGATAGCGCCACTGGTAGGAAGCCAGGGGCGGGTACTCAGCAGCGGACACGATGGATCCTCCTCCGAATGCGAGGTGGACGATCAAAGCGAGAGTGCACCATTTCCCTATCATCATCACGGGAGACGATACGCGAGGGGTCCTGTTTTTCAAA
>CAZCOO010000244.1:0-3608 GCA_964500395.1 uncultured Verrucomicrobiota bacterium
CCCCCCGCCCTGCGCGTGGGGGAGACGGGAAAAATGTTACAATGTACGGACTGACCCCTCAGCCTCGGCGGGTCATCCAGAATTTCCGCTCACGCTCCGGGAATTTCTCGATGGCGTATCGCAGCATGGTGCGCGGCATGGACCCGGCGTGCCTGTCCAGAAAGGCTTCTTCCAGGGGCCGGTCCCGGTTCCCGACTTCCCGCAGCATCCAGCCCACCGCCTTGTGGATCAGATCGTGCGAGTCCTCCAGCAGCGTTTCGGCCAGGGCGAGGGTTTCCTCGAATTCGCCGTTCCGGATAAAGTGAAAGGTGGCCATGATGGCGATTCGGCGTTCCCAGAGATGATGCGAACGGGCCCAGCGGTGCAGGGGAGTGCGGCTGCGGTGCAGTAGGTGGGCGCCGACGATGGGCTCGGCGGAGGTGTCGACCAGGTCCCAGTTGTTAATGAAAGCCGTGTGGCTGCAGTACGCCTCGTACAGGCTCTGCCGGTCTGTTTCGTTTCCCCGGCGGTACGCATTCACCATCAGCACCAGGGCGAGGAACCGGCACTCGTGCACGTCGGATTGGAGCAGGATGTCCATCTCGTCCACGGAAAGGTCGGGGTACTCGCGGGCGAGTGTTCGCAGCACGGGGACCCGGATGCCGAGAAACCGATCTCCTTCCGCATACTCTCCGGGTCCGGTCTTGAAAAACCGCTGGAGTTGCCGGGCCTGGTCGGCGTCGGCCCGCTCGACCAGCCGGTGCTTGATTTCTGCGACCCGGGTCTGTTTGATGTCCTGCATGATGAAACTTCTACTGGCAACGCGAAACCGAGACAAGATTACCGAAATTCGGGCGCTGTTTGAAAGCCCGGGCCTCCATGTGATTTCGGCGACGGAACGGCCGGAGCTGCCGGATGTTGTGGAGGATCAGCCGACCCTGGAGGGAAACGCGGAGAAGAAGGCGCGGGAGTGCGCCCTCCATACCGGACTGTGGGCCATGGCGGATGATACCGGCCTGGAGGTCGCGGCCCTGGACGGGGCGCCCGGGGTCTACTCCGCGCGCTATGCCGGGCCGGGGGCCACCTACGCGGACAATTGCCGCAAGCTGCTCGAGGCGATGGACGGGGTCGAGCACCGCCGCGCCCGCTTTCGCAGTGTCATCGCCCTGTCGGATCCGCGCGGCGAGACCCGGTGGGTGGACGGGGTGTGCGAGGGAGAGATCACGCGCGAGTCGCGCGGGGAGGGCGGCTTTGGCTATGATCCGATATTTCTCCCCGACGGACACGACCAGACCTTTGCCGAGTTGGACCTCGAGGAGAAGAACCGGATCAGCCACCGCGGCCGGGCGCTGGTCCGGGCCCGAGAGGAATGGCGCTCGATTTTGCAGACCTGATCCGGGATGCGGGACGGCCCCCGGGCGGGCGGCCCGGGCCGGGGGGCTCGAATCCGGACGCGGCATGCTGTATGGGTAGGGCATGACCAGCAGGCAAACAACCGGGCGGATGATCACCCTGGCCGGTGTGACGGCTCTGAGCTTCGATGCCCTGCTGGTGCGGCTCGCGGAGGCGTCTGTCTGGACGGTGGCCTTCTGGCGCGGAGGGTTTATGGCGATATCCCTTTCCGCGTGGTTGATTCTCCGGCACCGGCGACACACCCCCGCTGCATTTCGTCTCCCGGGGTGGCCGGCGTGGATCTCCTCGGTTCTGTTTGCCGCCACCGGGTTTCTCTTCGTGGCCTCGGTGTCCCTGACCGACGTGGCCAATACCGTGGTCATCCTCTGCCTCTCCCCGCTGGCGGCCGGTGTGTTTACGTCGCTGTTTCTGCACGAGCGGGTGGGGTGGCACACCTGGGTATCGGTGTTCGCGGCAATTGCCGGGGTGGTGCTGGTGTTTCGCGGGTCGCTGGGCAGCGGGCATGTGGCGGGCGACCTGCTGGCCCTGGCCGGCGCGGTCGTGGTGGGAGCCAATCATACGCTCCTGCGCCGGCATCGGGAGGTGGCGCGCATTCCCGTGGTGTGCTGGAGCGGGCTCTTCCTCGCTCTTCTGGTCTGGCTTCCGGCCCGGCCGTGGGACCTCGGGATGAACAGTTGGCTGGCGCTGGGGACGATGGGGCTCGTGCAGATGCCGACGGCCCTGGTGCTGACCGCCCTGGGCACCCAGTACCTGCCCGCCCCCCAGGTGACCCTGTTTTTACTGCTCGAGGTGGTCCTGGCCCCGCTGTGGGTGTGGATGCTGATGGGCGAACAACCGGCCGCCTGGACCTTTGTCGGCGGCGGGATCGTCGGTGGCGTCCTGATCCTGCATTCATGGTGGGACATGCGAACCGAGGATCGCCATTGAAGGACCGGGCCGGGCATGTCAGGGTATGGGCACGCCGGGCCGCGCCGGCGACGAAAAAGGAGACGGATCGAATGACACAACCTGACACCTC
This sequence comes from uncultured Verrucomicrobiota bacterium, assembly GCA_964500395.1. Taxonomy (GTDB): domain Bacteria; phylum Verrucomicrobiota; class Kiritimatiellia; order CAZCOO01; family CAZCOO01; genus CAZCOO01. The sequence continues at coordinate 2,411 of CAZCOO010000244.1, forward strand.
TTCGCCCGCCCTGTATCTCTCGGCCCCCGTGAACGCGTTGGTAGAGGGAATCTACAAAGAGAACATCCCGCTGGGTGACGTGAAGCAGCACGGCGATTTCGGGCTGGGGACCTTCAATGACCTCGACGGCGAAATGGTGATGATCGACGGCCGGGTGTATCAAATTGACGGCAACGGGATCGTGCGGGAGCAGCCGGACGAGGTGTTGACCCCGTTTGCCTGCGCGACCTTTTACCGGCCGTTGAGCCATGACGACTTTCCCGGTGCGCTCGACTACGATGGGTTTGTTTCCTTCGTGGACCGTCTGCTCCCCTCGCCGAATATATTCTATGCCATTCGGATTGACGGCCACTTTTCGTATATCCGTACGCGGTCGGTGCCGCGGCAGGAGGGGTATCGCCCGCTGGTGGAGGTGACGAAAGATCAGCCCACCTTTGAATGGGAAGATGTAGAAGGAACGCTGGCGGGATTCTTTACGCCCGCCTTCATGGGGTCGATCAGCGTGCCGGGCATGCACTTCCACTTCCTCTCCGCCGACCGGAGCCGGGGCGGACACCTGCTGGAGTGCCGGCCGACCCGCGGCCGGGTGGGTGTGCAGTTCCTCCCGAAGCTGGAGTTGTCGCTGCCGAGGACGCTGGACTATCTCACCTGCGATTTCGAGCGCGACACCGAGGGCGATCTTCACCGCGCCGAGCGGTGAAGGGCCTGCGATCGGGTGGAGGTGTTGGAGGGTCGGCGATGTGAGCCGATGCGCGGAGGAAGAGGTTGCCTCACCCCGCAACGGCGGGGGCCGGCGCCAGAGCCAACGCTACAACGGGGAAGATATAGAAGTGTTGTAGGGTCGGCTCTGCGAGCCGATCCGGTTAGATCCCGTGGCGGTTGCGTTCGGCGAGTTCGTCCAGTCGCTGGTTGGTCGCCGGCTCGTAGCCGGGCAGGGGGACGATCCGTTCGTGGATGGCGTCGAGGATCCAGTCCGCCTGGGGAAAGAAACTCTCCTCCATCTCCGCGGCGGGGGTGATCCAGTTGCGGGAGCCGATGACCACCGGCGGCGCGTCGAGGTCGTCGAAGGCGAGCTGGGCGAGGTTGGTGGCGATGGTCTGCATGACGGATCCGCGCTCGCAGGCATCCGAGGTGAGGAGCACGCGGCCCGTCTTGCGGACGGAGTCCACGAGCGGTTCGTAGTCGAGCGGATTGATGG
>CAZCOO010000245.1:0-3565 GCA_964500395.1 uncultured Verrucomicrobiota bacterium
GCCTCCGCCCCCTTCTCTAGACATCCGCGCGGCGGGTGGGTAGAGTGTGCGGACTTTACCGCCACTAGATTCTGCACGGAGAAAGGATTCCATTCATGAGTACCAAGCCAGTTGTTCTGATCATCCGCGACGGCTGGGGAGAAAACCACGACCCCCAGTACGACTCCGCCAACGCGGTCAAGTTGGCCGATACGCCGGTGGCGGACCGCATCCGGGAGGCGTATCCCCGCACCGAGATCAATGCCTGCGGGCCGGCGGTCGGATTGCCCGATGGCGTCATGGGCAACAGCGAGGTCGGCCACCAGAATATCGGCGCCGGCCGGGTCGTGGACCAGGAAGTGGTGCGCATCAACAAGGCCCTTGAGTCCGGGGAACTGAAAGAGAACCCGGTGATCGCGAAGGCCTTCGACCGGGCCCGCACCGGCAAGCTGCACCTCTTCGGCATCGTCTCCGACGCCGGGGTGCACGGCCTGCTCGAACACCTCTACGGACTGGTGCGCATGGCAAAGGAGGCGGGCCTGGAGCAGGTGTACCTCCACGCCTTTACCGACGGACGCGATACGCCGCCGGAAAGCGGGCTGGGCTACCTCCGGCAGGTGGAGGATCAGTTCCGGGAGATCGGCCTCGGCGAAGTGGCTTCGGTCACGGGCCGCTACTGGGCCATGGACCGCGACAAACGGTGGGACCGGGTGCAGAAGGCCTACGACACCCTCACCGGCCGCGCCCCCCAGCGCATGGCGGCCTCCGCCCGCGAGGCGGTGGAGCATTACTACGCCAACCCTGACGAGCCGAGCATGAAAGGGGACGAATTCATCACCCCCACCCAGATCGTGCACGAGGACGGCTCGCCCGTCGCGGTGGTGGAAGACGGCGACGCCGTGATCTTCTACAACTATCGCGGCGACCGCCCCCGCGAGCTCACCCATGCCTTTATCGACGACGAGTTCGACGGGTTTGACCGGGGCGGCAAACTCGATCTTTTCTACGCCACCATGACCAATTACGAGACCGGCCTGTGTCCGAACGTGATCCTGGAGAAACCACCCAAGATGCCCGACATCCTGGCGCAGGTCCTCAGCGACCGGGGGATTCCCCAGTTCCGGTGCGCGGAGACGGAGAAGTTTCCCCACGTCACCTTTTTCTTCAACGACTACCGGGAAGACCCGTTCGACGGCGAGGAGCGGGCCATCGTGCCGAGTCCCCAGGATGTTTCGACCTACGATCAGAAGCCGGAGATGTCGGCCCGCGGCGTATGCGACGCGGCGAAAGACGCCATCCTCTCGGGAAAATACGGGGTGATCGTGGTGAACTTTGCCAACCCGGACATGGTGGGCCATACCGGCGTGATTGAGGCGGCGGTCAAGGCGTGTGCGTTCGTCGATCAATGCGTAGGCGAACTCCTCGAGGCCGTCGAACAGATGGACGGGGCGGCGATCGTCACGGCGGATCACGGCAACAGCGATCAACTGGTGATGGAAGACGGGAGCCCGCATACGGCCCACACGCTCAATCCGGTGGAACTCGTCCTGGTGGGGGCGGCATACAAGGATCGCCGGTTGAGAGATTCCGGCGGCACACTCGGCGACATCGCCCCGACCATCCTGGAGATGATGGGGATCGAGCAGCCCGAGGCCATGACCGGGACCTCCCTGCTGGTCTGAGCACCCCATGCCCGCCGCCCACACGCTGGTCCTGGTGGGACACGGGTCGCACCTCCATCCCGGCTCGAGCGAGGCCATCCACCGGCATGCCGGCGCCCTGCGGCGCGATCCGGCCTTCGACCGGGTGCGGGCCGGGTTCTGGAAAGAAGAGCCCCCCCTCTGCCGGGTGCTGGATGCAGAGACGGCCGACCGCATCACGATCGTGCCGCTGTTCATGTCGGAGGGATACTTTACCGGCACCGTCATCCCCCGGGAGATGCGGCTGGCGGGCGCGGTGACGCGGCGGGGGCGCCAGGAGATCCGGCTGACCCGGCCGGTGGGGGTTCACCCGCACCTGGCCGATGTGATTGTGGAGCGCGCCCGCGAAACCGGGCGCCCGGCCGATACGGGCCTGGCCGTTCTCGGCCACGGCACGGAGCGCAATCCGGAGTCGGCCCGTACCATTCGCGCCCAGGCGGCGCGCGCGCGGGAGGCGGGTCCGTTCCAGCGCGTGGAAACGGTCTTTCTGGACCAGGCGCCGGGGCTCGACCAACTCCCGGTCCTGTTTCCGACCGGGGAGGTGATCGTCGTCCCGCTGTTCATGTCGGAGGGCTGGCACGTGGGCGATACCATCCCGGAGGACCTGGGACTGGGCGAAAGGGGGGCGGCCTCCCGCATCCACTACACCCCGCCTGTGGGCACCCACGCGGTCATGGCCGACGTGATCCGGGACCTGGTGGAGGAGGCGGGTCCCTGATGAGCGACTGGCTGCGACAGAAGACGGCCGGCGGGCCATGGCGGATCGGTCAGCTCACCATCACTCGACTCGAGAGCGGCTACCGGCTGGAAGGGCCTCCCGGCGAGGCCGAGCCCGAGGAGTGGCCCGGCGACGCGGACCGTCTGCGCGAACGGGTCCGGCACACGGATGCCGGCCGGTACCGGCCGTTGCGCGGAGCGCGGGATCTTCCGGCGGGCTGGTTTTGCCTGTGCCCCGATGCGGACGTCCTGGCCGCCTGCATCGAGGCGGTCTACCCGCTGGCCCTCACCCACCTGCAGCAGGCGGAAACGCGAACCCTGCGCGTGATCCCCATCACCGAGACCTTTCGCCGACAGGCCGGGCGCTATGCCGCCGCCGGCAATCTGGACGACGACGGCCGGCGACGCGCCCGGGCCGTCCTCTGTTCCCGCTGTGTCCGCACCCCGGTGTGGGCGGGGGATGCGATGGAAGGCGACGGGGCGATCCCCTGTCCGGAAGCGTGCAGTGTGATGATGGCGCTCTGCCGGGCCATGGTAAAATGGAACGAGGCGGAGCGACCGGACGCCCCCCCGGACGAGGAGGCGGGCTTTGCGGAATTCGACAATCCCCGGCACCCGTGGCGGTATGAGCTCGGGGAGGATTGACGCGGGTGGTGTCCGGAGTCGGGCGGCGGTGGGAGGGGCGAGGGCGGACCCGATTCACGGGTCTATCCGCATCTTCACCGGGAGGGACGGCGGCCCCGCCGTCCGTCTCCGGTTCCGGTGTCTTCGCGGTATAGACAGAAGGGGTGCGAGGGGAGCGGACACCGCACCGTATCGCGCAGCGCGTGCGCTGTGGGGTCGGCGCCATCGCGGGCGGAATCATGCGGCGGGCCGGGATAAACCCGTCCCGCCGGCACGGTGCGCGGGGCCGCGGACCCGCCCGCCTGCTACGGCGTCACCAGGCGTACGCGGTAGCAGCGCACGCCGTTGCTTGGGGCGCCGCCGGTGAGCGTGAAATCGTCGGTAAACTGTTCGGTGGTTTCGACCCCGTCGGTCACATCGTTTTCCGTCATCTGCAGGATGGGGGCGAAGCCGCTCGCCACGAGATCGTCGGAGTATTCCACCTGGTAGACCTTGCCGCCCACGCTGCTCCAGGTGATCTCCGGGTGGGTGCTGCTGTAGTCCAC
>CAZCOO010000246.1:0-3564 GCA_964500395.1 uncultured Verrucomicrobiota bacterium
GATGACGATCGCGCCCCGGCCCGTACCCGCGGCCAACACGACCAACGCGATCACACCGGCGGCAATGCTGCGAACTGTCTTTTTCATGACATACCTCCTGCCTTGCATCAGGCTGCTCCCTGGAGGACGAATAATCAAGTCCGGAATTTCGAATTCGTTCCCTATGAACAGGTTACCGCTCACGCTCGACCGGCGCAACACGCATTTTCGCCCGGCAGCTCGCCGCGGTACGGGGAGGAAGGCCCCGGACGGGGGGTGTCGCGCTTATACCGGTTCGACCCGGATCCGGCAGGGATGATCGTTGATTTCCCATTCCGTCGAGACCGACGCCTCGGGCGTCCCCGCCTGCAGTTCGAGAGCCAGCACCTCGCCCGCGATGTAGTCGCGATGGGCCTCCACCGCGCCCCGGAGCTGCGGCTCGCCCTCGAAGGTCACCCGGATCCGCTGGGTGACGTCGAGGTCCAGGTTTTTGCGGATGTTCTGCACCCGGTTGATGAATTCCCGGGCGAGCCCCTCTTTCACCAGATCGTCATCGAGTTCCGTCTCCAGGGCCACCACGAACGGGCCGGCCGAGGCCACCGCCAGACCCTCCTTGGGATGCCGCTGAACGACCACATCCTCGGCCGTCAGGCTCACCGGGCTCCCCTCTACAACCAGCTCCAGGGGCTCGCCCTCCAGGAGGCGCTCCAGCCCGTCCGTGGTTTGCCGGGCCAGTTCGCCCGCAATGGCCTTGACCTGCTTCCCGTACGTGGGGCCGAGCGCCTTGAAGTTCGGCTTGGCGGCCAACTCGGCCAGGTCGGCCTCGTCGTGACTGAACACGAGGTCCTTCACGTTCAGTTCATCCCGGATGAGCTCGCTCAGGGCCCGGACCTCGTCCAGCCGTTCCGTTTCGCGGGAAACAATGTGCAGCGCCTTGAGAGGCTGGCGGACTTTCAGATTGTGCTCCGTACGCAGGTTTCGCCCCAGGCTCACCACATCCATGGCCGACTCCATCCGGGCCTCCAACTCGTAGTCCCGCCACTCCGGGGACCCGGTCGGGAAGTCGCAAAGATGGACCGATTCGGGCATGTCCTCCGTTCGCAGATTGCGGTAGATGGCCTCGCTGATAAAGGGCACAAACGGCGCCGCGATTTTCGACAGCTTCAGCAGGACGTCGTAGAGCGCGGCATAGGCCTGGGCTTTGTCTTCATCGTTGGAACTCTTCCAGAACCGGCGGCGGCTGCGGCGAATGTACCAGTTGGTGAGATCCTCGATAAACCGCACGAACGGCCGGACGGCCGATTGCAGGTCGTAGTGATCCATCGCCTGCACCACCTCCATGGACAGGCGTTCGACACAACTGCCGATCCAGCGGTCGAGCAGATGGTCGCGGGCGGGAACCTCCGCGGACGGCGTCCAGCCGTCGATGCGCGCATAGGTGACAAAGAAGCTGTACGCATTCCACCAGGGGATCAGGAGGTGGCGGAGGGAGTGTTTCACGCCCTCCTCGGTGAAGCACAGATCCTCCGCGCGCACCACCGGGGAGCTGATCATATACAACCGCAGCGCATCCGCCCCGTATTCGTGCAGGATGTACATGGGATCGGGGTAGTTCTTGAGCCGCTTGCTCATCTTGCGGCCGTCTTCGGCCAGGACCAGGCCGTTGACCACCACATTCCGGAAGGCGGGCTTATCGAACAGGGCCGTGGAGAGAACCATCAGGGTGTAGAACCAGCCCCGGGTCTGATCCAGGCCCTCGGCAATGAAGTCGGCCGGGAAGTGCGACTCGAACCGCTCCCGGTTCTCGAACGGGTAATGGACCTGCGCATACGGCATGGCCCCGGACTCGAACCAGCAGTCCAGGACTTCCGGCGTCCGGCGGTAGACCTTCCCTCCCCGCCGGATTTCAATCTTGTCGAGCACGTGCTTGTGCAGGTCCGTGACCCGTTCGCCCGAGAGTTCCTCAAGCTCGTCAATGGACCCGACACAGATCATGTCCGATCCGTCTTCCGCTATCCAGACCGGCAGGCAGGACCCCCAGAAGCGGTTTCGGCTGATATTCCAGTCCTTGGCATCGCGAAGCCAGTTCCCGAATCGCTTTTCCCCCACGTAGGAGGGCACCCAGTGGATGCCGTGGTTGTGCTCGACCAGGCGGTCCCGCAAATCCTCCACCCGCACATACCAGGCCTCGATGGCGCGGTAGATCAACGGCGTGTCCGTCCGTTCACAGAAGGGATAGGCGTGTACGAGGGTGGATTGATGGACGAGATGCCCCTCCTGCTTCAGCCGCTTGATAATGGCCTTGTCCGCGTCCTTGCAGAACTGTCCCTCATACTCCGGCATCGCGCCGGTGAATCGGCACTCGTCGTCGAGCGGGTCCACCAGGTCGATCCCGGCTTCGCGGCACACCCGGTAGTCATCCTCGCCGTAGGCCGGGGCCATGTGCACGATGCCCGTGCCTTCTTCGGTGGAAACAAAATCGTCCACCAGAATCCGGAACGCCTCCGCCTGCTCCCGAAAATGAGGAAACAGCGGCTCGTAGGTCCATCCGGCCAGGTCCCGGCCGGGAAAACGGGCCAGGACGTGGTAATCCTCCGGCGATTTGTAGTAGGTCTCGAGCCGCGCCTCCGCCAGGACGTAGACCTCCCGCGCCTCGTGATCGCGTACGGCGACATAGGGGATATCCGGCCCGGCGCACAGCGCGAGATTGCCCGGCAGGGTCCAGGGCGTCGTCGTCCAGGCCAGCGCATACGTCGGTTCCTCCCAGTCCGTGGCGGAGGTAATCTTCACCCGCACCGTAATCGCGGGGTCCTGGATGTCCTTGTAATTGTTGCCGGCCTCAAAATTCGAAAGCGGGGTCGTCAGCTTCCAGCTATAGGGCATGATCCGGTGGGCCTTGTAGATCCGGCCCTGGTCCCAGAGCTGCTTGAAGACCCACCAGATGGTTTCCATGAACGGGGTGTCCATGGTCTTGTAGTCATCATCAAAATCGACCCAGCGCCCCATCCGGGTCACCGTCTTGCGCCACTCGCCGACATATTGGAGCACCATGGAGCGGCACTGCTCGTTGAAGACATCCACTCCCCGTTCGCGAATCTCCACCCCGCCGTTCAGTCCCAGCGCCTCCTGGGCCAGGGCCTCGATCGGCAAGCCGTGGCAATCCCACCCGAACCGGCGGGACACGTACCGCCCGCGCATGGTGTGATACCGCGGCACGATATCCTTGATCGTACCGGCCAGCAGGTGCCCGTAGTGCGGCAGCCCCGTGGCGAAGGGCGGCCCGTCATAAAAGACATATTCGGTTTGGTCCTTCCGGCGTTCCACCGACTGCCTGAAGGTATCGTGTTCGTCCCAGAACCGGAGGATCGCCTCCTCCAGCGCCGGGAAATCGACTTTGTTGCGAACGGGATCAAACATAACCAGTCTCACACAGGGGGTTGAGTCGTACAAAAATGGAGCGGCGAGCGTACCCCCCTCCCCCGGCGGAAATCAAGCGGATAGCCGCGCCGGGACCCGCCTGCAATGGCAGTCAACCATGTCTACTCCGTGCACGCTTCCCCTCTCCAAGGGAAGCCGACGCGCCGT
>CAZCOO010000247.1:0-3525 GCA_964500395.1 uncultured Verrucomicrobiota bacterium
CGAGACCAACACCTTCAGCTCGACCCGGGTCGCCCAGGCGGACTATGCCCTGGAGGAGGCGGCCTATGAATTAAACCGGGAGGGCGCCCGGCTGGCCCGGGAGCAGGCGGATCGCTGGACGGGGCAGACCCCGGAGAAGCCCCGCTTCGTGGCGGGGGCGCTCGGGCCGACCAATCGAACGGCATCGATTTCCCCCGATGTAAACAATCCGGGTTTCCGGAATATCCACTTCGACGAGCTGGTGGCCGCCTACCGCGAGGCGGCGCGCGGCCTGATCGACGGCGGGGCGGACGTGATCCTGGTGGAGACGATTTTCGATACGCTGAACGCCAAGGCGGCGCTGGCGGCCGTGGAAGACGAATTCGTCGAGCGGGGGCAGCGATTGCCCATCATGATCTCGGGGACCATCACCGACGCCAGCGGGCGGACGCTCACCGGTCAGACGCCGGAGGCGTTCTGGATCTCCGTGATGCACAGCCGGCCGTTTTCGATCGGGCTGAACTGTGCGCTGGGAGCCAGGGAGATGCTGCCGCACGTCGAGGAACTTTCCCGCGTAGCGGACGTGTTCACCAGCGCCTACCCCAATGCGGGGCTGCCCAACGAATTCGGCGAGTATGACGACACCCCCGAGCACATGGCCGAGGTGCTGAGCGGCTTTGCCGAGGAGGGGCTGGTGAACATCGTCGGCGGATGCTGCGGGACGACGCCCGAGCACATCCGGGCGCTGGTGGAGGCCGTAGAGCCGTATGCGCCGCGCGTCCCGCCGGAACGGCCGCCGCGCCTCATGCTCAGCGGGCTCGAGGCCTTCGAGCACACGGAGAATATCCCCTTCATCAATATCGGGGAGCGGACCAACGTGACGGGCTCGAAAAAGTTTCTCCGCCTGATCAAGGAAGACAAGCTGGACGAGGCGCTCGACGTGGCCCGCAACCAGGTCGAGAACGGCGCGCAGATGATCGATATCAACATGGACGAGGGTCTGCTCGATTCCAAAGAAGTGATGGAGCGGTTTCTGAACCTGGTCATGGCCGAGCCGGACATCTCCCGGGTGCCGATGGTGATCGATTCCTCCAAGTGGGAGGTCATTGAAGCCGGGTTAAAATGCGTACAGGGGAAGTGCCTGGTCAACTCGGTCAGCCTGAAGGAAGGCGAGGAGGCCTTTCTCGACCAGGCCCGCCGGGCTCGGCGGTACGGGGCGGCCCTGATCGTGATGGCCTTTGATGAAGAGGGGCAGGCGGACGATGCCGACCGGCGGGTGGCCATTGCCGATCGATCCTACCGGCTGCTCACCGAGCAACTCCGCATGCCGCCCGACGACATTGTCTTTGATCTCAACGTCTTCGCCATCGGCACCGGCATCGAGGAGCACAACAACTACGCCGTCGATTTCATCGAGGCCGCCCGCCGGATCAAGGAGCGATATCCGCTGGTGCGGATCAGCGGCGGGGTGAGCAACCTTTCGTTTTCCTTCCGGGGCAACAATCCCGTGCGCGAGGCCATTCACAGCGTATTTCTCTACCATGCCATCCAGGCCGGTATGGATATGGGGATCGTCAACGCGGGGCAGCTCGCCGTGTACGAAGAGATCCCCGCGGATCTGCGGGAGCGGGTCGAGGACCTCGTCCTCAACCGCCGGCCGGATGCGACCGAGCGGCTTCTGGACGTGGCGGACGAGGTCAACCAGTCGGCCGCCCGGGACGAGCAGACCCAGGCCTGGCGCGAGGCGCCGGTGGAGGAACGCATCAGCCACGCCCTCATCAAAGGCATCACCGATTACATCATCGAGGACGTCGAGGAATACAGGAAGACCGCGGACCGGACCCTGGATGTAATCGAGGGCCCCCTCATGGGGGGGATGAACATCGTGGGGGATCTCTTCGGGGCGGGGAAGATGTTCCTGCCGCAGGTGGTGAAAAGCGCCCGGGTTATGAAAAAGGCCGTGGCCTATCTCGAGCCGTTCTTCGAAGAGGAGAAGCGGCAGAGCGGCGGCGAGGACGAAGTGAAGGCGCGCATTCTGCTGGCGACGGTGAAAGGCGATGTGCACGACATCGGGAAGAACATTGTCGGCGTCGTCCTGCAGTGCAACAACTACGACGTGATCGACCTCGGGGTCATGGTGCCCGGGGCGCGCATTCTCGAAGAGGCCCGCACCCGCCAGGTCGACGTGATCGGTCTCAGCGGGTTAATCACGCCCTCGCTGGATGAAATGTGCCACGTGGCGTCCGATCTGCAGCGGGAGGGCTTTTCCCAGCCGCTGCTCATCGGCGGGGCCACGACCTCCAAAATCCACACCGCGGTGAAGATCAGCCCGTGTTATGAACAACCGACCATCTATGTGCCGGATGCCTCGCGGGTGGTCGGGGTGGTCAGCCGCCTTCTGAGCGACGAGCATCGGGACGCGTACTGCCGGGAGATCGCCGGGGAGTACGAGTCGCTGCGGGAAAAGCAGGAGGGCAAGAAGGACCGAACCAAATGGCTGTCTCTGGCGGAGGCCCGGCAGAATGCCTTTCCCATCGACTGGGACGAAGAGCCGCCCCCCGCGAAACCGGCCGCCACGGGCGTGCAGGTCTTTGATGAGTACCCGCTGGACCTTCTGCCCGATCGGATTGACTGGACGCCCTTTTTTGCTTCCTGGGAACTGCGGGGCAAGTTCCCCAATATCCTGGACGATCCCGAGGTCGGGGAGGAGGCCACCCGGCTGTACGACGATGCCCGGAACATGCTGCAGCGCATGCTGGACGAACAGTGGGTTCGCGCGGCGGCCGTGACCGGGTTCTTCCCCGCGAACCGGGTGGGTGATGATGTCGAGGTCTATACGGATGAGAACCGGTCAGAGGTTCTGACCACCTTTCACTTCCTTCGACAGCAGATGCCGAAAGGGACGAATCGCCCCAACTACTGCCTGGCGGACTTCATCGCCCCGAAAGAGTCCGGCATCCCGGACTGGATCGGCGGGTTCGTAGTGACGGCCGGCCTGGGGCTGGACGAGGTCGCCAAGCGGTTTGAGGCCGACCACGACGATTACCAGTCCATCCTCCTCAAGGCGTTGGGGGATCGGTGCGCGGAGGCCTTCGCCGAGCACATGCACGAGCGGGTGCGCAAGGAGTTCTGGGGCTACGCCCCGGGGGAAGCGCTGGACAACAAGGCCCTCATCCAGGAACAGTACAGCGGGATCCGCCCGGCGCCGGGATACCCGGCCTGCCCGGACCATACAGAAAAACAAATCCTCTTTGACCTGCTGAAGGTGCCCGATTCCATCGGGGTGACCCTGACGGAGAACTTTGCCATGTGGCCGAGCGCGGCCGTGAGCGGGTGGTACTTTGCCCATCCGAAATCCCAGTACTTCGGGATCGGGAAGATCAACCGCGACCAGGTGGAGGAGTATGCGGAACGCAAAGGGATGTCGGTTGAGGAAATGGAGCGCTGGCTCGCGCCGAACCTGGGGTATTGAGGGGCTCAGGACGGGGGCAGAGGGGTCAGTCCGTACATTGTAACATTTTCCCCGTCTCCCCCACGCGCAGGGCG
>CAZCOO010000248.1:0-3383 GCA_964500395.1 uncultured Verrucomicrobiota bacterium
CCACCAGGGCGATTTCCACTCCCGCGTCGCGCACCGCCTGGATCTGCACCGCCACGTCGTGGATCACGTCGGCGTCGAGGTTCAGGCCGGTCTCGGGGCTGTGCAGGGTTTCACCGCTCAGTTTGAGAAGGATGCGTTTGTACGGGGGGTGGGACGCGCTCATGGAGGGGTTTCTTACCCGCTCCCCCCCGCGCCCGGCAAACCAAAACAGTGAATAGTTGGCGTTCGAGTTCGAGTGGGGAGTTCGCCCTCCGGTCTCCGACGGATCACTCCAACCCGAACTTGCGCCGCAGCTCTCCGAGGCCCATGTGGATGATCGTGGGGCGTCCGTGGGGGGTGGTGTAGGGCATGCGGCAGCGGCCGAGTTCGTTCATGACCCACTCCAGTTCGCGGTCCGGCGGCATGGCGCGCGCGCCGGCGGCGAGACGGCAGCAGGAACGGGCGAGCTGGTCGCGGAGTCTTTCCGGCGTCTGCGCCTTCCCGCCCGCGCGCTCCAGCTCCTCGGCGAGGGTTTTGAGGGTCTCCGACGGGTCCACATCGTCCATCCACGCCGGCAGCGCCTCGACCATGAAGGTGTCGCCGCCAAAGGGTTCGAGGCCGAATCCCAAGGAGCGGAAGGCGTCCAGATGCCGGTTCACCGTGCGGCTTTGCACCGGGTCGCAGTCGACCGTGGCGGGGACCAGCAAGGGTTGGGAGGCGGTCTGGTTCCGGTCCATCGCCTCCCGGGCCCGTTCAAACAGGATGCGCTCCCGCGCGGCGCGGGGATCCATCACCACCAGTCCGTCCTCGGTCTCCATCAGGGCGAACCGGTTGCCCACGGTGCCGATCAGCCGGACCCGCCGCCACGGGGCGTTTTCCGGGGGGGGAGGCGAACCGGGCGGAGGGGAGGAGACCGGCGGGGTCGGAGGAGGCGTCGGCGGCTCCGCGGGGGCGGCCGGACCGTCGGAGGGCGGCCGTGGGGGGAGGGGCGGGTAGGAGGGCGACACGTCGAGGTCGGTCTGCCGCCGCTCCGGATGGAGGCGCGGGGGCTCGGGCGGCGACGGTTCCGGGGGGGAGCTGGGTTCGGCGGAGTCCGCGCGTCCCCCCAGCGCCTCGGAAATGGCCTGGATCAGCGCGTCGCGCACCCGGTGGGAGGGGCCGAACCGCACTTCGCGTTTGGTGGGATGCACGTTCACGTCCACCCAGTCGGCGGGCATGTCCAGATGCAGGAACACCACCGGGTGCCGTTTTTTCGGCAGACTGTCCTGGTAGGCCTCGCGGATGGCGTATCCCAGCACCGGCGCGGTGGCGGGACGTCGGTTCACCAGGGTGATCTGGTCCCGGCGGTCGCCGCGGTGCAGGGTGGGAAGACCGGCGAAGCCGTGGACGTAGAGGTCGCCCTGGCGGAAGCCCACCTCCCGCAGATCTTTCAGCAATCCGCCGCCGTACACGTCCGCGATCCGGTCGCGCAGGTTCCGCTGCGCGGGATATTGCTCCAGTTCCCGTCCGTCCACCCTGAGCCGCAGGGCCACGTTGGGATGGGCGATGGCGAAGACATGGAAGAGGGTGCGGATGTTCGCCAGCTCGGTGGCCTCGGTGCGGAGGAATTTCCGGCGCGCGGGCACGTTGAAAAACAGGTTCCGCACCTCCAGCCGGGTGCCGGGGGGACAGCCGGTCTCCTCCACGTCGCGCAGGGTGCCGCCCTCGACCCGCAGCCGGGTGCCCGACAAGTGGTCGGCGGGGCGGGTGGTCAGTTCGAACCGCGAGACCGCCGCGATGGCGGCCAGCGCCTCGCCGCGGAAGCCCATGGTGTGGATGTGTTCGATGTCGTCCACGTCGCGGATCTTGCTGGTGGCGTGGCGCTCCAGCGAGAGCAGGGCGCCCTCCCGGTCCATGCCGCGGCCGTCGTCGGTGATGATGACCGCTTTGCGCCCGCCCTGGAGCACCTCCACCTCGATGGCGGTGGCGCCGGCGTCGACGGAGTTCTCCACCAGTTCCTTGAACACGGAGGCGGGGCGTTCGATTACCTCGCAGGCGGCGATTTTGTTGCAGACGTGCTCGCTGAGCAGCTGGATCCGGTTGGCGGGCTCAGCGGGCATATTCGATGGAGCGCGTCTCCCGGATCACGGTCACTTTGACCTGGCCGGGGAAGGTCATCTCGCTTTCGATGCGGGCGCTGATGCCGCGGGCCAGCTCGACGGCGCGGTCGTCGGTCACCTCCTCGGGCTCCACCAGGACGCGCAATTCGCGGCCGGCCTGGATGGCGTAACTGCGGGACACGCCCTCGAAGCTGTTGGCGATGTCCTCCAGGTCCCCCAGCCGATTGAGGTACTGGTGGGTGTTTTCGTTGCGCGCGCCGGGGCGGGCGGCGGTGACCGCGTCGGCGGCCATGGCCAGGTGGGCGTAGACCGACTCCGCCTCCACCTCGCGATGGTGGGCGGCGACGGCGTTGACGATCAGGTCCGCCTCGCCGTGTTTTTTCAGCAGGTCGGCCCCGATGAGGGCGTGCGATCCCTCGACCTCGTGGGTCAGGGCCTTGCCGATGTCGTGCATCAGGCCGATCCGCTTGGAGACGCCGATGTCCAGTCCCAGCTCCGCGGCCATGCTACCCATGAGGTGGGCCATTTCGATGGAGTGGCTCAGCACGTTCTGCGAATAGCTCTGGCGGTACTTGAGGCGGCCCAGGGTGTACACGACCTCGGGATGCACGTGGGAGAGGCCCAGCTCGAACACCGCGTTCTCGCCGGCCTTGCGGACGCTGTCCTCGACCTCGCTCCGCACCTTGGCCACGGTCTCCTCGATGCTGGCGGGATGGATGCGGCCGTCCTCGATCAGACGGGAGAGGGCGATGGTGGCGATTTCCCGGCGCATGGGGTCGTAGCCGGAGAGGACGACCACCTCGGGCGTGTCGTCGATCATCACGTTCACGCCGGTTTCGGCCTCGATGGCGCGGATGTTCCGCCCCTCCTTGCCGATGATCCGCCCCTTCATCTCCTCGGAGGGAAGCTGCACGGAGGTCGTGGTCACGTCGTGGACGGTTTCGGCCGCGTAGCGTTCGATCGCGTAGGTGATGATTTTCTGGGCCTCCCGCTTGGCGCGCTGCTGCAGGTCCGCTTGAATCTGACGGATCAGATGGGCGGATTCCTTGCGCACCTCGTCCTCGACCTTGGCCAGCATCTCCTCCCGCGCCTCGTCGCGGGTCAACCCCGCGATGCGCTGGAGTTGCTCGTTCTGCTCGGCCATGAGTTCCTCGAACTCGCGGTTGCGGGCGTTCAGTTTCTCCGAGGCGCCGTCGAGTTCCCGCTGGCGGGATTCAAGCTGGGCCTCGCGCTCGTCCAATTTGTGGGACTTGGTCTCCAGGAGCACAATGCGCTCATGGTATTGATCCTCCAACGCCTCGAGGC
>CAZCOO010000249.1:0-3378 GCA_964500395.1 uncultured Verrucomicrobiota bacterium
ACGGCATATTTACCGGGGTGATAGCCGCTGCGCTGATCTTCCTCGGGCGCGCCCGGCAGCTTCGGCTTACGGAGCTGCTGCCGCGTGACGACAATCTCTTCGATGAGAGACCGTACGAGGAGGGCGTCTCTCACCCCCCCAGTGATCTCGTGGCGGTCGGGGTCTCCGGCGAGCTGTTTTTCGGGGTCGCCCATGTTTTGCGGGACCGGCTGGGCGACCTCTCGCGGGAGCAGTCGCCCAGGCATTTGATCCTGCGCGCCCGCCGCGCCTACTCCATCGATTACTCCTGCTGGAATGCGCTCCTGGAGTTTGCCGAAGCCTACGCGGAGAGCGGGGGCAAGCTCTACCTGTGCGGGGTGCGTCCCGACGTCCGGGAGATCATGCGGCGGGAAAAGAACATCGACACCATCCTGCCCGACCATCGCATTTACCCGAGCGACTCCACCGTCTTTGCCGGGTTCCACGAGGCCATCAAGCACGCGCTCGCCGAACTCCCCCCCGATGCGGTCCTCACGCCCGCCTGGCAACATTATCGGAACCGCCTCCCGCCTGCCGGCGGATAAAGTCCCGGGCCGCCCGTCCGCGCCGGCGCTTCCGGAGCGTCCGCCGCTCGAGTGGCGTGCTGAATGACCGAGTGTGCGCTATCGGGTGCCGCAGCAGGCCTTGAACTTCTTCCCGCTTCCGCAGGGGCAGGGGTCGTTGCGCCTGGCGGAGGCGAAGGCGGTGCGGCGGTCCTCCTGCTCTACGTAGCGCATCACTTCGGCCGCGGGGCGACCTGTGCGAATCAGTTGCGCCATGATCCTCATGGTGGGGTCGATGTGGTTGAAGAACCGCTTGTAGGCGGGGCAGAGGTAGTTGAGGCCGGGTTCTCCGTCGGGCGTCTTCATGAACCGGTGCTTGGGACATT
The DNA here is from genome assembly GCA_964500395.1 of uncultured Verrucomicrobiota bacterium. Classification (GTDB taxonomy): domain Bacteria; phylum Verrucomicrobiota; class Kiritimatiellia; order CAZCOO01; family CAZCOO01; genus CAZCOO01. The sequence continues at coordinate 908 of CAZCOO010000249.1, forward strand.
CTCCATGGCAGGCAAAGCGAACCTCGCAGCGGCGGCAGTAGCCGGGGAGGGTGTCCCGCTTGTCGGTGCCGAATTTCCGCTGGAAGTCGGAGTCCACCATCTCGGGGATGGTCTTCTCCATGATGTTGCCGAGCTTGTACTTCGGGTAGACGTAGTGATCGCAACTGTAGAGGTCGCCGTTGTGCTCGAGGGCCATGGCGCGGCCGCAGACCTCGGAAAAGACACACAGCGTGCCCCCCATCCCCATCCAGTTGGCCAGGGCCGTGTCGAAGAGCTGGACAAAGGTCGACCCCACGTCGCCCCGCAGCCAGTCCTCGTATATCGTCACGAGAAACTCGCCATAGTCTTTTGGATCCACACTCCAGGAAGTGACCGGCGACGTTTCCTCCTGCTCGAAGTCCGGCGGCAGGGCGAGGTCCAGTCCCAGCTCCTTTGCCTCGTGGGTGGGGTTGCGCTCCACCAGCGGGATAAACTGGAGGAACTGTGAGCCGATCCCCTTGAGAAAGTCGTACACGCGTTTGGGTTCCCGGGCGTTTTCGCGGTGGACCACGGTGAGGGTGTTGTACTCCGCGCCGTGTTTCTGGAGGACGTCGAGCCCGCCCATCACCCGCTCGAACGAGGAGCGTCCGCGCTTGTCCACCCGATAGCGATCGTGCAGGTCTCGGGGGCCGTCCACGCTGAGACCGACCAGAAAGTCGTTCTCGGCCAGAAACGCACCCCATTCGTCATCCAGCAGGGTACCGTTGGTCTGGATGGCGGTGTGGATCTTCTTGCCGTCGGCGTATTTCTGCTCCAGCTCGACGACCCGGCGGAAAAAAACGACGCCGAGAAGGGTGGGTTCGCCGCCCTGCCAGGCGAAGGTGATTTCCGGCACCGGCTGGGACTCGATGTACTGCCGGATGTATTGCTCCAGCGTCTCGTCGGGCATGCGGAATTGCTCGCGGTCGCCGAACAGCTTCTCCTTTTCCAGGTAGAAGCAGTAGGTGCAGTCGAGGTTGCAGATGGGCCCCACGGGTTTGGTCATGACGTGGAAGCCCTGGGCGGCTCGAATGGTTTGTGCGGGTGTGTCGTCCATGAAACGAATGCAAAGGGTGCGCGAATGTCGTAAGGTATGGAACCCTACACGCTACTCATTGAGCAGGCAAGAGCACCCGCCGGGTGAATGCGGACCGCCCCCGGGGACGGGGCCGACGGCCGCTGCGGGCCCATGCGCCCCTGCCGTACGCCGAAAGGAGGACTCGTATGACCGTGCAGAGCGAGAAGGTCGAATTTCCGAACTTTGACAACCACCGGCTCCAGGCCCGATTGGAGCGCCCGGACGGGGCCGTCCGGGCATGGGCGCTGTTTGCGCACTGCTTCACCTGCTCCAAGGATCTGGCCGCCGCCTCGCGCATTGCCCGGGCCCTGGCGCGCCGGGGCGTTGCCGTGATGCGGTTTGACTTTACCGGGCTGGGGGAGAGCGAAGGCGATTTTGCCGAGACCAGTTTCTCGAGCAATCTGGACGACCTGGTGGCGGCTGCGGATTTCATGCGCCGGGAATTGGAGGAGGGGCCCAGCTTTCTCATCGGGCACAGCCTGGGCGGGGCCGCCTGCCTGGCCGCCGCCGACCGAATCCCCGGCCTGCAGGGAGTTGTGACCATCGGGGCCCCCAGCGATCCCTCTCACGTGGCGAACCTCTTTCGGGACAAGCTGGATGATATCGAGGATGACGGGGCGGCCGAGGTGTCCATCGCGGGCCGCCAGTTCCGGATCCGGAAGCAGTTTGTCCGCGACCTGCACGAGCACAGCGGCGCGGTGCGGATGGCCGAGGCGCATCTCCCCCTGCTGATTTTCCACTCCCCGGCGGACCGGGTGGTGGACATCGAACACGCGCGGGAGATCTACGAGGCGGCCCGCCACCCCAAGAGCTTCATCTCTCTCGACAATGCGGACCACCTGCTGACCCGGGCGGCCGATGCGGAGTATGTCGCGGAGACGCTCGCCGCCTGGGCGAGCCGGTACCTGCCGGACGCGCCCGCCGACGACGCGCCGGAGCCGGCGGAGGGTGTCGTGGTGGTCCGCGACCGCAATGGCGGGTTGCTGCACGATGTGTATGCGGGGGCGCACACGCTGGTCGCGGATGAGCCCCGCGCCTGGGGCGGCACCGACCAGGGGCCCACGCCCTACGATCTCCTGCTGGCTGGACTGGGCGCCTGCACGGCCATGACCCTGCGCGGGTACGCGGAGAGAAAGGAATGGCCGCTGGGCCGGGTCACCATCTCCCTGCAGCACGACAAGATCCACGCGAAGGATTGCGAGGGGTGCGAAACATCCGAAGGCAAGGTCGACCGCATTTCCCGCACGCTGACGTTGGAGGGCGACCTGTCCGAGAGCCGGCGGAAGCGGTTGCTGGAAATCGCCGACCGCTGTCCGGTCCATCAGACGCTGGTGACGGAGACGAAGATCGAGACAACCCCGGCGTGAGGGGGGCG
>CAZCOO010000250.1:0-3229 GCA_964500395.1 uncultured Verrucomicrobiota bacterium
CATGGCCGCGGTCCAGCAGGCGGCGATGCGGTCCTGCAGGGCGTCGCTCTGTTCGCTCGTGGGGTGGGGCTGTTGCCGGGCGGGGTCGGCCTCGAACCAGTCCCGGGTGAGGCGGAGGCCTTCATGGAAGGGGATGGTGGCGCGGAAGCCGGGGACGAGGGTTTTGAGCTTGGTGTTGTCGAAGATCACGCTGTGGGCCTTGTCGCCCATGAGGCCGGGGCCGAGGTCGTGCGGGTCGAGGCGGTACACGAGTTCGCTGGGGATGTGCACGATGTTGGGGGCGCATTCAAACACCTCGCCCACGATCTGCATGATCTGGTTCCAGGTGAGGGATTCGTCGGAGGTGATGTGGATGGCCTCGCCGAGGGTCTGCGGGTGGGCGAGCAGCGGGAGGAACCCGCGGGCGAAATCCAGCGCGTGGGTGACGGTCCAGAGGGAGGTGCCGTCGCCGGGGACGATCATCGGCTTGCCCGCGCGCATGCGGCGGACCACGGAGTAGTCCCAGTGGCCGGCGGCGACGGGGATGGCGATATCGTAGGTGTGGGAGGGGCGGATGATGGTGACGGGGAATGCTTCTTCGCGCCAGGCGCGGAGAAACCGCTCTTCGCAGGCGATCTTGTTGCGCGAGTATTCCCAGTAGGGATTGCCCAGGGGCGTGGATTCGGTGATGACGGGATGGTTCGGGGGCGTGCAGTAGACCGAGGCGCTGCTGATAAACACAAACTGGCGGGTGCGGCCCCGGAAGAGGTCGATGGCCTGCTCGGCCTGCTCGGGGGTGAAGATGCGCCAGTCCACCACGCTGTCCCACACGCGGTCGCCCAACGCCTCCCGGACCTGCGCGAGGTCGTTGATGTCGGCCCGGATGCGTTCGACCGAGTCGGGCACGGGGCGGGGGGCGGCCATGCCGCGGTTGAGGAGGGTCAGCGAATGCCCGTGCTCGGGGGCGAGACGGGTGCAGGAGCTGCTGATGTTTCCGGTGCCGCCGATGAAGAGAATGTTCATGAGGGTCCTTTCCGGGGGTCGGGGGTGGAGGGAAGCTGGTCGTAGCGCAGGCAGCGGGTGCAGGCCCGTACGTGCTGTTCGAGGTCCGGGGCGAGGGGGTAGTGCAGGTCGTACGGATGGATGCCGATTCGAAGCGGCCGGCCGGTGCGGGTCGCCCGGCGGAGGTTGAGTGCGTTCCAGGCCCGGAGGAGGGGCGCCCGCGCGGCGGCGTCGGCCTCGTAGCCGGTCAGGGGGAGCGGGGTCGTGTGCCGGGTCGCGGCGTGAAAGACCCCGCGGAAGAGTTCGACCTGCCGGAAGGGGAGCGAGGCGAGGCGGGTGCGGTCGATGCGGCCGAGGGCCCAGGCCGGCGGGACGTACAGGTCGGGGACGGGGAGATCGCGATCCGCAAACCACCGGCGGCAGCGGGTCATGAGCGCGGCGATGCCGTCCCCGTCGAGGGCGAGGTGTTCGGCCACGTGGCGCGAGAGCAGCAGCCCGTGGAGGTGGTGGTAGAGGCCGCGCCGGCGCTCGACGCGGTGCCGCCAGCCGTGGCCGGCGAGGCGGGTGTCCTCATCCGGGAGTGTGCGCAGCCGGGCGAGGGTCTCGTCCGTCCAGCCGGCGCCGGGGACCACGAGCAGGGTAACGGGATCGGCGCCCCACTCGCGCAGCCGGGCGAGGAGGCGTTCCACCTCGTGGAGGGTTTCGGGCATCACGTCGTGGATCGAGATCAGCCCGGCCAGGGGGTGAGAGGCGGTGTCGTCCATCGGCGCGGGGGGCCTCAGGCGGTGGATTCGGCGGGGGTGAAGGCGCTGAGGAGGCGGAGCCAGTGCAGGAGGGTCCCGTCATTCAGGGTGCGGGCGGCCTCGCGGGCGTGGAGCGCAGTGTCGCGCAGCGATGTCTCCTCCAGTCCGGAGATGCGGGTGATGGCATCGGCGAGGGATTCGCCGGGGCCCATGCTGAAGAGGCCCTGGGCCAGGGTCGGCCATTTGAGGATGCCGCATTCCCCGGAGACCAGGACGAGCCGTTCGCGCGCCATGGCTTCGAGGGCGATGGTGCCGAAGGATTCGACGTGCGAGGGGAGCACCAGCATATCCGTGCTGTCGAGCAGGGACATGACTTTGTTGCGCGGCACCCAGCCCAGGTAATAGAGGTTGGGCAGTTGGGCGGCGACATCGGCGACGAGTTCGCGCAGCGGGCCGTCCCCGGCAATGTAGAACTGCAGGTCGCGGAGCTCTTCGGCGGCCTCGAGGATGGCCTGGACATTCTTCTCCGGCGCCAGCCGGCCGGCGTAGAGGACCGTACGCAGCCGGTGAGCGGGTTCCTCCACGGGCTGATCGATAAAGGGCCGGGCCACGGGCGTGCCCACCATTTCCACCTGCCCGGCGCCCATGGTCTGGGCGGCATCGGCCATCTCCTGGGTATTGGCCACCACGACCTGCACGCCCTTGAAAAAGACGCGGTTGGTGAAGTCGAGATAGCGGCGGCTCACGGAGCCCATGATGCTGCGCCAGTAGAGTTTGGCCAGCAGGTCGTAGTGGGTGTGGAACCCGAAGAGCAGCCCCGCGCCGTAGCGGCGGGCGAGGGTAAACCCCACCAGGCCGTAGGGCCCCGGGGTGGGCACAATGATGACGTGGGGGGCGACGGCCCGGATGCGGCGGCGCACTTTGAGCAGGTTGGGCCAGTGGATTTTCTGCGTGTGGTCCCCGGGCAGGGGAATGGCAAAGAAGTCCATCCATTCCTTCGGCTCGGTGCCGGGGGCGAGCAACTCGACATGCTCGACGTGGTCCTCGAGGTGATCGGCGAGATCGCGGTAGTAGGTGCCCACGCCGTTGCGCTCCGGCGCGGCATCGGACAGCACAAACAGGCGGAGGCGTTTCAGCCGGTCGCGGGTCGTGGAATCAAGCGCTTCTGTGAATGTCGGACTCAGCATGGTCGGGCCCTCCGGATGATTGGACCGCATCGGTTGTCTCTTGCCCGTGTTCGCCGCCCGGCGCGTCCGGCGGGGCGTCTGCACCGTGTTTGGGTTGAAAGGAGAACAGCTCGTATGCGCGCGAGAAGTCGCGGGCGACGTCGTCCTCCTGCAAATCGAAATCCCCTGCAGCGTAGTGGTGTTGGCTCCGGTACGCACGTCCTTTTTCACTCTCGTGCCCAAGGGTTTGCAGAAACCCGCGGCTCAGCGGCAGTTCGAGCTGGTCGTACAGGGCGCAGATCGTGGGGACCAGGTTCTGTTTCAGATCCTTCATATTCA
>CAZCOO010000251.1:0-2207 GCA_964500395.1 uncultured Verrucomicrobiota bacterium
CCATCATCCACCACGACAACCCGGAGGTCCCTGAATGTCTGCTGCAGAACGCTCTTCAGGCTTCTGGGGATCAAGTCCCGCCGGTTTCGTACGGGGAGAATCACCCCTACCCGTGGCGTGTGTTTACAAGTACTCACTGATCGCCGAGTCCAATTCGCGATCTGGCCTCACGAAGTGCGAAAACAGGTGTGCGCCCGCATACCGAAGGTCCCAGGGCTGGAGCGACCAGGCTTTACGCAGGAGCTTCCGCCCGGACCGAACGGCACCCTCGCGGCACAGCCGGTTACCCATCACCGCCCAGTGCCAGGCTGCGGCGGCAGGGGAGGACGTCATCAGCGACGCATGCTTATCCAGGATCCGCTGATAATTCTGAAGAAATCGACACAGAGACACGCTGAGACTGTCCTGCTGCAGACGATATTCCACCAGGACCTTTCGTACCCAACGCATATCGCCCTCGCCGGCGAGGCGCAGGACAAAGTCCCAGTCATTCAAGGCGCTCAAGTGCACATCAAACCCTCCGATTTCGCGTGCAGTGCGGGTTCGCACCATCAGGGTTTGCGTGGAGATAAAGTTCCCGCGGCTCAACTCCGCCAGAACAGACCCGTCAAGACCGGCGCGCGGCCGGGGCAGTTCCTGGCGGCGGTTTCCGCAAATGCGCCAATACGACGTGTAACTTCCCACAAAGGACTCCGGCAGCTCGCGGACCACGGCACACTGCGTTTCCAGTTTTTCCGGAAGCCACAGGTCGTCGCTGTCCTGGAACGCCACCCATGGCGCGCGCGCCTCCTGCAGACCGGCATTCCGGGCAGCGGACGACCCCTGTGAAACCGGCAGGGGAATCAACCGCAGGCGATCGTCTCGGACCTCGGCGATCCGCTCGACACTCCCATCCGTTGAGCCGTCATCCACCACCAGCAACTCAAAGTGCGGATACGTCTGGTTCAATACGCTCTGTATCGAGTCCAGGATGGTGGGTTCCCGATTGTGCGTCGGGATGATGACGGAGACAAACGGCACATCACTCATGCGACGATTCCTTCCAGTACATGCAGAGTCGACTGCACGGTTTTTTGCCAGGGGAACGAGGCGGCCCGGATTCGCCCCATTTCCCGGAGCCGGCCCGCCTCCGCGGTGTCGGTCAGGACATCCAGCAGCGCAGCGGCCATTGCCTCTTCGGACTCCGGATCCACCAGGCGGGCCGCATCCGCGGCAACCTCCGGAATGGCGGCGGCGTCAGAGGTCACCACGGGGCAGCCGCAGCTCATCGCCTCCAGGACGGGCAGGCCGAATCCTTCGTACAGCGACGGATAAAGACAAATATCCGCACCGGCATACAGACTGGCCAGATCATCGGGAGGAACGGCTCCCAGCCGCCGGAACCGGTCCGACATCCCCAGGGTGCGAACACTCTGCTTCACGGACCGGTCCCGCCAGGACTTCCCGGCTGTAACCACCAGGTCGTGCGGAATTTGACCGGCGATAGAGGCCCAGGCCCGTACGCCCCGCACCATGTTCTTCCGTGGCGAGAGGCTCCCGGCATAGAAGATATAGGGTCGTTCCAACCCATACCGCCTGCGCACTTCTTCGATGCGGTTCGGGGACAGGAGATGAGGCTCCGGCAGGCCTACACCCAGCGGCACAACGTGGATACGGGCCTCGGGAAGCGGACAGAGGGAGAGCAGATCCCTGCGCGTGGACTCGGATATACACAGGATGGCATCCGCCCGGCGACAGGCATCCAAAAAGTACCGGCGCATGTACAGGATATCCGCCCACTTGTATTCGTGCAGATACCGGCCGCGGATGGAAAAATACAAGAGATCAAGCACCATAATCGCAGTTCGAGTTCGCGGCGGGAGCCTCGCCGGCAGCAGGGTTTTGGGGGACAAGAAGACATCCGGGGCGGTTCGCGCAAGCGCTCGCGGCAGCGCCACCCGCTCCCACAGCACCGGATGGGGGGCGGACACACGGACTGGACCTGTGCCCTCAAAGCTCCGGGTGCCGGGGGGTTGATACACACGAATATCGTGGCCATGCCCGAGCACCGGCAGCCACGTCAGAAGTTCGTCCAGAATTCGTCGGGCGCCGCCCAGGGGAACCGACAGGCCGCGCGCGGATACTCCAATCTGCATACTTGCGCAACCGTAGTCGCATCCCCTAAAAAGAACAATCATGAAGGATCCCGCCCGTTCAGATGCGCCCCC
>CAZCOO010000251.1:2217-3184 GCA_964500395.1 uncultured Verrucomicrobiota bacterium
ATCCGCCTCGGACGGGTACGACGCCGGCGACCCCGCCCCTCCCCCCCCCGTCAGGATTGTGACCGTCAATTATAACGGGTACGACGAAACGACCGGGTTGCTGGACTCGCTTGTCCACCTTTCGTATCCGCGCTATGGCATCACCATTGTGGACAACGGCTCGCCCGACGGGTCCGGGGCCCGCCTGGCGGACCGGTACCCCGAGATTTCCTGCCTCCAACTCGAGGAAAACCGCGGCTTCGGCGCGGCCAACAATGTGGTTTTGCGCCGGGCCCTGTCGGAGCGGATCCCGTATGTCTGGCTCCTGAATAACGATGCGCGGCCTCCCCCCGATGCTCTGGGAAAACTGGTAGAGACCCTTGAGGACTCGCCCCGGGCCGGACTGGCGGGGGCCATCCTGGTGGAGTCGGCAAATCCAAGCCGGGTGCAGGCCTGGGGCGGCGGCCGCATCAATCCCTGGGTCGCCCATGCGCGGCTCAACACACATGCGGAGGCCCCCCTGCACTATGTGACCGGCGCCTGCATGCTGCTGCGCACCGAGGCGCTTCGCTCGGCCGGCGTCTTTGACGAAGGATTTTTCCTCTACTGGGAAGATGCGGATCTCTGTTATCGAATCCGGAAGGCCGGCTGGGGGTTGGCCGTTTCCACCGCGAGGGTGTCCCATTCCGGGTCCGCCACGACCGGCCGGGACCTTCGCTTGCGCTCGCGATACTCCATGGCCGGGTTTTCCCGGTTTGTCCGGAAACATGAAAAGCACCCCGTCTTGCGCAGCGTCACGGCGACAATCCTGCAGAGCGGGGGCAAAACCCTGCGTGGGAACCTGCCCGCGGCCGTCGGATGCTGGGAAGGGTGGATTGACGGGATGCGCCATGCGGTCAGGGACCGCGATTCGGCAAGGCCTGAATCAACTCTTTCAACTCATACACCCGAATAGCGCCCGGCAGCAGCAACAGCCCCGCACACCCCG
>CAZCOO010000252.1:0-3039 GCA_964500395.1 uncultured Verrucomicrobiota bacterium
CGCCCTACCTGGTAGTCCCCCATCCGTGTGCATCCGTGTCCATCCGTGGTTCTCCCCCTCCGCGGACGATCCGGGAGGGACGGCGGCCCCGCCGTCCGTTCCCCGTTTCACCGTCACATCCCCCGCAACATCCAGAGACGTCTTCTCCCATTGTAGAATCGGGCCCGGGCCCCCGCCGGGCAACGCCCGTTTGCGGGGCGCGCCTATTTCTTCGTGACCACCGGCTTGCGTCTTCGGGGGTAGCAGGTCCGGCAGATTTCGCATTGGGTGCCGTCGCATCCCCGGGCGGTGCAGTGCTCCCGCCCGTAGAAGATGATCTGGAGGTGAAGCCGGTTCCACGCCTCCCGCGGAAAGAGCTTTTTCAGATCGGCCTCCGTCTGTTCCACGCTGCGCCCGTTGGTCAGCCCCCAGCGCTGCGCCAGCCGGTGAATGTGGGTATCGACGGGGAACGCCGGCTCGCCGAAGGCCTGCGCCTTGACCACCGAGGCCGTTTTGTGCCCCACGCCGGGCAGCGATTCCAGCGCCTCATACGAATCGGGCACCTCGCCGCCGAATTCATCCGCCAGGGTGCGCGACAGCGAGCGGATGGCCCGGGCCTTGTTTTTGGACAGGCCGCAGGTGCGAATCAGGGCTTCGATCTCTTCTTCCGGAAGCCCGGCCATCGCCTCCGGGGTGGAGGCGCGGGCGAAGAGACCGGGCGTCACCTGGTTGACCCGGGCGTCCGTGCACTGGGCCGAGAGCAGAACCGCCACCAGCAGCGTGTAGGGATCGCGGTGCTGCAACGGGACCTGTGGGTCGGGGTAGAGCTCGTCCAGCGTTCGGCGGATATACTCGGCTCGTTCGGCTTTCTTCATGGGCTGTCGCTCGCGTTCGGTCTGCATCGTGATAAGGTGAAGGGCCTGCAAGGATGAGGGCCTGCCGTCAAAATGAATGAGCATACTGCCAGCAACAATCTCGAAGGCCAAGCCGTGGTTCTCTTCGACGGCGTGTGCAACCTCTGCCACGGGGCGGTCCGGTTTATCCTCGAGCGCGATCGACACCGGCGTTTCCGCTTTGCCTCCCTGCAGTCCCCGGCCGGCCGCGGCCTGCTGGAGGCCCACGGCCGCGACCCGGACGCCCTGGATACCATGGTCCTCTTCGATCCGGAAGCCGGGGTCTTCGAACGGAGCGATGCCGCCCTCCGCATCGCCCGGGGCCTGCGGTTTCCCTGGCCGGTGCTGACCGCATTCCGCATCATCCCCCGCCCCCTCCGGGATGCCGTCTACAACTGGATCGCCGCCCATCGCGTCCGCTGGTTCGGGCAGCGGGATTCGTGCGGCATCCCCTCGCAGGAAGACCGCGCGCGCTTCCTGGAGGACGGCATCGGCCCGTAACGCCTACCGTCCGAAGAGGCGGAGGGCCAGGTTCAGGATCAGCGTCAGCAACAGGCTGAGGATCAGGCAGGTCGCCAGCGGGATGTGGACGCTGGTGCGGCCGGTGCGGACGTGGAAATCCCCCGGCAGGCGCCCGAGAAACGGAAGCTTGTCCGCCGCCAGGATGCCGAGGCCGAGCACGGCGACTACGGCCCCCGCAATCACCAGCATGAGGCCCAGCGATTTCATCGCCTCACTCCCCGCCCGGGGCGGCGTCCGGGGGCGACGCGGGCGCACCGGCCGGAATGGATCCGGGCCTCTGCGCCGGCAGGCCGCCCCCCGCCGGGGCGGGCGCGCCGGCCTCGTCCGCCTGCGGCTCGAGGATGAAGCTGTCCCTCTCCACGACCAGCTCGCTGTAGGTGGCCTGGCTGAGGATGTACGTCCACTCGTCGAAGAGCGCCTGCTGCTCCCGGATCGCGGGGGGGGCGTCCCCCTCGCCGTCCCATGACACCTCGATCGAGGCATATCGGCCGCTGGTGTCGGGCGCGGCGGCGCCGAAGGAGATGGTGTAGACCGGCCCGGCGGAGGAGGACACCGTCACGGTCGCGGCCGGCTCAGCAAGCCCCATGGCCTCTTCCGCAAGCCCGGGATCCGCCACGCTCAGCAGTTCCACATCGCGGAAGGCCCGGGCCAGGCGGCGCAGGGCCGTCTGGTCGGCCTGCTCATCCTCTGCGAGGCCCGCCGGCACAAAGGTGGTCGCGTTGGAGCGGGTCATGGAGAGGGTCGTCGCTTCCGCTTCCACCGATACGGCCTGCACATTGGTGTAGGCGACGCCGAACAGATCGCGGCGGAGCCAGCCCTGGGGATTGGCGGAGGTGTACTCGAAGTTGTCCTCCACCAGGATCACGGGGCCGTCGTCTGCCCTCAGGTACTGCCCGTCCGGCAGAGACCCGAGCATGTTGCCGCTTTCCCGCCGGCGGGTATCGCCCACCAGGAGCGTGGCGAGGGGGGCGTCGTCCCCGCCGGACAGCGTAAACTCGGTGGGCAGCGCCTGCGGATCCGCCTCCCGGCTGAGGCCGAATTCCTCCGGCGTGTCCGCCCCGCCGCGCACGACCTGGCCCACCTCGAGTTCGGCAATCCGCAGCAGAAGGGCCGAGAGCTTCGCGTAGTCGGCGGGGTAGCCGTAGAGGGCCGGCACCGTCCAGCGTTCGGCCTGCCGCCGCACCTCGGTCGACTCCTCGCCGCGCGTGACGGTGAACGAGGTCACGGCATTGACGTCCAGCCCGGGAAACACGGCCTCGCCGGGAGCCGGGCCGCCGGCCACCGCCGGGCCGCGCGCCTCCCGGTTCGTGAGAAAGGCCAGTCCGGCCAGGACAATGAGCAGCCCAAGTAAGATGACTAACGTTCGCGGTTTCATGCCTCGTTTCCTTTCCTCCCATGTGCCGGGCGGGCGGGGCGGCCGGCCCGGCGACCGGTTACCGTCGAGTTTTCCGGCGGCGGTTCCAGCCGTAGACGATCCCGAACAGGGCCACCGCGGCCGGGACCAGGCCGATGTTGATTACCTTCACCTTCAGCCCGAGGGCCTCGATCTCGCGCCGCAGGTTTTTCCGGACTTCTTTCAACCGCTGCTGCACCTCGAAGCGCTGCTCGCGGAATGTCTCGATCTCCGCCTGCTGCTCGGGGCTGA
>CAZCOO010000253.1:0-3025 GCA_964500395.1 uncultured Verrucomicrobiota bacterium
TCCAGAAACGGCCCCGGCCGGCTTGCCCGGCCGGTGAAGAAGTTCCTCGTGCTCCTGCGTGGCGGCCGTCCGGGGAGCACGCCGTGCAACGGCGTGGCTACAGGAAGATGCACGAGCTGCGTCCGGGGGGGCGCGACGGACCATCAGCGCTCCACGACCAGTTTCGAATTCACGACTCCGCCAACCACGACGGTTTTCGGGTTCGCCGGATCGAGTATCCATTGCCCATCCACGATAAATTTGTAGCCGTATGTGCCCGCGGGAACTTCGAAGGCAATCCTCCATACGCCGTCCGAGGCCTTTTCCAGGGAATGGCTCTCTGTGTTCCAGTCATTAAACTCTCCCGCAACATGCACATCGGATGCAGCCGGGTACCTCAATGCCAGTTCTACCCGCACTTCTTCGGGCGACCGGTTTGTATTGACCTGCTGATCCGGAACCCGAATCAGCGAATTAATCCTGCCGGCGATATGTCCCTTGTTGGTATTGGCCGGGTCGAATATCCATTCTCCGTCGACGATGAATTTGTAGCCGTACTCTCCTTCCTTGAGGTGCAGGGTCCGGGTCCAGACCCCGTCTTTGGTCTGCTCCAGCGGCCAGTCGCCCATCGACCAGTTGTTAAATGTGCCCGCCAGATAGACCGACCGGGCATGAGGCTCCCGGAAGGTAAATTTCACGTCATACCGTTTGCTTTCGGACAAGTCTTTTGCTCCATGCGCTTCCAACAAGTCCGCAATGGCCGGCCTGGACGCGACTCGGGCAAGAGTCAGGGGTGTATCCCCCGAATCCGACTGAACATTCACGTCGATCCCCCTCTCGATGAGCATTTCGCAGAGGCCTTTATCCCCACGCCAGGCTGCGCTGTGAAGGGCGCTCCACCCATCTTCTCTAAAGGTGCTGTGCAAGTCGGCGCCCGCATTGAGAAGCTGTTCCGCAATGTCGAGTTCGCCGCGGCGGACGGCGTTGAGAAATGGAGTCAGGCCATCCAGCCAGTCGCTGGCCGCATTCACGTTCGCCCCGGCATTCAGCAGAACCCGTACCAGATCCTCATCGCCCTCTCCTGCTGCGTAGTGAAGAGACGTCATCCCGTTTGTCTGCGCATCGTTCACATCGGCCCCGCGTTCGATCAAAAACGCGGCCACAGGCACGTGGGGATGCCGCGCTGCGCTGATGAGGGCCGTACCCCCGCTTTGCCGCCGGGCCCCGAGGTCCGCTCCCTGATCTGCCAGGAGCCGTACGATGCCCAGATCCCCTTCAGAGGCGGCCGCCATAAGCGGAGTTTCACCTCTATTGTCCCCGAGGGAAATATCCGCCCCCGCGCCCAGCAGGAGCTCGACCGCATTCGTTGTCTGGGATGCTGCTGCATAGGTAAGAACCGAATTTCCGTTTTCATCGCAGGCGTTGATGTCCGCTCCTTTCTCTATCAGGAAATCCAGTGTTTCCGTGTCATCCAGCCAGGCGGCATAATGGGGTGCGGTCCGCTTGTAGTCGGCCTCCGTGGATTGAATATCCACGCCATGCTCCAGGAACACAGCCACACAGTCCACCTGCCCCTTTTTTGCCGCTCGATGGAAGGGAGACTGGGGATGGGCTTCAAACATCATCACATTCTGCGCTCCTGCCTCGAGCAGAAGACGCACACACTCCGGATGCCCATTCTCCGCCGCATAAAAGAGGGGGGTGACGTCATAGGAATTTCGAACGTCAATGGGCGCTCCTTGTTCGATCAGCCATTCGAGACCATGCGAGTGCCCCCTCATGGCTGCGAGATGCGCCAGAGTCTGTTTGTCGTAATTGGCCACTTCCGGATCGGCCCCCGCCGCAACCAGCAGCTTCGCCACATCCACATGACCGTACAGCACGGCATCGCACACCGCGGTGGACCCCTTGTGGTTTCGAAGGTCGACATCGGCACCGGCCAGGAGCAGCCGGTCGGCCACCTCCTCATGACCCCTGACCGAAGCGATCTGGAGGGCGGTGATCCCTCGTATCCCTTGTTCATTCGGGTTGGCGCCCTTCTCCAGCAGCACATCCAGCAGAGGGTAACGGTTCATCAGCGCGGCATAAAAGAGAGCCGTCATCCCATTATCGGTTCGGGCATTCACATCCGCCCCCTTGCCGATCAGGAATTTTCCGACCTCCGTGGAACCGAAAAACACGGCCATCATGAGGGGCGTGTGCTGATCCACGGTTCGGGCGTCGACCTCCGCCCCCTTCTCCAGCAGCAGCCGAACCATGTCCAATGCTCCCTGCACGGCAGCAAAATGCAGGGGCTGATGGCCCGTGCGAGCGGCGGCGCGGGCATCGGCCCCGCGCTCCAGAAGCAGCTCAGCGATCGGAACGTGTCCTTGAATGAGCGCAAAATGCAGCGGGGTGGCGCCTGTTTGCAGGTGCCCCGCATCGGGATCGGCTCCTTCATCAAGCAGATACTCCACAATGCCCTTCCATTCCGATAACACCGCGTAATGGAGAGGGGTAAACCCCCGGATCCGTTCGTTGACGCCATGGCCGGACTCGATCCGTTCGCGAACCTGTTGAAGCGATCCCAGGCGGATGACGCGGGCGAGTGAGGGCTCTTCCCCGTCCTCCTCCCCGGGGAGTTCATCCTGCAGGTACTCTTTTAACTCCTCGCCGGGAGTGGCCGCCTCAAAAGGATCGGAGAATTCGCTGCCCGGCCCCGCGCCCTGCAGCCCCACGGCAAGAAAGCACAGAAGAAACGCCATCAGGCCCGCGCGCGATATGTCTTCTGAAGGGAATGGGTTGCTTCTCATTTTCACTTCATCCCGGGGTGCGGTGTCGGCGACAGGAATCATAATGCCTCTACTCATGAATCGTGCGCGCACAGCATACGAAAAACGCACGGGGTTTGAAATAAAAACAACCTCGCTGTGACAGTCAGGATCAGGTCCTCCACGACGAAAATATGGCCCCGAGCGAGCAATAAACGGAGCCGACGCTGCAACCGGGGACAGGGGGCTCCGTCAGGGATCGACCCCGGCCGGCTTGCCCGGCCGGTGAAGAAGTT
>CAZCOO010000254.1:0-2915 GCA_964500395.1 uncultured Verrucomicrobiota bacterium
ACCGGTGGGAGGCAACCCGTGAAGGCCCCCGTCCACTTGCTGCTGGTGGCCGGCGCGCGGCCGAACTTCATGAAGATCGCGCCGGTGATCCACACCCTGCGGACCCAGCCCGCCCCGTTTACCGAAGAGGCCATGAGCTACTCGCTCGTCCACACCGGCCAGCACTATGACGACGCCATGTCCGACCGGTTTTTTGCGGAACTGGACATCCCGCCCCCGGACATCTCCCTGGATGTCGGGTCCGCCACCCATGCGGAGCAGACCGCGCGCATCATGTCCCGCTTCGAGGCCGCCTGCGACCGGGAGCAGCCTCGGTGGGTGGTCGTCTTCGGCGACGTCAACTCCACCATGGCCTGTGCCCTGGTGGCGGCCAAAAAGGGAATCCGCATCGCTCACGTGGAGGCCGGGCTCCGCAGTTTCGACCGCAGCATGCCGGAGGAAATCAACCGGCGGGTCACCGACGTCCTCGCCGACCTCCTGCTGACCCCGTCTCCCGACGCCGATGAAAACCTGAAACGGGAAGGGGTCGAGGCGCACAAGATCGTCCGCGTCGGCAATATCATGATCGACAGCCTTGTGCGGAACCTCAAACGGGCCCGGGGCAACGGCACCCGGGCCAGGTTCAACCTGCGCAACGGCGAATTCGTATACGTCACACTCCACCGCCCGGGCAATGTCGACAATCGCGACTCCCTGGCCCTCATCATGAGGGATCTGGAGCGCCTGTCCACCCGGGTCCCGGTTCTCTTTCCCCTCCACCCCCGCACGCGGAAGATGCTGGACACATTCTCCATCCGGCCCAGTGCCCGGACCCGGCTACGCCTCGTCGATCCCGTCGGATATCATGAATCCCTCTGGCTCAGCGAACACGCCCGGCTGGTCATTACCGACTCCGGCGGGCTCCAGGAAGAAACCACATTCTTCCGCACGCCCTGTCTCACGCTGCGACCCAACACTGAGCGCCCCATCACCATTGTTCAGGGAAGCAATCGTCTCACGCGGCCGGCCCACCTCATGGGCGATATTGAAGACATCCTCTCCCGCCCCCGGCGGTTCGGCGAAGTGCCCGAGCTGTGGGACGGCCGAACGGCCGGGCGGATTGTCGCCGCGATCCGCGCCGCGACCGAACCCGGCGTGTTCGGCATGCAGACCCAGGCGCCGGAGCAGCATGTGGCATGAATGAGACCCCGTTACCCCCGTGGACATCGCGGGCCCGCGACAGAAGGCGCCCCGCCATGCCGCCCGGCCGCCGTGTGTAGAAGGCCTATTGCCATGGATGCCATTTACAACCAGACCGTCCTCCATCCGGCGGCCCTGTGCTGCACCCTGCTCGCCGGGGTGTTCATCTTCACCCTCCCCTGGCGCCGGGTCCTCATCCCCATGGTCGTTGTGTCCATGCTGATCCCGGTCCAACAGCAGATTGTCGTGTTTTCCTTCGACTTCTCCATGATGCGCCTCATGGTGCTGTTCGGCCTGCTCCGGGTCGTCCTGCGACGGGACGCCCCGCCGATTCGAGTCGATCTCTTTGACGTGCTGTTTCTCGCCTACCTCACCGCCAATGCCCTGGCCTACATCGCCCTGCGGCAGACCATGGGAGCTGTCATCAATCGCATGGGCCTGGTGTTCACGGCCCTCGGCATATACCTCATCGCCCGGCTGTCGGTCGCGGATTTGCATGTAATCAACCGGCTGGTACAGGTTCTTCTCTGCCTGGTGCTGACGCTGTGTGCCGTCATGGCCGTCGAATACACAACGGGCCGAAACCTCTTCGCCGTCTTCGGGGGGGTCCCGGCACACACGGCCGTCCGGGCCGGCATGCTGCGATGCCAGGGACCTTTCGGCAATTCCATCATGGCGGGCACCTATGCCGCCACCCTGGTTCCCCTGTTCCTCGCCCGCCGGCATCAGGGCAGAGCAGCATACGCGGCCGGCCTGGCCGGGGCCGCGGCGGCCGCCATCATTGCCTGGCTCAGCAACAGCAGCGGCGCCGTCCTCACCCTGGCCGCGGGGATAGGCGCCCTCTGCCTGTGGCCGGTGCGGCGATGGGTTCGTCTCCTCCGCTGGGGCGTCGTCCTGGGAGTGGGCCTGCTGCACATCGTCATGACCGGTCCGGTCTGGTCCCTGTTCATGAAAGTGAAGGTCTTCAGCGCCTCATCCGGCTACCACCGCTACAAGCTCATCGATGAATTTGTCGGGCGATTCGGCGAATGGGCGGCCGCCGGCACCGACACCCTCGGCGAATGGGGCCCGCATTGGATGAACCTGCGGGATGTCACCAACCAGTATGTCTTCGAGGGCGTCAACGGCGGCATCCTGGGGCTGCTGCTGTTTGCGCTGCTGCTGGGGCTCGCCTTTTCCGGGGTCGGACAGGCCGTGCGCGTCGCCCCGGACAGCCGCAGAGCGGGCCTCCTGGTCTGGGGCGTGGGCGCGTCGCTTTTCGCCCACTGTGTCGCCTTCATGGGGTCGACGTATTTCGGGCAGATCACGCTCATCTGGTACATGCAGCTCGCCTGGATCGCCTCCATCCGCACGATGACGGCCGAGACAATCGCGGCCGCAGCCGGAACCGGGGAGCGGGCAACCGCGCCGTTTCCGCCGCCCCCCCTCCAGCCGCTCCGGCCCGCGGAGGACCTGTTATGAATACCCGGCCCGCGGATTCTCCCTACGTCCTTATGACCGCGGCCCGCAACGAGGCTCCGTACATCGGCCGGACTCTCGAATCCGTCCGGTCCCAGACCCTGCCGCCGCGGCGCTGGATCGTGGTGGATGACGGCTCGGCAGACGGCACACCCGCCATCGTCAGCCGCGCGGCCGAGAGCTTCGCCCCGCTCGAGCTGATCCGCGCCCCGCACCGCGACTGCCGCACCTTCCCCGGCAAAGTGCGGGCCCTGAACCTCGCCTGGGAACGCCTGCAC
>CAZCOO010000255.1:0-2887 GCA_964500395.1 uncultured Verrucomicrobiota bacterium
AGCCGGCGGATACGGCCGGACGTGCGATGCGTATCACATGACGGCGCCGGATGCTACCGGCCGCGGCGCTTCGCGGGGGATGGAGCTGGCCCTGCAGGACGCGGGCTGTGCGCCGGAAGACATCGATATGATCAATGCCCACGGGACCTCGACCCCGCTGAATGACAAGGGGGAAACCCTGGCCATCCGCCAGGCCCTCGGGGCCGAGGCGGGATCGCGGGTCCCGGTGACGTCCACGAAATCCATGACCGGCCACCTGCTGGGAGCGGCCGGTTCCCTGGAGGCGGTCGCCTGTGCGCTGTCGATTCACCATGGCGCGATCCCGCCAACCATCAACTACCGGACCCCGGACCCCGAATGCGAGCTGACCGTGGTGGGCAACGAAGCCCGCGAAGCATCCGTCGGAGCCTGTCTGAACAATTCGCTCGGCTTCGGCGGGCACAACGCCACGCTCTGCTTTAGAGCGCCCTGAAGGCGGCTGGGCGTTGCAAGGGTCGAGCGGGGTGGAGATATCCGCGCGGACCAGGACCACAGCAAAAGCCGTTTTCCTTTTTGATCCGCCACCCCCGCCCGTCGCCGGGCTCGGGACAGGCACACGCCGCCAGGGGGCGGAAGACGAGATGTTGCAATGCCGTTTCTCTGCGTGCCGGCACGCTTCACCCCAGGGGCGGGCTTTATCCGGGAGATCATCATGCTTCGAAGGTTCGTGGCGAATCTCCCAACCCGTGAAACCGGGAAGGCACACTTATAGGTGATCAATGAAGGCGGGGATTTTTGTTACTTGAATCGGGATGTCCGGCATGGTGGTATCAGCAGCCGTATCAGGTTTGATTTAGGGGAATGTTAATGGCTGATACAATTAAAGAAAAATATTCGGATGCGCCTTGGAGCCCGGTCTTTGAGAAGAGGCGAGGCGTTGGCTATCACGGGACAAGTATTCAGGATGCGCACAAAATGGTCGAGGAGCAAGAGTTCAGGCCCTCTTCAAACAAGCGCCATTGGTACGGTCCGGGATGTTATATGTATGAAGATGGCGTATACAGGGGATGGGAGTCCGCCCGCGAGTATATGATGACCATAATGGGGGAACCGGAATGCGCGGTGCTGGAAATGGATTTCAACGTCGAGCATTGTCTCAATCTCGCTAGACGCGTAAATTTCTCCTTCCTCAAAAATGTTCTTTTCCCAGCTCTCGTGGAGCAACTTGAAGATAAGGCCAGGGAAAAGCTGGCTGACATTAAGCTTCAGGATGTGATTCGAGTGTGGTTGGAACTGGATCCTGAGATAGATGCCGTGCGCGGGGCCTCCTACGAAGGAGAAGAATTTTGTGGAACACCTGCCGGAGGGAAATATTACCCACCGAATATCCTGCTGGACGTACAGGTGATCGTGTGTGTACGCTTGCAATCCGGGATAACCAACATTAGAGTCTTCCGTGAATTTGCCGTCTGATATTCACGGCTGTGTGGCTGTGAACTTCCACGAGAGCTTGACCTGGATGCACTACCAGCAAGATATTCTGGCCAGAATCCGTTCGCTGACCGTCGAGAATCTGTATGCGTTGATGGACAGTCCTGATCGAACTCAGGATCCGAATTTCGACGCGCTGGTAATGGCGGAAAGCCCTCCTCCCGGAGAAGCTGAATTCCATGAAAAGGCGTCTATTGCGACAACGCTTTCGCCACTGCTCGACGAGGCCGTTCAGGCGGGGTCTACTCTCCGTGTTGTGGGAAGCAATCGCCCGAACCTGTCCCGTAAAGGTTACCGTTGGCGGGATGATCTGGTGAGATGGATCCAAAAAGGGGTGGAAATCCGCTACTTTTTAATTCAGCCGACGGAGAAATGCCTGGCGACATTGCGATCTGTTGCCGAACAATCCGAGTCCGGGAAAGTGCATGTTTGGCATGCAGCCCCTTTGGACAAACCATCGGCCGATGAAGATGCAGCGTGGCTCGAAAAGCTGGAAAGCACTCACTTTGCGACGCTGACCGATCCCGATCTTGTCTGGTACGAAGCAAAGCATGAACGCAACAGCCTCCAAGCCAGGGATTGCTTTTATTATCCCCCGCAAAGCGTGTACGGACGTGCACTGGCGTCGGTTCTGTCGGCACGCTTTGACCGCCTCGCGAAGAGTAGTTACGTAAAGAAAATCGTCTGAGGTGCGGGGGCGAGCATTCGCGGCAGTCGTTACAGCCCCGTGAAGCCCGCTTTCCGGAGGAGGTCTTCCGTCCGGCCCATGGGAAGGCCGATCACCGTGTTGGGGTCTCCTCGGATGTGTTCCACCATCACCGCGCCCTCTTCCTGCAGGGCGTAGCCGCCCGCGTAGCGAAAGGGGCGCGCGGCGCGGACATATCGAGTGATGCGCTCGCGATTCCACGGGCGCATGCGGACCTCCGCAATGTCGCAGGCCGTCAGCGGGGAGGGGGTTTTCGGGGAAAGGACGGCGATGCCGGAGGCAAGCCGGTGGGTGCGGCCGGCCATGCGCAACAACATGTCGATAGCGGCCGCCTCGTCGGCGGGTTTCCCCAGCGTATCGCCGTCGAGTCCCAGGGCCGTATCGGCGGCGAGAATGACGGCGTCGGGATGGTCGGCAAACACCCGGCGCGCCTTCCGTTCGGCCAGCCGGATGACAAAGGCGTCCAGCGGTTCATCGGGCTCGCGCGACGGTTCGGGATCGTCCGAGGGGATTTGCCGGAACGCGATCCCGGCCGATGTGAGCAGATGCGCGCGGGCTTTTGATCGACTGGCCAAGATGAGATCAAACATCGGCGAAAATCTCCGTGGGGGGTGAACGGGGGTTATAGGGGTTCGCGTCCCGAAGTGCAAGAGCGCGGCGTGTCGTGCGCCCCGCCGGGGCGCGGGGGGTGTGGATGGCGGGTCCCGGGGC
>CAZCOO010000256.1:0-2659 GCA_964500395.1 uncultured Verrucomicrobiota bacterium
CGCCCGGCCCCCGGTCGGGGCGCCACTCGTTCTCACTTGTTAATTATTCATAGTAGTTCGCAAACATCTGCCGCCGGCCGCAGGGGGAGGGGGGCGGACGTGATGTCGTTCCCTCGTCCATGGGACGAAATTCTAGGAGACGCGGCAGGGGTTGTAAAGGCGACGGGTGAGTGAACAGACGGGCCGGTACCATCAGATCCGCCTGTATTATATCCAGTCCTGGTGTTGCCGGGCGCGGCTCAACCAGGCTTCGGCTTCATCGAGGTCGCTGTGGCAGTGGTGAACCCAGGCATCCCCCCAGAAAAAGTGGCAGCTTGTTTCGGCCCGCAGGAGATGCCACATGGCTTCTTCGATCTGTGCGTCCAGCTCGGGATGGTGTCCGGGGATCTGACCCGCCGCCCACCGGACATCGTGGACGGCTTTGCTGACCTCCTTGACACGCTGCAGGGCGACTTTCTGCATGGGGGAACCGGTCCACTGGATGAAGCCGATTCCATTGTGGTCGCCCGTATTCCAGGCGCCGGTGCGGACAATGACCTCTCCGGCCGGCCCGAACTGGTCCAGGTAGTCATGAATAAAGATCGGTTTCACGGGGGATGCCCCCTCGCGGACCTTGTGGCAGAAAGGTTGGTAAAAGGATCCCCAGAAATTGGATTCCCACCGGGTATTGCGAAACCACCCGCCATTATCTCCATCGGTCGCGGTACAGATCAACGGGGGGAAGGCACACCATTTTGTGCGTTCGGCTGCCTCCTGCATAAACCATTCCGGTTCCATGCCCCCTTCCTGGGCGATCGACAGGTCCCGGTCCCGGGGAATCACCACGATTTCCGCATCGCCGTTGCGCGCGATGTGAGGGCGGTACCGGAGTTCTTCCCAGCGCATGGGCGTCTTGGGCACGATCTGCTCGCTGTCCACGATCACGTAACGGTACCCGTGCCGGACGAGGAGGGGAATCAAGTCCATGCTGAAGCCCAGCTCCGGAGGCCAGAATCCCTGGAAGCTGCGGTCAAAGAGGTGTCGGCTGATGCCGAGCCAGCGCAGAAGATGTTCCTGCCGATCCGGCTCGGAGATCAGGGGAAGGACCGGATGGTAGTATCCCGTGCCGAGCAATTCGATGGCGGGGTGGCGAAGTCTCCACAGCAAATCCCCGCATTTCACGGTCCCGTAGATGCGCGATTGAAAGGTGGGCGTGGACAGCGTTTCCAGGAGGCTGCCGGAAAAGGCGGCATGCACCCGGGCCACGTCCTCGAATCCGTCGACCGCGCGCGGGAGGCGGTCGTAGGCGAAAAGCGCCTCCTTGGCCTCCCAGGCGGTATCCGGATGGTTGAGCAGGTGGTCGAGATTGCCCCAGGGCTGATGCATATTCAGCACAAGGGCGTGATAGACCTCTTCAGGCATGCGCGATGCTCTCCAGGATTACGCCGGTGCGTCTCCGTTTTCGATGATTTCCCTGGCCCGGCGGCAGATTTCACGACCGAAATCGGTCCATTGCCCCTGGCCCCAGTACCGGTAGCAGCTCGTTTGCGACATCAGGAGGTGATACAGGGCGTTGCGATAGCGGGGATCGTCGGTGGAGACGCCCCCCTGCGTCATCTTCTGATGGAAGAGGGCGCTGACTTCCTGCATGGGCCCGATTACGTTCTCATATCCCTGCACCCAGGACAGGTCGTTTGTCCAGCTGCCGCCCTCCATGTGGAACTCGTGGTCTTCCTGCTGCAGCTCACCGATGGCGGCTTCCACTTTTTCGCGTCCTTCGCCGGGCGCGACCCGATCCCACAGCTTTTTCTGCTGCACGGGCCGGCAAAGCGGGAAGTCCTTCTCGGACACGCCGATTCCATCGAGGTACTCAAGATACTCCGATGCGTTGACCGGGGCGGTGTCCGTGCCGGACGCCTCGCGCATGACTTCCATGAACTTGGCGGGAAATTCATTCATCATGACCCCGCCGTTTTCCCCGTCTCCGATCTGGGTTACGAGCGGGGGCACGGAGTGGCCGGCGAGGTCGTGTCGCTGGAGGCCTTTCGCCTCGTAGTAGGGCTGCATCTGGGCCACGAGCTTTGTGTCGCTGCCCTGGGTTTTGATGATGCCGATGATGGAGGCTTCTTCGCCGTCCGAATTTTGGCAGACCAGGCGATGGGGGAGGTGCGGGTGCCGGATGCCCCCTCCGTCCGGGGTTTCCACGGTGTGCTCCTGCAGGAGGACCCAGCGAAAGCCGCAGTCCCGAAGGGTTTTGACGAACTCGTAGGCGACGTCGGGTTCGTTTGGCAGGGCCATCTCGGAAGGAGAAAAGCCCTGCACCCGTTCCAGGGCCTCGTAGCCGAAAATGCCGGCGAAATGATGCTGCCAGGCGCGTACGTGAAGGCGGTAGTCCTGGGTGGGGGTAGAGGGGGCTACGGCGTGCCCCCAGGGTGTGCCCAGCCACTCTACGCAGGGGCGGTAGGCGGGGTCGCAGGTTATGGTCTTGAGGGCCTCGAACAAATCGTCCGCTCCCATCATGCGCAGGCCGTGAAACAGGCAGCCGGAGTAGTCGAGCATGACCCGGGGATGCTTTCCTTCGCCGACCAGCTCGGGAATGAATTCGCCAATCCGCTTATAACACCAGTAGAAGACGGGCGCATTGTGGTTGTCGCCGATTTCCTGGTGGTCCATCATGTAC
>CAZCOO010000257.1:0-2653 GCA_964500395.1 uncultured Verrucomicrobiota bacterium
CTTTGTGGGCGGGCGGGGCGTGCTGTTGTCCGAACGTCCATTTTCTCTTCGCGGGTGAGGCGGAGGGATGTAGAGTAAGCGTGTATTGCGTACCCGTGAAGTCTCTCAACGCACGATTCTGAATGTCCGGTATTTCCTCTGTCACCGCGTATCTCGAGCAGCGCTTTGAGCACCAGATCAAGGCGCACCAGTCCCTGGGCGCTCAGCCCGGGGCCTCGTCGGCCTTTCCCGATGCGCTGGCCCCCGAGCTGCGCGCGGTATTGGAGCGGCAGGGCATCGGGTCGCTGTATTCGCACCAGGCGGAGGCGTTCGAGGCCATTCGCGGGGGGGACGACACGGTATTGGTGTCCCGCACGGCGAGCGGGAAGACGCTTTCGTTCCTGTTGCCGATCCTGAATGAATACCTGCAGGCGGAGGCGCCGTTCGGCGTGCTGCTCCTGTACCCGACGAAGGCCCTGTCCCGGGATCAGGAGGGAACCCTCGGAGGCCTCCTGCGGGCGGCGACCGGGACACATAAGCTGGGGACGTTTGACGGGGACACACCGCGGGAGGAGCGGCGGAACATTCAGCGCGGTTCGGACTTTGTCATCACAAATCCCGACATGCTGCACGCGGGGATCCTGCCCCATCACAACCGGGGGTGGAAGAGCTTCCTGTCCCGCCTGCGCTACATCGTGGTGGACGAGGTGCACATCTACCGCGGGGCGTTCGGGTCCCACGTTTCCAATGTCTTCCGGCGGCTGCTCCGGGTCTGCGAACTGCACGGCAGCCGCCCGACATTCATCTGCAGCTCGGCCACGGTGGGCAATCCGGGACAGCACGTCGAGGGACTGTTCCACCGCTCGTTCCGGGTGATCGACCGGGACGGGGCGCCGCGTCCGCAGCGGGAGGTGTATTTTGTAAACCCGGCCCTGGTGCAGAGCGCGGGGTCGGCGCTGTACCGCAAGGGGCCGGCCTCGGTGACGGTGCCGCTCATCCGGAAGGCGACGGAGGAGCGGGTGCGCACGATCTGTTTCTGTCGGGCCCGGCAGGAAGTGGAGCGGCTGTACCGGGCGGTGACGGACCGCCACCCCGGGCTGGCCGCGCGGGTGAAGCCGTACCGGGGGGGGCTGCTGCCCAACGAGCGGCGCACGCTGGAGCGCGATCTGTTCGAGGGGCGCATCAACACCATTCTCACCACCAATGCGCTGGAGCTGGGCATCGACATCGGGGATCTCGACCTGTGCCTGCTCTCGGGGCATCCGGGGACGGTGGCCAGCTTCTGGCAGCAGGCGGGGCGCGTCGGCCGGAAGGGGGACGGGGCGGTGATCGTGTACGTGGCCAAGGATGTGCCGGTGGACCAGTACCTGGTGAACCACCCCGAGTACATCATGCGGGCGCCGGTGGAAGAGGCGTGGCTCAGTGCCGACAACCCCTACATCATCCTGCAGCACCTGCCGTGCTCGGCCTACGAGCACCCGCTGCGGCCGGAGGAGCCCCACTTTGACGGCCGGGCCTACCACATGGCGGTGCGGGTGCTGGCGGAGGACAAAACACTGGCGCCCTACCACGAGTGCTATCGCTATGCGCTGTCCGACTACCCGGCCCGCGGGGTCAACCTGCGGGGCATGACGGATTACAACGTGCAGATCGTGCACGGCTCGGAGGTGATCGGCGAGATCGACCCGATCGGGGCGCGGGGGACGCTCTACAAGGACGCGATCTACCAGCACCTCGGGCGGCGCTACATGTCGATGGACCTGGATCTCGACAAGAAACTGTGCCGGGTCGACCAGGTCCGCGTGGATTACTACACGGAGGCGGTGTGGGAGAACCGGATCGAGATGACCGAAGCGGAGACGGAGAGCGAGGTGCAGGGCGCGCCGGTGCGGTTCGGCTACATCCACGTCAACAAGCAGCCCAAGCTCTACAAGAAGATCCGCGAGCGGACCTTCGAGAACATCGGGTACGGGCCCATAACGCTGCCTCCGTTTGAGTACGACACCACCGGCTTTTCCCTTCTGCCCCCCCCGGAATGGAAGCAGGCGATGGACGAACGCGACCGGCGGTATCTCGGCGCGGCACTGTTCGGGTTGAGCTACCTGCTGCGCCACGCCGGGCCGAGCCTTTGCATGGGGGACATCAAGGACATCGAGACGGATGTCTCCCTGCACGAGGAGGACGACCGGCGGTGGAAGAGCGCGCTCTACCTCTACGACACCCACGAGGGCGGGGTGGGCTATGCGGAGAAGATTTATGAGAAGCTCGACGAGGCCCTGGCCCTGTGCCGGGAGATCGTGGAGGCGTGCGAATGCGCCGCGGGCTGCCCCGCCTGCGTCCCCCCCCTGCCGCCGGGGGTGGAGGACGAGGAGCTGGAGGAGTTTCTCGTCGAGTCGAACGCCGCCCAGGCCTGTACGCGCAGCCTGCTGGCGGCCCTTCTGGACGGAGCGGTGATCGTGCCGGAGATCCGGACCCTGCGCCAGGCCCGCCCTCCCGCCGCCGCGCCGCCGCCCGAGGACGAGGAGGCCATCCGCCTGAACCGGCGGCTCGGGAAGGCGTCCGAGATTCTGAAGAAAAAGCGGGAGCGGCTGCATTGATCCGCGGGGCGCTGCGACACCTTCCCGGCATCGGCCCGGAACGGCTCCGCCTCCTCCGCCAGGGCGGCATCCGGACC
>CAZCOO010000258.1:0-2619 GCA_964500395.1 uncultured Verrucomicrobiota bacterium
CCTCCTGGCCGCGCGCATTCTCCCGGGGTTTCGCTCTCCGCTCTTCTTTATCGCGGGGACATCCGGCGTCCCCCTCTCCCGCTTTCTGCTGATTGATGCCCTCGTCGCCCCCCTGAACGTGGGCGTGCTCATTCTGCTCGGATGGTATTTCCCAAAGAAACTCAGCATGATGCAAGATGCGACAAATACGGTTCAACTCGTGGTTGTGCTCGTGGTGGCCGTATTCATCGGCATCCTCATCCTGCGCCGTCGGCAACTGAAAAAACTGGCCCGGGAAGAAAACGAGAATCCCCCCGCCCCGGATTAATTGCATATATCGAAACGCTCTCTTTCCCATGCTTCACGAAAGCCACAGCATGGCCCTGGCGATTCTTCTGGTCGGGTTGGCACTGCTCCTGGCCCTCCTGGTCAAACCCGCCCTGGAACGGCTCCGGATCCCCCCCCTGATCGGCTATATCGCCATTGGGTTCCTCTTTCGCTTCGCGGACACCGGGACGGCCTTCTTGAGTGACTGGCAGATGGAGATCTTCGAGTTTCTCGCCGGACTGGGCGTAGTCGTCCTTCTCTTCCGCGTGGGACTGGAGAGTGATGTGCCCGGCTTGCTCCGGCAACTCCCCAGGGCCGGTCTCATCTGGATCGCAAATCTAGTGCTCAGCGCATTCGCGGGCTACACCGTTGCCCGATGGGCCGGCTACTCCCTTGTCCCGTGCCTCTTTACGGCAACCGCATTCACGGCGACAAGTGTGGGCGTTTCCGTCGCTGTATGGCAAAAGAAGAACGCGCTTCACACCGACAGGGGGGAGCTCCTCATCGACGTAGCGGAATTGGACGACATATCCGGCGTTGCCCTGATGGCGATTCTGTTTGCTCTCGTTCCCGTTTTGCAGTCCGACCCCGCCCATTCTCTCCTGCCCCGGGCCCTGGAAACAGGAGGGCTGTTCTTTCTCAAGCTCATGGGCTTTGCCATTCTCTGCATTCTTTTTTCTCGCTACGCCGAGAAGCCCATGACCCGCGCCTTCTTCCGCATCAGCCGCTCCCCGGAACCCATGCTGCTGGTCACGGGGGTCGGCATCATCATTGCCGCGATTGCGGGGAGCCTCGGGTTCTCGCTGGCCATCGGGGCACTCTTTGCCGGTCTGGTCTTCAGCCGCGACCCGGAGGCTGTACACGAAGAAGCCCGATTTGCCCCGGTGCACGATCTTTTTGCCCCGTTCTTTTTCATTGGCATCGGGCTCAAGCTGGAGCCGTCCGCCGTCACCGCGGGTCTCGGGTTGGGGCTGGTGCTTCTGATCGCGGCAACGGCCGGGAAAGTCGCGGGCGCCGGGCTGCCCGCAATGCGCCATACCGGAGGCCGGGGAGCGCTTTTGATCGGCCTGAGCATGGTCCCCCATGCGGAGATCGCCATGATCGTTCTAAGCCGGGGAAAGGCCCTGGGGGATTGGGCCATGCCGGACGAACTTTTTGCCGGCGGGGTCGTGATGTGCGCCGGGACCTGCCTCATCATCCCCCTGATCCTGGACCGATTGCTGTCCCATGACCCACCCTCCTGATTGGAGCCCCCGCCGGGAGCGGGGTTTGGTATCGGATGGTGGGCGAGGCGGGACTCGAACCCGCACGCACGTGGCACAGGATCCTAAATCCTGCGTGTCTACCAATTCCACCACTCGCCCCCAGCAAACCGCGCCCATGATAAAGGCGCGCGGGTCGATTGCAAGTCCGCGACCGGCGCCCTCCCGCCGCCCGGGGGCGAACAAACCCCATTGGCAGGCACACAAGGTGAATGGTACAAGCAGTCTGAATTAAATGGAGACCGCTTTATGAAAAGACGTCTACCCGCCTCTACCTGGATCGCGCTGGCCCTTGTCCTGGGAATCGGAATTCTGGTGGCCGGATCGATCGTGAAAGACCGTGTCGCCGCCCGGATCGTGTCCGATGTGGTGCAGGCCCGGACGGGATTCGGTCTGACGCTTCAGTCAGTGGATGCCAACCTGTGGAAGTCAACAATAGAGGTCCGGGGGCTGCTGTTGAAAAATCCGCCGGCCTATCCCGATGAGGAGGCACTGGCGATCGACGAGCTTTTGATCGACTACGACTGGCGGTCGCTCTGGTCGGATCGGCTCCACATCACGGACATGGTGGTCGATATTCCCCTCGTCGTACTGGTCACCAAGGAGGATGGGGATTCGAATCTCCAGGAACTCTCCGAGAACATGCGCCGGCGGATAGCAGGGAAAAGAGCGGCCGCGGAATCCGGTTCCTCCGACGGCCCGGAAGCCGCTGCCCCCTCCGGCAGTCAACAGCCCTCCCCGCCGCCTGTGGACGGTCCGGAACAGTCGCTGCGTATCGACCGGCTGCACCTGGCCATCGGGAAAGCCGAGATCCGTGATTACGCCTATCTCAAGAATCCGGACGGGTCCCCCATGGTTCAGACGATGGACGTGAACTACGAGGATACCTTTGTGAACATAGAAAACGCCGATGACCTGACCGACCAGGTATCCCGATCCGTCATGAACCGCCTCCTTCCCCAACTGCTCGGCAACCAGATGAATCAACTTTTCAAAAGTCTGGAGGAAGGGGAAACGAGCGAGATTCAAAAGCGAATTGAATCCATGGAGA
>CAZCOO010000259.1:0-2566 GCA_964500395.1 uncultured Verrucomicrobiota bacterium
CTATCACCGTCTCCCCCCTCATCGTCGACATCGCCGCCTTCCTCGGCCTGGAGGCCGACTACGTCAACGCGCTTTCCCCCGGCATCGTGATGGGCATCATGATTATCCCGCTCATTTCCTCCCTCTCCGACGATGTCCTCAACGCCGTGCCGCAGAACCTCCGGGAGGGGTCGCTGGCCCTGGGCATGACCCGCTCCGAAACGGTGAAGAAAGTCATCCTCCCCGCGGCCCTGCCGGGCATCGTCAGCGCCTTCCTGCTCGGCATCTCCCGCGCTCTCGGGGAAACCATGATCGTCGTCATGGCCGCGGGCCTCCGACCGAACCTCACCTGGAACCCGCTGGAGGGGATGACCACCGTCACCGTGCGCATTGTCAACGCCCTCACGGGCGACAAGGCCTTTGACAGCCCCGAGACCCTGTCGGCCTTTGCCCTGGGGCTGGTCCTCTTCGTCGTCACCCTCACCCTGAACGTGATCGCCACGCTGGTGATCCGAAAGTTCCGCAAACGGTATGAAACCTGATCCCGGGAGCCCCGCGACATGCCCGCAAAGCGAAACAGATTGAGCAAGCAGGTCCGGAAGCGGTATGCGGCCGAAGCCCGTTTTAAGTTCTACGGGATTCTGGCCCTGACGCTCGCCGTGGCCTTTCTTGTCTTTTTCTTCGTCGACATCATCGGGAAGGGCTACAAGGCGTTTGTCCAGACCCAGGTCAAGGCCGAGATCGCCTATACGGAGGAAAGCAAAGACTTTGCCCTCATGGCCGTCAGCGAGCCTATGAGCTACATCGTCAGCCGCGGCGTTTTGCGGGTCATCCCCCGGCAGATGGAAAAAGACCCCGCCCTTCTGGGCACGACGGAAACCAAGTGGGTCCTCGCCGATGCCGAAGTCGATCAGTACATCAAGGGCAACCCCAACCGCCTCGACGACGAGCGGAAAGCCTTCGTCGACCAACTCCGGGAGGAGGACCGCATCAAGCTGACCTTCAACAAGTGGTTCTTCCTGAATGGAGACAGCAAATTGCCCGAGATGGCCGGCATCAAGGCCGCCGTGGCCGGCACCATCTTCGTACTCATCATCACCATGCTTTGCAGCGTCCCCATCGGCGTGATGACCTCGATTTACCTTGAGGAATTCGCCCCCGACAACCGGTTCACCCGCCTGATCGAAGTCAACATCAACAACCTCGCCGCCATCCCCTCCATCCTGTTCGGCCTGCTGGGCCTGGCCATCTTTATCAACTTCTTCGGCGTCCCCCGGTCCTCCGCGCTGGCCGGCGGCCTCACCCTGGGCCTCATGATGCTGCCCATCATCATCATCGCCACCCGCGCGGCCCTGCGGGCCGTGCCCGATTCCATCCGGCAGGGGGCCTACGGCGTGGGCGCCTCCCCCTGGCAGGTCGTCCAGCACCATGTGCTCCCCCTCTCTCTGCCCGGGATCTTCACCGGCAGCATCATCTCCCTGGCCCAGGCCATGGGCGAAACCGCACCGCTTCTGATTATCGGCATGATGGCCTACATCCCGTCCGCCCCGACCGGTGTCACCGAGGCGGCCACCGTCCTGCCCGCCCAGGTCTTCACCTGGGCCGGGGCGTCTCAGCGGGCGTATGTGGAGCGTACCGCCGCCGGCATCATCGTCCTGCTGGTGGTCCTGCTCTCGCTCAATGCCCTCGCCATATACCTGCGCAAGAAATACGAACGACGATGGTAACCCCTTTGCAAAGACCAGCAGTTGGGCCCGGGGCCGATGCACCCCCCCGGGCGGGAGGAATGAGACCGTGAATGCAGAACAGCTCAATATGAAGATGGCCGCGGAGTCCGTGAACTTCTACTACGACCAGTTTCACGCCCTGAAGAACATCAATCTCCGCTTCCCGGAAAACAAGGTCACCGCCCTGATCGGCCCCTCGGGCTGCGGCAAGAGCACGTTTCTGCGCTGCCTCAACCGGATGAACGACCTCATTCCCGGTACGCGGGTCAATGGCGCCATCACCCTCGACGACGAAAGCATCTTTACCCAGGACGTCGACGTCGTGGAAATCCGCCGCCGCATCGGGATGGTCTTCCAGAAACCCAATCCCTTCCCCAAAAGCATCTACGAAAACATCGCCTACGCCCCCCGCATCCACGGCCGCGTCTCCGGCCGCGGCGAAATGGACGAACTCGTCGAGTGGTCTCTCCGCGCCGTGGGCCTGTGGGACGAGGTGCACCACCGGCTCGACACGCCCGGCACGGCCCTCTCCGGCGGACAGCAGCAGCGCCTCTGCATTGCCCGGTCCATTGCCATCCAGCCCGAAGTCCTGCTCATGGACGAGCCCGCCTCCGCCCTCGACCCGATCGCCACCGGCCGCATCGAGGACCTCATCCATGAACTCAAAGAGAAGTACACCATCATCATTGTCACCCACAACATGCAGCAGGCCTCCCGGGTTTCCGACTACACCGCGTTCTTCTTCATGGGCGAACTCATCGAGACCGACGAGACCTACAAGATCTTCAACAATCCCGGCCGGCAACAGACCGAGGACTACATCACCGGCCGCTTCGGCTGATCCCCCCCCCGAATCGCCC
>CAZCOO010000260.1:0-2535 GCA_964500395.1 uncultured Verrucomicrobiota bacterium
GCCTCGGAGAGGACAAACCGGCGCGTGACATCCCGCACCCGGGCATGATCATTGAAAACCCGGCTCACGGTCCGGTAGCTTAATCCGATATGGTCGGCAAATTCCTGCTGGGTGAGGCGGGGCGGGGACGGGGTCTGTTTTTTCATTGATTTCTGCATAAAGATGGTATTGTGTATATATGTCACTCGAATGACATTCAAGCTTTTCTCGTCGGACATCGCGAAGCGGAGGACAGATCATGGCGGCAAAGAAGACTTCTCAGCACATCTCGGAAACGCAACGGTGGGCGAGGCGCTTTCCCAAGGTCGGCATTCGGCCGGCGATTGACGGGCGGCTGGGGGGCGTTCGCGAGTCGCTGGAGAAGCAGACCATGAACCAGGCAAAGGCGGTTGCGAAGCGGGTGTCTTCAGAGCTTCGGTATCCCAACGGCGACGAGGTGGAGTGCGTAATTGCCGAGACGACCATCGGGGGCGTGGCCGAGTCGGCGGCCTGTGCCGACATGTTCGAGCGGGAAGGCGTCGGCGTCTCCCTCACGGTGACGCCGTGCTGGTGTTACGGATCGGAGACGATGGACATGGACCCCCTGCGGCCCAAGGCGGTGTGGGGATTCAACGGCACGGAGCGTCCGGGCGCGGTGTATCTCGCGGCGACGCTCGCGGGGCACAACCAGGCGGGGCTGCCCGCTTTCGGTATCTACGGCCGCGATGTCCAGGAGGCCTCGGATACGAGTATACCGGATGACGTGGCGGAGAAGATCCTGCGCTTTGTCCGGGCGGGGCTCTCGGTGGCCATGATGCGCGGCACCGCCTATCTCTCCATGGGCGGGTGCTCCATGGGGATTGCCGGATCTGTCGTCGATCGCCCCTTTTTCGAGCAGTACCTGGGGATGCGGGTCGAAGACATCGACATGACGGAGTTTCTCCGCCGGATGGATAAAGGGATTTACGACCACGAGGAGTTTGACAAGGCCCTCGCCTGGGTCAAGCAACACTGTCCCGAGGGCAAGGACTACAATGCCGCGAAAAAGAAGCGTTCGCGCAAGCACCTGGACGAGGAGTGGGTCAAGAGCGTTCAGATGGCGCTGATCGGGCGGGATCTCATGGTGGGCAACCCGGTCCTGGCCGAGATGGGCTACGGCGAAGAAGCGCAGGGGCATCACGCATTGGCCGCGGGGTTCCAGGGACAGCGGCAGTGGACGGACTACCAGCCCAACGGCGATTTCATGGAGACGATCCTCAACACCTCCTTTGACTGGAACGGCATCCGCGCTCCCTACATCCTCGCCACGGAAAACGACTCGCTCAACGGCGCCTCCATGCTGTTCAACTATCTGATCACCAACAGTGCGCAGATCTTCGCCGATGTGCGGACCTACTGGAGCCCCGAGGCGGTGAAGAAGGCGTCCGGTCACAAGCTGACCGGGAAAGCGGCCGGCGGGTTCCTGCACCTGATCAATTCCGGCCCGACGGCCCTCGACGCCACCGGCGAGCAGAAGAAGAACCGGGCACCGGCCATGAAGCCGTTCTGGGAGATCACCCAGGCCGAGGTGAACAAGTGCCTGAAGGCGACCACCTGGCATCCATCGATTACGGAGTATTTCCCCGGCGGCGGGTGGTCGACCCGATTCACGGGGGGCACACGCGGGGGCATGCCGCTGACCATGTGCCGCATCAACCTCTTTAAAGGATTGGGGCCGGCCCTGCAGATCGCGGAAGGCTACTCGATTCAATTGCCCAAACGCGTGCATGACGCGCTCGACCAGCGGACCAATCCCACCTGGCCCACGACCTGGTTTGTGCCGACCCTCACCGGGCGCGGCCCCTTCCGGGATGTCTATTCGGTGATGAACAGCTGGGGGGCCAACCACGGGGCGATCAGCTGCGGCCATATCGGGGCGGATCTGATCACCCTGGCATCCATGTTGAGGATCCCGGTGTATATGCACAACGTTGCGGAAGAGCGGATCTTCCGGCCGGCGGCGTGGAATGGATTCGGCACGGCCGAACCGGAGGGCGCCGACTTCCGGGCGTGTCAGACCTTCGGCCCGCTGTACGGCTGACGCAACGCCGGGAAAAAGCGTTTGCCACAAGGTATACGAATGAAACGAACGAAACAGAGCGCCGCGGGGTTCACGATCGTGGAGCTGTTGAGCACGATGGCCGTCATCCTCATCCTGGTGGGCATGATCTTGGGACTGGTCAACCTCGCCTCTACAAAATCGGCGAATCCCAAGCCCGAGCGGATCTCGCCGTCCTCCGGCTGGTCCTGGAGGAATACCGGGTGGACAACGGCACGTATATCGACCCGAGTACGGACCAGGCTGTGGATCTGAACCCAACGAGCCATGTGTTTACGGCCCTGACCGCATACTAAGAGGGTCTGTCTGCCTACGACCCCTGGGGGCAGCCGTATCAATACCGGCTGCGGGGAAGGTATCAGGTCGAAATACGGTCGAAAGGAAAAGACGGGGCTTCGGATACTGCGGACGATGTATGGCCATAGGCGTCTCCGCCGCAGGAAGAAAAGGAGCCATGA
>CAZCOO010000261.1:0-2529 GCA_964500395.1 uncultured Verrucomicrobiota bacterium
TACAACACATTCGCGGCCATGGTCTACGGCGTCTATCGAAAAGAGCTGGAAGGGTTCTTTCGGGCCGAGGTTCCGGATGAACAACGCCACGCCGAGTTTCTCTCCAACAAGATCGCGGCCCTCGGCGGCACCCCCTCGGTGACCCCCGCCTCCGTGCACGTCCCCGACACGGTCCGCGGCATGCTGGAGGAAGTCCTCAAAGCCGAAACGGACACCATCGCCCGGTATACCGAGCGCCGGGCCCAGGCCGAGGAGTACGGAGATATCGGGCTGGTCAACGACCTGGAGGACCTCATCAGCGACGAGACCTCCCACAAGGAAGAAACCGAGAAAATGTTGCGCGGAAGCTGGACCTGAGTCCGCTCCCCGCCCTGCAGCCTCCACCCGGAGCGGCCCGTCCGGGCTCGACGGCGCCGCTCCGGCTTTATACGGTACGCGCCTGTGAGTACTGAAGAACCCCAATCGGATCAAAAGCGCGGGCCCGGGCAACAGGAATCGTCCCGCCGGCCCGGTCCGGGCGGATGGGGGCAGAGCCCGCAAAACACCTGGATTCGGGTCGTTCTGCTCGCGATCATCGTGTTTCTGATTCTCAACACCTTCGGCCCGGAGCCGTTGCGGGGAACGGATATCAGCTACACGCGGTTTCGGGGACATGTGGAAAGCGGATTGGTGACGCAGGTTACCCTGCGCGGGGACAAGCTGGCGGCCACGCTTCGACGCAATGTCTCCATTTCCAACCAGCAACGGACGGTGACCTACTCCAATGCGGTCACCTTCCTTCCCTCCTACGCGGATGAAGAACTGGCCGACCTGTTTGCCAGGCACCGGGTGGACGTATCCGCCTTGCCGGAGCAGGACCGCAGCGGCCTCATCATCTTTCTCCTCCTCGCGCCCGTCCTCCTGTTGCTCCTGCTCGGCTACCTCCAGTATCGGCGGATGCAGGGCAGCCAGGGCGGCCTGTTTTCCATCGGGAAGAATCGCGCCCGTCTCTATACCCGCACGGAAGAAAGCACCTCGTTTGACGACGTCGCCGGGGCGGAGGGCGCCAAAACCGACCTGCAGGAAGTCGTCGAGTTTTTAAAAACCCCCGACCGGATCCAGAAGCTCGGCGGGTCCATTCCCAAGGGTGTTCTCCTGACCGGCGCCCCGGGGTGCGGGAAGACGCTTCTCGCCCGGGCCGTCGCCGGCGAGGCCGAGGTTCCCTTTTTCAGCATCACCGGTTCCGACTTCATGGAAATGTTCGTCGGCGTGGGCGCCTCCCGCGTGCGGAACCTGTTCAAAGACGCCAAAAAGGCGGCACCCTGCATCATCTTTATCGACGAACTGGACTCCATCGGCCGGCGGCGGGGCGCCGGCCTGGGGGGCGGGCACGACGAACGGGAACAGACGCTCAACCAGCTCCTGTCCGAAATGGACGGGTTCGAGCCCAATGAATCGGTCATCGTCATCGCCGCCACCAATCGCCCCGACATCCTGGACACGGCGCTGACCCGCCCGGGCCGGTTTGACCGCCGCATCGCGGTGGATCAGCCCAAGGTGAAGGACCGCGAGGCCATCCTGGCGATCCATGCCCGCCGGAAGGAACTCGCCGAGACCGTCGATTTGCACCGGCTCGCCCAGGGCACACCGGGCTTCAGCGGGGCGGACCTGGAAAACCTGCTCAACGAGGCGGCCCTTCTCGCCGGGCGAAAGCGGCGCGAACAGATCGAACCCGAAGACATCGAGGCCGCGCGGGACAAGATCCTCATGGGGCTGGAGCGGCGCGGCATGGCGCTGGCGGAGGAAGAGCGGCGCATGGTCGCCTATCATGAATCGGGGCATGCCATCGTGTCCGCCGTCCTCGAGTATGCGGATCCGGTTCACAAGGTGTCCATCATCCCGCGGTCCAATGCCATGGGGGTTACGCAGCGATTTCCCCTGCGCGAACAGTACATCTACCGGCGCGAATACATGCTGGACTTCCTGGCCGTGCTTCTGGGCGGCCGGGCCGCGGAACAGGCGGTATTCGGAACCTCGACCAGCGGGGCGGCGGAAGATCTCCGCCAGGCCACCCAAATCGCCCGCCGCATGGTGGTCGAATGGGGCATGAGCGACCGGTTCGGCGGTCTCGCCTGGGGCAGTGAGCAGCAGCAGGTCTTTCTCGGCGAGCAGATTTCCCAGCAACGGGATTACAGCGAGGCCACGGCAAAAGAAATCGACGAGGCCGTGCAGGGCCTCTTCGACCAGGCCCGGAAACGCGCGGACACCTGCCTCGAAGAACGGCGCGAAGAGCTCGACCGACTGGCGGACACCCTGCTGGAGCAAGAGGAAATCTCCGGCACGGAGCTCCTCCGGATTCTGGGACTCGACCCTTCGGAAGAAGACACCCCCGCGGTCCAGCCCGCCACTTCATCATCGTAACCCCCCGGCCCCGGGCGGGGGAGGTCACCGGCCATGCGTCCGCCACCGGCGAACGGCCGTGGCCAGGGAGTCCCGGCGGCCGCAGGGCCGCCACTGCTCCGGTTCCGACAACAGCGCGCGGCGTATCCC
>CAZCOO010000262.1:0-2403 GCA_964500395.1 uncultured Verrucomicrobiota bacterium
CGAAAAGTATCGTCAATGAACGGCGACTTCAGTCGCTGTTCTAAACCATTCATTGTTAAGAATATCGTACCTCCCCCCCTCCCCGCCACCCCCTCTCTCCCTGGCGGCGCGCCGCCGGGGAGAAAGGGGGGCGGGGGGATGGGGCACATTCCTTTGTCAGGAGGGTTTCGCGAAGCGGATAAATCCGCCGCGCGATTCGCCCTCCAAATACAGAGTTTTAATATGAAAGGCTTTTCGAATGGTCTCTAGCAAGAGCCCTTCCGAAAAGGGGTCAGGAAAAGGGCTGATTCTCGTCAGATAATTTTCCGGGCTCCAAAATTCTCGTTCACGAGGCTCAAAATGCTCTCTGACGCAGCCCTTGACGCCTTCCGCGTGGAAAAACGGGTTGTTTTTCAGTTTATTTAACACCGTGCACTATTCACGGACACACTCCCCCATTTCCCTGGAGGGAGCTTCTTATTTACGCCGCCCGGAGTTTCTCTTTTTCCCGCCGATTTCTCAACTGGATCATTCGGCACGTGTTGTATGCCAATACCTTTTCCCACAGTTCCTGGCGCACCCCTTCGATTTCCCGGCGCTCCAGTCTCCCGAACCCGTGCGAGTACTTCAACGTGAACATCAGGGATTCCACCGCCGAACGATTCGCACGCGCTTCTTTGTGAAGTTCACTCTCCCAATCCGCCCCGCCGGTTTGTTTCTTTCCTTTCGATCCGCTGATGCTCACGGCTTTCACTCCCATCTCGATAAGCGAGTCGCGGCCTTTGCATGTCGCATATCCGTCATCTCCACTCACAAGGTCGGCCACCACCCCGGTTCGCTCCATCGCCATTTCCACCGCGGGCGCAAACTCGGCGGAATCCGCCGCATTGCCTATTGGCACCCGCAGACCCGCCACGAATCCATGTCGGCTTCGCACCAGTTGCGGCTTGTAGCCGATGACAGGCTCGCGGCCCCCCTTTTTAATGAACCCCGCCGCGCCGTCGGACAGACTGAGCACTTTTTCCCTGGAGGGTCGCTTCTTGTTTTCAAACACCCGTTCCCGGCAATACTCAATCACACGCTCCACATCGGCAAGATCCCCCCGGATTTGTTCGCACATCAGCTTCAGCCGCACCCTCTGTCCCGGCGCGTGGTCAGAAAGGCGCACGTGTTCTTCGCAACGCTCCCATTCAACCCGCAGGGCTCTGTGCGCCTTTGTCGCTTTGTTCAACAAATTCCGATACCCTTTGGTCATTTTCCGCTTCGAATGCGCCTTCCCGGCATTCAGGCAAATGCCGAACTCGATTTTGCCTATTTCCTTGAACCAGCGGGGCACGTGCCCGGAGTTGAACGCCGGCAATCCGAATTTCTTCAGATTCTTTCCCATACGAAACACCCGTTCCATAAGCCCCAGAATCATCTTGCCGTCCGTCGGCCAGGCACTGTTCGCTTTCACCGAGGTACTGTCGATGGTCAATTCCTTGAAATCGTCGAGTCCTTCCTCTTCCGCCATGGCCAACTGCGCCCGATGAATCTTCTCCAGGGTCTTTTCGCCCACAAGATTGAGGTTTTCCACCAAAGTGCTTTTTCCCGGCAAACGTAGCCCTCTGTCGTGAAGGTAATCATGCAGGGTCATCGACTCACGCAGAAAGACATACGCTTTTTGATCGCTGACGGAACCCAAATATCCACGGATCATCAAAAAAACCAGGAGACATTCCGCGGGCAACCGGGGACGCCCGACATCAAGGTCCGACGGTCCGGCGGTATCGCGAGGCTCGGAGCATAGGCCGGGAAGCGGGGCGGTCTGTTCCGCGTAAAACTTTTGGTCGGCCAGGCGCAGTTCCTTCTTTTGCAACGCGTGGGCGTCCTGGTCGGCTTCGATAGAAGCCAAAATATCAGGGCGGTATTTGGTCAACATCAGCGTTTCCGCGACCAAATCGCGAAAGTCGGTGTCGGGAACCGCAAAAAAGAGGTTGCCATTCGTCGCTGTATCCGGTAAGATGTCTGTTGCCGCGCGTGTAGTCATTGTATCTCCTGATAAATTTGTAACTTATTGGAGTACTACACGTTGCGGCATTGTTTTCAAGAGGCATATCGGGATTTATTTGCCAAAATAACCAGATATTAAATATTAACGTTCTCGGCTGGCACTCTTTTCGGACAGGGTCCAGCTAGAGCAAGACGACGCCCCCGAACGGCCCCTGCCAGCTCGCCTGGCAGGTGAAGAAGATCTCCGCTTGCCCTCAGCCAATGATCTCATTCACCTGCCAGACGAGCTGGCAGGGGTCTTTTTATGCAGGAAGCGACGGACTAGCCATCGATCTGATTCACCTGCCAGACGAGCTGGCAGGGGTCTTGAAGGCTCTCGATGGTAACGGTTCCGAGGCCGGATACCTCCAGGACGATTTTGGTCATGCACCC
>CAZCOO010000263.1:0-2342 GCA_964500395.1 uncultured Verrucomicrobiota bacterium
GAGTACATCCGCGCGGGGGACATCATCCAGGTAGTGCTCTCGCAGCGCTTCGAGGTAGAGGGAGCGGACGACCCGGTGGATGTGTACCGGGCGATCCGCGCGATTAATCCTTCCCCCTACATGTTCTGCCTGGAGTTCGGCGAGCGGTGCATCGTCGGCGCATCCCCGGAAATCCACGTCCGGTGTGAAGGGGGACGGGTCGAGGTGCGGCCCATCGCCGGAACCCGGCCGCGCTCGCGGGACCAAGAGGAAGACGGACGTCTGGCCGAAGAATTGCTGGCCGATCCCAAAGAGCGGGCCGAGCACATCATGCTGGTCGACCTGGGGCGAAACGACATCGGGCGGGTGTGCCGGTACGGCAGTGTCCAGACCCCGGAACTGATGGTGATCGAACGCTACAGCCACGTGATGCACATCGTGTCGGATGTGATCGGGACGCTCGATCCCGGGTGTGATGTCTACGACCTGATGAAAGCCACCTTTCCCGCCGGGACGGTGAGCGGAGCGCCGAAGATCCGCGCCATGGAGATTATCGCGGAGCTGGAGCAGGCGCGCCGCGGGCCGTATGCCGGCGCCATCGGCTACTTCAGTTTTCACGGCAACCTTGATTCCTGCATCAACATCCGCACAGTGTGTATGGACGGGAACCGCTCGTACGTCCAGGCGGGCGCCGGGATCGTGGCCGATTCCGATCCCCACGCGGAGTACGAGGAGACCCGGAACAAGGCGCGCGGGATGTTGAAGGCCCTGTCCCAGGCGCGGGCCTATCCGTCGGCCCGGGAGAATGCCCCATGATACTGGTACTCGATAATTACGATTCGTTCACCTACAACCTGGTGCAATACCTGGGGGAGCTGGGGGCGGACATCGTCGTGAAGCGAAACGATGAGATCGATCTCGCCGGCATCGACTCTCTGGGGCCCGACCATCTGCTGGTGAGCCCGGGGCCGTGTACGCCGAACGAGGCGGGCATTTCCTGCGAGGCGATTCGCCACATGGCCGGCCGCATCCCGGTATTCGGCGTCTGCCTCGGGCATCAATGCCTCGGCCAGGTCTACGGGGGGGATGTCATCCGGGCCGACCGCCTCATGCACGGAAAGACCTCGCCCATCCGGCATCGGGGGGAGGGCGTGTTTCAGGGCCTTTCCTCCCCCTTCGATGCGACCCGCTATCACTCGCTGCTGGTGAAGCGGGCCACCCTGCCGGACGACCTCATCATCACCGCGGACACTGAAGAAGGGGAAATCATGGGGCTGCAGCACCGTGACTTGCCCGTCTACGGCGTCCAGTTCCATCCCGAATCCATTCTCACGAGCCAGGGCATGCAGATGCTGAAGAACTTCCTGGCGATGGGGTGATGCCGCATGGCCGACGACTCCCAAGGTGATATTTACCAGTCGAAGAAAGCGGAAGAAGAGTCCACCGGGCCGCTTTACTCCCCGGATGTAGAGCCCCTCTCGGAACTGGCGAAGTCTCGCCGCCGGGGCCTCCTGTTTATCGTCATTATGGTGGGGCTGCTGGCCGTGGCCAGCTTGTTTGTCTACATACAGGGCAAGCGGAGCGAGCGGCCCGAACTGGAGGATCTGCAGGTGGAGGAATTTTCCCGCCTGCCGCCGCCCGCGGAGACCGGGCGCACCTCGCAGCTGGAAATGGCATCGCCGGACGTGCTGGAGTTCATTGACGATTTCGACCCCGAGGAAGCGGGCGCCTCCCGGCGAATCGACTCGGAGAAGCTCGCGGACGCCATGGGCGAGGTGCGCATCGCCAACCGCTACATGCAGGTCAATGAGTGGCTGAACGCGGAACAGCATGTGCGCAGGGCTCTCGAGCTGTGGCCCGACATGGCCATCGCCCAGCGCATGCTGGGGGTGATCTACACCCAGCGGGGACAGTTCGACCGGGCCATCGCGGTTCTGGAACTGGCGCTGGAGACCGATCCGTTTAACCCGGAAACCTACAACAACCTCGCCGCGGCCTACATGCACAAGGGCAAGATGAGACAGGCGGAGGATCTGCTGAATAATTGCCTGCGGATCCGCCCCGACTTTTCCATCGCCCAGCTAAACCTGGGGCTCCTGTACCTGGCATCGGGACGATACGAATGGGCCGTGGATTATTTCCAGGAAGCGATCGGGGACGTATCGGACAACGCGAAAGTCCGCAACAACCTCGCCGTGGCCCTGATCCGCATCGGGGAATACGACCGGGCCCGCGAGCATCTCCTGCGGATCATCGAACAACAGCCGGAGACGCCCTATCCCTACTTCAATACGGCCATTTCCTACACCCTGCAACGGGACTATCAAAGCGCCCTCGAATGGGTGCGCCGCGGCGCGGAACAC
>CAZCOO010000264.1:0-2289 GCA_964500395.1 uncultured Verrucomicrobiota bacterium
ATGCGATTCGTCCAATTTTGTACAAAACCAAAACTTCGCATGACGCAAGCTTTTCTCAACGCCAACTGTGGCATTTCCTCAAACAAATTCCCAATCCATCGGTGTTCCCCGCTTCACATCCTGGCGCACGGTTTTACCCAACAACATATCAATGTACTTAGGCGCTAATCCATACCCCGGTCTAATAATCCGCAGGTTCTGCGCCGTCAAAATATCCCCTGCTTTAGTGGCACCGATGCCCATGGTGTGATCAGACAAACCCACTTAGCAGCCGGTGGCTTCGCGTAAGTTGGGAATGGTCAGCAGGTTACTGTTCTCAGGGGTTGCGGGATACGTGCTGATGCATTTTAGCAGAATAATATCTGTTGCGCCTGCTTCTTTTGCCGCGCGGACGGTTTCGTCGATTTCTCCCAAAGTCGCCCGCTATGCCGGTGGAGATAATAATTGGCTTGCCAGTGGCGGCGACCTTGCGCACCAAAGGTAAATCTGTCATTTCAAACGAGGCGATTTTGTAGCATGGCACATCCAGGCTTTCCAGGAAATCCCCTCGCGGCATTGCTCGCGCTCCGAAGCGGGCGAGGTGCGGGGTTTCGACCTGGCAGTCGATGGCCTGTCCTCCCGCATCCGCAAAGGCACGAACGAACGTCACGAACCCTACCTTCGAGGCATCGGACACTTCCGCAAACATGGATTCGCCACTGAAGCAGGCCCCCACCTGTACGCCGTAGAGGCCGCCCACGAGGTCGCCGTTCCGCCAGACTTCCACCGAATGGGCCTCGCCCATCCCATGCAGTGCGCGGTACCCCCGAACCATTTCCTCCGTGATCCACGTGCCTTCCTGATCCGGTCGCGGAGCCTGGCGGCATTTCTCGATGACGGCGTCGAAGTCACGGTCAAACGTGACGTCGAATTCGTTTCGCCGAAGCAAACGTTTCACGACATGCGGAATGTGCAGTTCTCCAGGGAACAGGACAAACCGTTCCTCCGGCGAGAACCAGGTCAATACCGGGCAGTCATCCAGCGGCCACGGAAAGATCCCCCGGCGATACGCGGCACGCAAAACCGGTGGCGCCGGACGACCGCCGACCGCCACAATATCGTCGGCAGCCATCTCATCGGGCTCGGGAAACCGCCCGCACAGCTCCAGCCACCATGGCTCCCATTCCTTGCCCATGCATGCATCCCCTATTCGAAGACGACGGCAATCTTACCGCAGCGGCCGGAGTCCATCAGGGCGTAGGCATCGCCGGCCTGTTCGAGCGGGAAGCGATGCGTGATCAGGTCTTCCGGGTGAATACCCCAGCGGACGAGGCGCTCCACCATGCCGTTTCCAGGCAGAAAGGCGCCCGACATGGTCGTGGGCATCTCGCTCATCCCCTGCTCTCCTTCCGCCTGTAAAGCCTTGGCCCCGCGGCTTTGCCTCAGAGCTTGCGCAGCGGCAACTGGCTCACGTCGTTGACAAAAATACCGATCTGCTTCTTCGTGCTGAAATAGACGATCTCGCCGCCGGCAAAGTATCGCGCATAACGCGCGATGACTTCGCTGGCTGGTTCCACCCACATGCGGCGGCCCAGGTTCATGCGATGTACGAGAGGTTCCGCCATCTCCCGCATCTTGAAGGCAACGGGCCGAAGCTCGGCCGGCGGGCGTATACGCAGCATGAATGGCGCCGGCTTTACACCCCGACTGTCGCCTTCGGGTTCCCACATCAGGATGACCGCACTGGAGGGTAAAGGTTTCATCAGAAGGTATATTCCACAGGGTGAATTTCTTGTCCGCGGAAACCACAGAGGGCAATGAAGCACGACGGGGGCGAAGGGTCAACCGGGAACCACGGGCAGCACTTTACGCAGCGGACCCGAAGCACGCGCTCTCTTCGCCACCCGCGCCCCAAAACGCCCCAACCCCATCGACCTCCCCGTCGTTCAACTCAACAGAATCCATGACGGCACCCTCGAAATCCAAAACGTCGATATGCTCGACGGTACGCCGCTGCTGGATATCAAACCGTACGTGCCGGATTTCGACCCCGCCGTCACCGTCAGCACCGGCTGGCTCGAGCAGGCACGTAAAACCGTCCACGCCCGGCGCTCCGATCACCGCTTCGCTCCCGCATGCCGGCTCAGAAATCGTAATTTGCCCACGAATGATCCTGCGTCGCGCCGAATTCGGGATTCAGGTCGTCATAGGTGTAAATCTTGCCGATACGGCTGGAGGTCGAGACATCGAAAGCGACACCCGAGCTGTTCATGGCGGTGTTCTTAATGACGATGCACTCGGAGGCCGTTA
>CAZCOO010000265.1:0-2258 GCA_964500395.1 uncultured Verrucomicrobiota bacterium
TCGGCCAGGGCCAAGGCCGACGCACGGCCCACCCCGCGTCCGCCGCCCGTGACCGGCGGGAGGATACGGGCCGCCCGGTGCAGCTCTCGCCGCGGCCGGACTGACGGCGCATGCAATAAGCAGTTTTTAACAATTGCGGTGTGCCGCCGCATACGGTACCGCAGGAGATACAGAATCATGAGGATTGTGGCTGGATGTACCAACAGGGAGGTCGCTCATGAAAAATCCCGGCCGTATGGCTCTTCTCGCCCCGGGGCTCGCCCTGCTCGCTGTCTGCACCGCCTTTGCCGGCTTTGATATTTTCGTCCAGGTCGACGGCATCCCGGGGGAGAGCGCAGACGCTTCGCACATCGATTGGATCGAGGCCTCCTCGGTATCCCATCTCATCCAACCCGGGGCGCACGGCCACTACTCGGTCACCAAGTGGACGGATCGGGCCACGCCGCTTCTCCACCTCCGCGCCTCGGACGGCCAGTCGATTCCCACGGTAGTAATCGACATGGCCGATCCCGTCAGCGGAAACAGCATCTACACCGTCACCCTTCGAGATGTCACGGTGGCTTCGATCCATTCCGCCGGCCATACCACGAACGCCACCGCCACCCTGAACGAGACCGTCGATTTCAGCTACGGGGAAATCGAATGGGTGTATGACGGGCCCTCCCCGGGGACGGAAAATGCCTGCTGGAATGTCACCAACAACGCCGTGTGCCCGTAGAGACCGGGCCCCCCGTGGTGCGGTCCCCCGCCTCCGGGCAGCGGGCCTGCACATCCTTCTCGCCGGGTTCTTCCTGCTGCCGGCCGGCTTGCCGTCGGCGACCGCCGCGATGAATATCTATATGTACATTGAGGGGGTCCCCGGCGAATCGACGGATCCCGCCCACACCAACTGGATCGAGTGCGCCCGAATCTCCCATTTCGTGGAGGCCCCGGCCCGGCCCCGGGGCAAACTCAACCACTACCCTGTGATTGTATTCAAGGAGACGGATGAGGC
Source organism: uncultured Verrucomicrobiota bacterium (assembly GCA_964500395.1). Classification (GTDB taxonomy): domain Bacteria; phylum Verrucomicrobiota; class Kiritimatiellia; order CAZCOO01; family CAZCOO01; genus CAZCOO01. The sequence goes on from CAZCOO010000265.1 coordinate 995, forward strand.
GTCCGTGCCGCTCAACCAGCACATCTGCGAGGGCACGGTCATTCCCCGCGTGGTGATCGACCTGGAGCGGACCAGCGGCCTCAACCGCCATTTCTATCACATTGTCTACTCCAATGTGACGTTCTCCCTGTCCTGGTATGCAGCGGATGAGGAGCTCGCGGACGAGCAACTGGGATTTGAATACGAAAAGATGTTTTGGACCTACACCGCCACGGACGGGAGTCCCGGGCCCACCCTGTATGCGGACCGGGACCATCACCGCGCCGGGTATGTCACCAACGACATCGATGCGGATGCCGCGCCCGACCTGTTCGACCCGGACGACGATAATGACGGGCAGTCGGATTGGAGCGAAGCGGTGGCCGGATCGGATCCGGCGGATCCGGACTCGCGCTTCCAGATCACCTTCTTCCAGCAATCGCCGACCAACGGATTGCTGGAATTCACCAGCGTATCCAACCGCACCTACCGGATCTACGGGGCCGCCGAGCCGGGGGGCGCGTACTCCTTCCACAAACAGATCGACACCCCCGGGGAGGGGCTGACCCGCATCCCCGTCTCCATTACCCCGGGCCGTCGGTTCTTCAAGGTCCACGCCCGGGATGTGGAGTAGGGGCGGGGGCCGGGCGGATCCGGCCCGGGAGCGAAGCGGGAAAAATTCCCGGCGGACGCGGAAGTAATTGCCAAAACCGCCCCGGGCCACTATGCTCTGCCCCATGAGTGAACAATCCACAAAACAAGACGTCGTCAACGCCCTTCGCCAGGTCGTAGCGGACAGCTACGCCCTGTTGGGCCAAACCCATCTCTGCCACTGGAACGTACGGGGGCCCGGCTTCTTCGCCCTGCACACCGCGTTCGAGGAGCAGTACACGGAACTCTTCACCGCCATCGACGAGATCGCCGAGCGGATCCGGGCCCTGGGCGCCCTGGCCCCGGGCGGACTCGGCAACCTGGCCCGCATGGCCGGCATCGAAGAGCTGGCGGAAGACGCATCGGCCGAAGCCATGGTCGAGCACCTGGTCAATACCCACCGCCACGTCGTGTCCAACCTCGTCCGGGCGCGGGATCTGGCCGCCGAACTCGGAGACAGCGAATCCGAGGACCTGGCCATCGCCCGCATCCAGGTGCACGAAAAGACCATCTGGATGCTGGACAGCTTCCAGGCGAACTGAGCCGCGCCGGCAACCGGTTGCAGGTGATCCCCCGGCGCGAAGGGTAGCGGATCCCGCCCTCCCTCGCGCAATGGATCGGATCCCCCGGTGCC
>CAZCOO010000266.1:0-2211 GCA_964500395.1 uncultured Verrucomicrobiota bacterium
CCCCGGCCGGTTTATCCGGCCGGTGAAGAAGTTCCTCCTGCTCCCCCGTGGCGCCGCCGGCGGAGGGGGAGAACCACGGATGGACGGAAGAAAGAAAACCAGGTAGGGCGCACCCCGCAAACAGGCGTTGCCCGGCAACGGCCGGCGCCAGAGCCGACGCTGCACTCGGATCATTCTCCACGCCTCGCCCGGATTGACACGACCTGCCGAAACCCTTCAAATGCGGGCATGACACCTTCGCATCCACCTCCGCACTCCGAAGGCGGGCCCGTTCTGGGCGAGATCGGCGAGCTGGACCTGATCCGCCGCCTGAGGCGCCTTCTGCCCTCCTCGGACTCCGTATCCCTCGATATCGGGGACGATGTCGCGCTCGTCTCCGCCGGTTCGGATGAGGACTGGGCCCTTACGACCGATCCCGTGATCGAGGGATCGCATTTCCTGGCCGACACCCCGGCCGAGCAGGTGGGGCACAAGGCGGTGGGCCGGGTGCTCAGCGACCTGGCGGCGGTGGGGGCGGATCCCGCCTGGCTGCTGATCGACGTCGCCGCGCCCAAAGCGACTCCGGTGGCCCGGGTGGAGGGCGCCTACCGGGGCGCGGCCGCGCTTGCGGAATCCTTCGGGGCGGCCATTGTCGGCGGGGATTGCGCCGGCGCGCCCGCGTTTGAGCTGCACGTGTTCGGCATCGGGCGTCTTCCGCGCGGCAGTGCGCTGCTGCGGTCCGCGGCCCGGCCGGGGCAGGCCCTGTATGTGACGGGGGCGCTGGGCGGGAGCCTGGCCGGCAAGCACCTGTCCTTCGAGCCGCGGGTACGCGAAGGCGCCTGGCTGCGGCAGGAGGGGTGGGCGGGGGCCCTGATGGACGTGAGCGACGGCCTGGCTACCGATACCCGCCACATCCTCGCCGCCTCAAACGCGGGGGCCGACCTCGATGCCGCGGCCATCCCCATATCCGGCGCGGCCCGCGCGATGGACGACGACCGCTCTCCCCTGCAGCACGCCCTGCGCGATGGAGAGGACTTCGAACTCCTGTTCACGGTGGAGGCCGAGCGGACGGGCGATTTTGAAGACGCGTGGGCAAAGGCCCACGAGGTGGCGTGTCACCGCATCGGCACCGTTACGGGCAATCCCGGCGTCCTGCGGCTCTGCCATCCCGATGGTCGCGCAGAGACGCTGGACATCGCGGGATTCGAACACTTCCGCGCCTGATCAGGCGTCCCACCAGGCATCGCACAGGGCCTCGGCATAGGCGTGGAGCCCGGTGTGGATCGGGTCCCACGCGGCCAGCACCTCCTCCCGGCTGACCCCGGCCCGGGCCAGGTCCCGGGGGCATTCCCGGCACAGGGCCTCGAGGCCGTCGCGTTCGATCTCCAGGTGAAAGAGAAGACCGATCGCCCGCGGGGCCGCGCGGAATGCTTGAACGGGGTAGGCGGGATTCGCTGCCAGGCAGGGTGCCTCGGCCGGCAGTTCGATGCCCTCCCCGTGCCACTCCAGCACCGCAAGCTCGCGCGGCAACACCGACAGCACCGGGTCCTGCCGTCCGGCCTCTGTGAGCGCGATCGACTCGGGGCCGGCCTCGAAGATGTCGCCCCGGTAGACCCGCCCGCCGAAGGCCCGGGCGAGGAGTTGACTGCCCAGGCAGATGCCGAGCACGCGGCCGCCGTTTTGCGCGACATCCCGGATGAGGTCGATCTCACGCCGGATCCACTCGTCTTCATCGTTGGCGGACATGGGCCCGCCCATGACCAGGAGCGCATCCGGCCGCGCCGCCGGCAGGCCGTCCCGCGGAACGAGGCGGCACTCGACGTGCACGCCGCGTTCCTCCAGGCGCCGGCCGAACCGGCCGGGCCCCTCGAACGGCACGTGCTGCAGACACAAACAGGTTGGGGGGTGGTTCGAAATCGTCTGTCCTCCTCGGTGACTGGTGGGCCCGGAGGGACTTGAACCCCCGACCAACGGATTATGAGTCCGCCGCTCTGACCAACTGAGCTACGGGCCCCGCAGCGAGGAAAAAGTATACGGACCCGACCCGCCTCCCACAATGCCTATGTGTCCAACTCGTTTGTTGAGGCGGACGGCCCCTCGAAAAAAAGCGCTTTGCGAGCGTGGGATCACCCATGAAAAGCGGAGTCAGGCCAGACCCCACCTGTTCCCGGAAAAAAGTCGAAAAACAAAATGCCCGGGATGACTGTTGTCTGCACTGAACGCGTCGGCAGT
>CAZCOO010000267.1:0-2206 GCA_964500395.1 uncultured Verrucomicrobiota bacterium
GTATGCCAACGGCGGGATCGGACGTGAGCGGGGTTGCGGCGATCCCGATTTCGATCCCGATCCCGATTTCGATTTCGATTTCGAGTTTGAGGGGGGGGATTTGGTGCGAGGGGATGAATGGTGGGAGGGATGGCATCTTGCAAGGCCGGGAGGTCTGCGGTAAGACTGACGCTCGGTTGAGCACAGGGTTTGCGACATCAGGAGTCCATCGCGCATGAATGACACCCGATTCGAGAGGCGGCCCGGCGGCAGGCGGGGAGCTTGGTTTGCGGCCGTGCTGGCGTGGACCCTTGCCCTTTGCCTGTTGCCCGCCCAGGCAACGAAGCGGGGCGGGGAGGACCGGGTACCCGGCGGCGTGGTCCTGACGCTGGATTCGAAGGTGTACCGGGCGCTGTATTACGAGCGGAAGACGAAGACGCTGATGCTCTTCGAGCACAATGGACCGGTTCGCGAATACTACGGGGTGCCGGAATCGCTGGTGGCCGAGTTTCTCGACACCTGGCTGAAGAACGGGTTTTTCAAGGCGAATATCGAGGGTCGGTTTCCCTCGAAGGCGGTGGCGAAGTGAAGCGGGGTCTCGCCTTTCTCTTGTTTCTAGGGCTGGCGGCCGGTGCGGCGCTGGCCGTGGCCTGGTGGCAGCAGCCGGAGTGGGTGGAGGCAAAGATCGGCATGCTGCGGGCGCGGATCGAGCGGTTTCTGGAGGAACAGGAGCCGCCGGAGGCCCGCTCGCCGGAGGTGCTGGACTCACTGCTCACGCGGTCGGAGTACGACGTGCGGCTCCTGCGCGATTGGGTCTCCGCCGGAGGGGTGACGTTTGACCCCACGATCGATGCGGTGGAAGAGAGGCTGGCCGCCGCCCGGGAGGCCATGAAGACGGAGGACTGGGGGCGCGCCACGGACCAACTGGTGCAGGCGACAAACACGATCCACCGGGTGCGGACCTGGCAGCGGGAAAGCAATCGCGCCCTGCGGGCCCGCCTCGCCGCGCACGAGATCCGGGACATCGCCGCCCGGGCGCGGGCCCCCATGAAGGCGAAAGAGCTGTGGGAGAAGGGCGAGTCGGCGCTGCAGACGGCCAACGACCATTTTTTCAGGCGGCGCTTTCTCCAGGCGCGGCAGGTGTTCCGGCAGGCGGGGATCCACTTTCAGCGGGCGGAGGAGCGGGCGACCTGGCGGGATCGCCTCGGCGCGGCGAAGCGGGCGTTTGAGGCGGTCATGGCGACGCAGGAGCTGGCCCTGGTGGGGCAATACGGGGGAGCGGCCGGATCGAACCTGGTGCGCGAGATCCGGCAGCCGGCGGGGACGAACGGCCTCGAGCGGACGGTGGACCTGTATCGCCGCGCGGCCGATGAGTGGAAAGACCTCGTGGAAGCGGCGAAACAGAACCGGCAGGCGGGGCACTATCGGGACGCGATGGGGGAGGCGGAGCGCCTGGCTGCGGCGGGAAAGGCGGAGGCGGCGCAGCGGGCGTCTCGGGACGCCCTGATGGCCGGGCACACCAATGTGGCGCCGGCCTTCGCCCTCCTGGCCGGGCTGGCGGAAGAAGATGCGGACAAGGGGCTGCAGGCGGTGGAGTGGCCGGTGGGAGACGGCGTGGTGCTGCACGTGGTGTATGTACCGGCGGATGCCTTCGATGGCCGGTCCCAGGGGCTCTGGGTCGGGGAGACGGAAGTGACCCAGGCGCAGTACGAACGGTTTGCCTGGTATAACCCGAGCCATTTCAAAGGTGCGGACCGCCCGGTGGAGCGCGTCTCCTGGCAGGATGCGGTCGAGTGGTGCGAAGCGCTCTCGGCGGCCTACGGGGTCAAGGCCCGGTTGCCCGCCGCGGCGGAATGGGAAGCGGCCTGCGGGAAACAGCCGGCGGGGTCGCTGACGGCCTATGCGAACCTGTGCGATCGGGATTGCCCGTATCCGTGGCGGGACGAAACGGGGGGCGATGGATTTGAAACGACGGCCCCCGTCGCGTCTCTGAAGGCCAATTCCTACGGCTTGTACGATATGCTGGGGAACGTATTTGAATGGTGCCTGGATGAGGCGGAGGCGGATCCGGTGCCGGAGGGCATGGAGGCGGGGGAAGAGGATGTGCGGGTGCTGCGCGGGGGGTGCTGGCAGTTCGGGCCGGACCTCGCGCGATGTAGCGAGGGGATCGGGTACCCCGCCGGGTTCGGCAACGATTACATCGGGTTCCGGTTTGTCCTGGAGCCCG
>CAZCOO010000268.1:0-2183 GCA_964500395.1 uncultured Verrucomicrobiota bacterium
CAATAAAAGTAGCCCGATTCCCTGTGGGAGATTGTAAGCCGGAATACGACAAACTTCCCGATTCCAAGTATCCGTTTTCAGCGGTTCTCGCCGTACCGCCGGAACTTAACGTTACTCCCCCAAGGGCCGCATTGGCGGTTCCGTTGAAGGTATTGCCTTCCACATTCTGAGGGTCCGGGGTTGTACTGTAGTCTGAGCCCTCGTAAAAGAGCAACGTCGCCGATACTGAGGAAGCCGCCAGAACCATGGAGTAGGCGGCGATCAGGAGGGATATCTTGGTGTTCATGGGGGTTTTCCACTTGAGGGTTAACAAATGGTAGTAACATTACTACCCATGCTGTGCCCTTGGCAAGAGGAAATCTGGAAATTTTCGTAAAATTTTTCTTCATTCTTATACTTTGAATACCAGTTGTTTACAACATTTTACCGTCTTTCGTCCCCTAAAAATTGCTGGGAACGTTTTTTCTGACGGGATGCGACCGTAACGATTCTTTTGGACATGGAACGTGTCGGGGCCATGGAACGGGAGGTGGGTGTCAGCGCAGGAATCTCATTGGCCCCGCCATGAGAGTGGACGATGTTCCGGGGAGCTGTCGGATCCCAAGTCGTCCGCTGCCCGCGGGACGCGGGCGGTCCGCTCTCTTGTGACGCTGCGCTTCCTTCTCATAAAAATGGGGGTTGTTCTGGATTCTTGCACCTTGCCAAACCACGATAGTATCGTTACAACTGCGAGATGCGCATTCCCGGTCCCCTTCCGGGGTCGGCGTTTTCACCCGAATTCTCTCTGTCCCCATGATTCCTCCTCCCTCCTGCCTCAGTCCGTTTTTCACCGCATGCCCTCTACGCGGTCGCGTTCTTCTCCGCGTGCTGGCCCTGGTGCTCATGCAGCCGCTTGCTACCAGCGCCACGGATCTGCCCGACAGCGTGCGGGAAGGCGAAATCGTCACCTATGCCGAGGATCCGTCGCAGGGGTTTGTGTTCAGCCGGGAACAGGTGGCGGACCGCTACATTCAGGATTTTCTCCGCTGGTCGGTGGAGGATATCGGCACCATTCCCCGCAAAGACGCCATTCTGTTCGTGGGCAGCTCCAGCATGCGCATGTGGGACAGCATCCACGAAGACCTCGCTCCGTTGCGGGTCATCCATCGCGGTTTTGGTGGCTCCACCATGGCCCATGTGGTGAAATTCCGGAATTTTTTCGCCCGGTATCAGGCTTCGCAGATCGTGGTGTACGAGGGCGACAACGACATCGGGGCCGACCCCGCCAGCGTCGACCGGTTTATCGACAATTGCAAAACCTTCATCGCCTACATGCGACAACAACAGCCCGGGGTGGTGATCCACTTCCTTTCGCCCAAACCCAGCCCCGTGCGCTGGAGCGGACACCCCCTCTACGAAGACGCCCGTGCCAAACTCCGGGCCCTCGTGACCGACGATCCCAAGCTGCACTACATCGATATCACCACCCCCATGCTCAATGAGGCGGGCGAGCCCAAAGCCGATATCTTCAAACGGGACCGCCTGCACATGAACGAGAAAGGCTACGACCTCTGGGAGGCCGCCGTTCGTCAGCATTTCAATCTTCCCCCGCGGACCCCGGCATCGTCCGACTGAGAGTCCGACAGTGGCAACATCCCCGCGACCCCTTCACCCTCCAGTTCAGGTTCCCATGAAATCAGTTTCAGCTCTTTTGTCCGTCCTCTGTTTACTCTGCATGCGTGCCGCCCCGCTTGCCGCGGCCACCACCCCGCTCGAGTTGAAGGAGGGAGACGTCCTGCTCTAAATTAATAAGAAATCGCTTTTCAGGCAGCGCGGGCACCCGCCCACTGATACTGGTCTGGAATAGCGTTTTCATGGGGAGAAGGTAGCTGATTGGGGGTTGATAAATCAAGACTGAGCGCAAGGTGCCTTCCGGGCGGTTCGGGGCATGCCCCGAACCGCCCGGAAGGCACGGTTGCATGGGGAAATGGGCAAAATGAGATAGAGCGTCCCTGTCACGAGCTTTCAGGCGTTCGCATACATCATCACGGGTTCGGTATCGTAATCGGGGAAAGGATCATCAAGCCAGGGCTCGATGATCGTTTCGTTTGCTGGTGGCGCACGGGATGGCATCACGCGCACGCCTTGTTGCCATAGTCCGAGATGGCGAAGAATGCGCTCGATCACATCGCGATCATCGATAA
>CAZCOO010000269.1:0-2177 GCA_964500395.1 uncultured Verrucomicrobiota bacterium
ATCCAATCCCAAATTGGTCTGGTAATCGATGGCGGCCGCCCCTACGATCCATGATATGGAAGCATTGCGATTTCTCGTGGTCGGCGCCGGCTCCCGCGGGTTGACCTACGCCCGGCTGGCGGCCGCCGGAACGCCCCCCGTCAGGATCACCGGCGTGGCCGAACCGCGCACGGAGTACCGGCAACGATTGGCCGATGAGTTCCACATCCCGGCCGACGCCCGAAAGGAAGACGGGCTGGACTTCGTGCCCCGGGCTGATGAATTTGACGCGGTCATCATCGCCACGCCCGACCAGGCCCATACCGAACCCGCGATTGCCTTCGCCCGCACGGGGACCCCGCTCCTGCTGGAAAAGCCCATGGCCCCCACGGAATCGGAGTGCCGGGCCATCGTGCAGACCGCGCTGGAGCACGATTGCCTGCTGGCGGTCTGCCACGTATTGCGCTACACGGATATCACCCGCCGACTGAACACCCTCCTGGCGGAGGGCGCCATCGGGGACCTCGTGTCCCTGCAACGGCTCGAGCCCGTCGGCTACTGGCACTTCGCTCATTCCTACGTGCGGGGAAACTGGCGGCGGGAAGAAGATTCATCCTCCATCCTCATGGCCAAGAGCTGCCATGATCTCGACTGGATCCGCGCCATCATGAACCGCCCCTGCCGCTCGGTCTCCTCTTTCGGCTCGCTGCTGCACTTCCGCCGCGACCAAGCCCCCGCGGGGGCCGGTACGCGGTGCCTGCATTGTGATGTCGAACCGGCCTGCCCCTATTCCGCCCCCAAAATCTACCTGGGGGCCTTCGACCGCGGCTGTCGCGATTGGCCGCTGGACGTCCTCACCCCGGACGTGACCCGGGAAGCCCTGACGGAGGCCCTGGAGCGAGGTCCGTACGGGCGTTGCGTGTACGACCTGGACAACGACGTCCCGGATCACCAGGTAGTCAATATGGAGTTCGAGGGAGGGGCCACGGCCTCCTTCACCCTCACAGCCTTTACGCCGATGGACCACCGGAAGACCCGGCTTTTCGGCACCCGCGGCATGATTGAGGACGATGGCGAGGAGCTCACGGTCACTGATTTCCTCACCGATGAAACCCGGCGCATCGAGGGCGCAGCCGCGGGCGATGCGTCAGCCGCGGGCGGCCATGGCGGGGGGGATACACGCCTCGTACAAGCCTTTGTCCGGGCCGTGGCCGAGGGGGATGCGGGGCCCATTCTCTCCGGACCCGGGGAAAGCCTGGAAAGCCACCTCATGGTCTTCGCCGCGGAAAAGGCCCGCCACCAGCGAACCGTCGTCCATCTCCGGGACTGAGTCGCCCCCCTATTCCCAATCGGTGACCTGCCCGTCCCGAAGATGCAGAATCCGCCCGCACATGCCCGCGATGTCTGCGTTGTGGGTGACCATCACCAGCGTCTGGCCGATTTCGCGGGTTAACGCAAACAACACCTCCAACACGTGATGGCCGGTCACCGAATCGAGATTGCCGGTCGGCTCATCGGCAAAGATGACCCGCGGCTGATTCATGAGCGACCGTGCGATGGCGACCCGCTGCTGCTCCCCGCCGGACAACTCCGTGGGGCGGTGTTCCAGGCGCTCGGCCAGCCCCACCCTCTGCAGTAACGACCGGGCCCGCTCCCGCATTTCGACACTCCGCCGCCAGTAGCCCGGGCGCCCCATCGCGGGGAGCACCGTATTCTCCAGCACCGTCAGCTCCGGCAACAACTGGTAGGACTGAAAGATAAACCCGAGCTCCGTCGCGCGGATGGCATTGCGCCGCCCCGCCGACAGCCGGTAGAGGTCCTGCTCCCGATACAGGACCCGGCCCTCGGACGGCCGGTCGAGTCCGCCCAGGATATTCAGCAACGTACTTTTGCCCGCCCCGCTCGCCCCCATGATGCACACGCTCTCCCCCTCGCAAACCGAGAGCGAGACGCCGCGGAGGGCCCGCACTTCCCGCGTGGACAGCGCGTAGCTCTTGGCCAGCGATGCGCCGCGCAGGATGGGGCGTGGGTGGGGACCGGACTCATTCATACCGCAAGGCCTTTACCGGATCGAGACGGGCGGCCCGCCAGGCGGGGATCACTCCCGCAAGCGTACAGATACACAATGCCGAGAGGGCGATGAGAGCGATGTCGGACGGGGAGATCGTCGCCGGGATTTCGCTCAGATGGTACAGCTC
>CAZCOO010000270.1:0-2165 GCA_964500395.1 uncultured Verrucomicrobiota bacterium
TGTCGGGCGCGTAATTCATACCGTCCCGTGTCATTCGGTTCTCCTTTTGCGCTTTGTAAAAACCTGCTGAAGGGGTCCGTTTTAGAAGCTGCTGCTCATGTCATCCGCCGATGCCACGCCCTTTACGGAGCGCTTTTTGGTGAAGGTGGAGCTATCGATGAGATCCTGCAGCGTGGCCGCGTATCGATCCCCCTCCAGCGGCAGATCGACAGGTTCGTCCGTGAGGCCGGAGTAGAGCATGGCATTGGCCAGCTCGACCGAATGAATGCCCTCTGCCGCGGGGGCGATGAGGGGTTCGCCGTTCCGGATGGCGGCGGCGAAGTTTTTCAGAATGCCGAGGTGCTGTTCGCCGGTATCTTCGAAGGTATACGTCTCTGTGTCCTTCTTCGGCCGCGCGAAGCGGTCCTCGGCCGTCTTACAGAATTCGGAGGTCGGGGTCCGGTTGCGGTCGAAGACGATGGTGGAGCCCTCCACGATGACGCGCCCGCTCTCGCAGGCCAGCTCGAGCCGGTTGGTGCCGGGCGCCTCCCCGGTGGTGGTGATAAACACCCCGGTGGCGCCGGACTCGTATTCCAGAACGGCGGTCACGTCGTCTTCGACTTCGATCTCGTGAAACCGTCCCAGTTTGCAGGTGGCCCGGACCCGGGAGGGCATGCCCAGCAGCCACTGCCAGAGATCGAGCTGGTGGGGGCACTGGTTGAGCAGGACGCCGCCGCCTTCGCCCGACCAGGTGGCGCGCCAGTCGCCCGCCGCGTAGTACAGCTCCGTGCGGAACCAGTCCGTGATCGTCCAGTTCATGCGGTTGATGCGGCCCAGTTCGCCGCTTTCGATCCACCTCTTGAGCCGGCGGTACCGCGGGTCCGTACGCTGGTTGAACATCGCGGAGAACACCAGGGAATCGTCCGTGTGGGCGTCGATCAGTTCCTGCGCCGCCACCTTATGCACCGCGATGGGTTTTTCCATCAGCAGGTGCAGCCCGGACCTGAGCGCTGCCGCGCCCAGCGGCCCGTGCGAGGGATGCGGCGTGGCCACGATGACGGCGTCGACCTTGCCGGAATCGTACATCGCCTGTGCTTCCGGGAAGCCGAGCACATCGGGAAAAGCCGCCAGACGCTCGGGATCGATGTCGCACACCGCGCCCAGGGTCGCTCCGGGAATCTTGCCTTCGGCCAGCATCTTCGCATGCGCCGTGCCCATGCTGCCCACGCCGACCACGCCGATGCCGATGACTCCGATTTGTATGTCACTCATCCCATGTCCTTTCCCCGCAACACGGCGGCAGGAAAAAGGGGCCGTCCCTCCCGCCTTTGTTTCGCGGTATTCCGGTTTGAAGTGCTGTCGCCGAACACCATAAGGAGTGGGGGGTGAAAAACAATAGACGATGCTGTCAATCTTTTGCAAAATCCAATCATTATGGTTTCGGCATTGCCTTTTGAACGCGTCCACCTTACCGATCCGCCCCGCATTTTCCTCAGTGAGCCCACCTGGCGGTGGAAAGTGCAAATCCCTGATGTTTTTTACCTCTGGATTTGCCTGGAGGGTCGGGGCAGACTGGTCTGCGACGGCATGCCGACGGAGCTGAAGCCGGGCGTCGCTTTTGTGTTTTCTCCCGGTCGTCACGTCGATGCGAGTCATGATCCAGAACGCCCGATCCGGAATTTCGCCGCGCATTTTTTGCCGGTTCCCCGCCCTGCGCCCGCCGGGTTTTCGGGGGGGAGCGTTCGCTTTGGGGACCCCGTGGACCTGTCCGAGCGCTGCCGGCGCTGCGTGCAGGCGGGACGCGCCGGGGATGCGCTGGGCATGCAGGAGGCGGCGGGCTGTCTGATGGCCCTGCTGGCCGATTTCCGGAGGCAGGTCCGTTCCGGCGGGGGGACGGATCGGGACAGCCGGGTGGCGGCGGTGCTGGAGCAGTTGACCGAACAGCCCGCCCGGCGCTGGTCACTGACGGACATGGCAAAGTCCTGCCATCTGTCCGTGGCCCAGTTCAACCGGCGTTTCGTCGCCCTGGCCGGGGACTCGCCCGGGCGTTATGCGGTGCGCTGCCGGATCGAGCGGGCGAAGCTGCTGCTGCGCGACTCACCGCTCGGGGTGGGGGAGATCGCCGAAGCGCTCGGGTATCGGGACATCTATTACTTCAGCCACCAGTTCCGCCAGGTGGCAGGCCT
>CAZCOO010000271.1:0-2096 GCA_964500395.1 uncultured Verrucomicrobiota bacterium
GCGCCGGTAATGCCCAAGCACTTCGTCGAGCGAGCCGTATAACCAGTTTCCCTGCGGCACCAGCACCAGTGCGTATCCTCCCGGGGCCAGCACATCGTACATATTGCGCAAAGCCCGGGCATCGTGTTCCACGTGCTCCACTACATTCAGACAGATGACCGTATCCATCTTTCCCCGGTAGGACGTGAAGTCCTCACTCCGTTCGACATTGGCCTCCACCACATCAATCCTCGGATTGTAGTCAAAGAAGTTTTCGAGAAAGTCCAGGTGCAGGTCATCGATGTCACTCGCCACATAATGCTCGCGCGGAAGGAACTGTACGCTGAGGTTCCCCATGCCCGCCCCGATCTCGAGCACCCGGTCGCCGACCCACGGACGAATGGTGTCCGCCATCCAGTGATTGAACCGATGGGCCTTGGAGAGGCTCTGCAGGATGTCGTGTCCGTAGGTCGCTTCGTAGGCATCGTCGACCAGGGTGAAATAGACCATGACCCAGATCGCCTTGAAGCCGTCCTTCCAAGTGATCTTCTTTCCCTGCTTGTAGGTGCGCCCGCGATAGGAAACCGGCACTTCGAAGATCCGGCAGCGGCGCTTGCTGAATTTCGCCGTCAGTTCCGGCTCGATCCCGAATCGGTTGCACCGGATCGGGATTGATTTCAGGATACTGGTTCTCGCCATCTTGTAGCAGGTTTCCATGTCCGTCAGATTGAGATCCGTCAACAGGTTGGACATCAAGGTGAGGAACTTGTTGCCCAGCGTATGCCAGAAAAACAGCACCCGGCGGTAATCGCTGCTGGCAAAGCGGGACCCGTACACGACGTCCGCCTCCCCGGCCAGAAGCGGCGCCAGGAGCCGCTCGTACTCGTCCGGGTTGTACTCCAGGTCGGCGTCCTGGATAACCGTAAACGTGCCGGTCGCCATCTCGATCCCCTTACGAACGGCGGCACCCTTCCCCTGGTTCTTTTCGTGTTGATGTACCTTTATGTTTGGTTGGCCTTCCGCCCGGGAAGTCAGCACCTCCCAGCTTCCGTCGGTCGATGCATCATCTACTACCAGCAGTTCTTTCTCCATGTCCTCCGGGAGGGAGGCGGCGAGCACGCTGTCGAGGAGCTGGTTCAAGGTGTACCGCTCATTGTAAACGGGAATGACAATGCTGAGTGTTTTGGAGGTATTCTGATACATATCGAACCCCTTTGCTGTGTTCCGTCCCTGTGTGGCCCGGTCCCTATTCAGACGTTTTCTGCTCTATCCGGGAAATGGTAAACCGCCTTTTACCGGAGGGTAAGAGAGGAATTTCGTCTACCCACACCAGCTCAATGTCCGCATCCGGTCCAACCGCACCCCGGATTTCTTCTTGAATCCGTAATTTTTCGCTCTCGGCCCATCTCGTCCGATCTCCCGCGAGGAGCAGACGGTACCGGTCCCGCTCTTCCTGCACAAATTGAAACTGGTCGACCCCCTCGACCCCGTACAACAGATGGGTAAAATATTCTCCGTGGATGTACCGTCCTCCGCCGGTGCGTATGGTATCCGAACACCGGCCCACGATGCGGGCCAGTTTCTTCGTCCGCCGGCCGCAGGGACAGTCCGCCCCATCATCCCATACGGCCAGATCGCCCGTTCGATATCGAATAAACGGCATCGCCCGGTTACGGAGATACGTCACAATTAAATCCCCCGGCTCTGTCACCGGGTCCGGACTGTCGATTTCCAGCACACAGTCCAGTTCGTTCACGTGCAGACCTGAGTGCGCGCTACATTCTGCGGCCAAGGGACCAAATTCCCGGCTCCCGTACCGGTCGAATACCGGTTTACCGAAGACTTCTACAATGACGCTGCGGGCCGGGTCGGTCAGGACTTCAGCCGAACTCACCAGCGCTTTTTGCGGGTATGATACGCTCGCCCCGCAGTCCTTCAGATACCGCGCGAAGATCTCCAGCGACCCTGCGTATCCGATCAGCAAGTGAGGCCGATACGTCCGCATGGCGCGATGATACGCAGCCATCTTCGCCTCCCCCATGTCGATGGCGTTGTACCAGCGGATGTTTTCGACGACATTGCGGAGGCGTGATTTCAGTCGCGCCGTCGCGGACCGG
>CAZCOO010000272.1:0-2045 GCA_964500395.1 uncultured Verrucomicrobiota bacterium
CTTTATATTGTCTGCACAGGGCTTGGTACATCCCGGCCGTTTCGGGAGTGGGGTCAATTCGTGCGGCCTCGAGCGGATTGCAGTATCGATCAGCCAGTGCCGTCCACTCGACGGGGGCGCTTCGCAGGGAGTCGGCATGGACAGCCCGGACGGCTGCTCCCAGGGCGGCGCTGTTGCCGACCTCATGCCGGTAGACCGGACATTGATGGACGTCGGCCATGATCTGGAGGATTTCGCGGTTGGCGGAGGCCCCGCCGGTGGCATAGATGCAGTCCGGGGGGGCGCCCATCCAGGCGGCGTGATTGCGCATGGCCATCATCTGGGCCTCCACGACGGCCCGGCAGTTCCCGGGGGCGTCGTCCTCGGCGAGATTCACGCGGTGTACGCCGGGGGCCGGCACCCGGGGTACAATTTCCGGCTCGAACCAGGGGAGCAAGAGTTTGCCGTCATTGCCCGGCGGTGTGTTCCGGAGATGACGGGAAAACCCTTGCCAATCGAGGCCGAATCGGTCCCGGATCGCTTCGCGGGCCAGGGAGCCGTTTTTAAAGCAAATCAGGGACATGTACTCGCCGGTGGGGGACACGAAGACGTGCCCCTCGCCTCGCGGGTCGGTGCGGCATTCGGTCATGGTGCCGAAAACGGTGTCGCTGGTTCCCAGGCTGACGGCGACCATACCCGGCCGAACCAGCCCCAGCCCGGCCACACTATTCGGATTATCCCCCGACCAGGCGACGATCCGAGTGTCTGGACGGAATCCGTACGTCCTGACGAAGTAGGAAGAGATCGTTCCAATCTCGCTCGCGGGGGACACGAGATCGGGAAGGCGATCCCCGAGAGAGGGCGCGGTGGCCCGGAGGGCGCCCTCATGCCATTGCCGGGTCCGGATATCCATCAGGTTCATGCCGGCCCCGTCTCCATGATCGATGGGCGCGATGCGGCCGGCGAGGACCGCGGCCATGAAGGAACTGACCAGCGCGATGTGGCGGGTCTGCTCGTAGCCCCGCGGATCGGTTTCGGCAAATTTCCGGATCTGGGGGCCGGTGAATCGTTCGAAGGCGGCGGACCCTGTGGTCGTGGCCGTTTTTTCCTTCCCGCCCAGGGCGGCCTCGATTGCGGCGCACTGCTCGCCCGTGGATGAATCCATCCAGACGGGGGAGGTGTCGCGGGAGAAGATGTCCCGCAGCCCCTCCGCGAGGGATGGCGAGGAGGCGAGGTTGGCCAGAGCCGTTTCCGCCCGGTCGTTCAGGTAGACCGAACCGTGCTGCTGACCCGAGCCGGAGATGGCCGCGATACGGTTCGCAGGGATCTCGTCCTGCTGCATCCGGCGGAGGAGCAGGTCCAGCGCCTCCACCCACATCAGGGGAGGGGAATGGACGACCGCGGGGTCCTCTTCGGATCGCAGAACCCCGCTTTTCGTCCCGTAATGGGGCAGGTCGTCGTCGAAGACCACCGTGTCCTGATAGGCGATTTTCTCTGTCGAGGCGTCGATCAACAGGGCCGAGAGGCTCTGGGTGCTCGCATCGAGTCCGAGGAACAGGCTGTTCATGGCGTCTCCTCCGGCGGGATGGATCAGGGATTGAAGATGTACTGGTTGAGCCTGTTCTCCAAGGCTTCTTCGC
Source organism: uncultured Verrucomicrobiota bacterium (assembly GCA_964500395.1). GTDB lineage: Bacteria > Verrucomicrobiota > Kiritimatiellia > CAZCOO01 > CAZCOO01 > CAZCOO01. The sequence continues at coordinate 1,620 of CAZCOO010000272.1, forward strand.
GCCCGCTGACCATCCGGGGCTCCCCTTGTCCGGAGGCGATTTCTTCCAGTTCCGGCAGCGACATCTCGCCCTGCATGATCTGCTTGCCGAATCCGCGCCGGAACCCGGCGTACCGCTTTTTGACGATGTCGGAGAACACCTTGTCTTTGTGAAGCCGATGGGCGACCTCCAGGGCCCGGGCAAATGTGTCCATGCCGCCGATGTGGGCGTGGAACAGGTCCTCGGTGTCGAAGGAGCCGCGGCGAAGCTTTGCGTCGAAGTTCAATCCGCCGTACTTGAGCCCCTTCTGTTTGAGGATGGCGTACATGGCCCACACCGCGCCATATATATCGGTGGGAAACTGGTCGGTGTCCCAGCCGACGGTCATATTGCCGCGGTTGATGTCGAGGCTGCCCAGCATGCCCGCGTCCGAGGCGACGTGCAGGT
>CAZCOO010000273.1:0-2012 GCA_964500395.1 uncultured Verrucomicrobiota bacterium
TGACGGAACAGGGCCGGCCCGATCTCACCCTGCTTTTTGAGCTGATCTCGAAGCTGGAAACCGAACACGCCATCGACAGCGATCGCATCTACCTCACCGGGCAGTCCCTGGGCGGGTTCGGGGTCTGCCATGCCATGGCCCGGGACGCGGACCGGTTTGCCGCGGCTGTCATGGTCGCCGGCAGTATGCCGCAAATGGGGCACCACTTTGCCTCGACCCCGGCCTGGTTGTTTGTCGGGCAGTTCGACCGGCGGAAGGGCCAGCTCGAAGCCACCCTGCAGAGCATCGAAGCCGCGGGCGGAAAGGCCCGCCTCACCGTACTCCCGCGCGGCGGGCACGCCATCTGGGACCGGGCCTACGCCACGGAGGGATTGTGGGACTGGTTGTTCGCACAGTCCCTGTGAGGCAGCCCCCCCCGCCGTCCATCCCGGCTCCGGGCAGCCGGATTTTGAGCTTTTCTGCCCCCGGAAAGTCTCTATCCTGAAGCCCGTTTACCCGAACCAGCCGATTAGACCGAACCAGCCGATTCTTACCGGACCAGCCCTATGACAGACGAACCACGCGAAACGACAAACTTCATCCACGAGATCATCGAGCAGGACCGCGCCGCGGGAAAACACGACGGAACGGTCATAACCCGGTTCCCCCCGGAGCCCAACGGATACCTGCACATCGGCCACGCCAAGGCCATCTGTCTCGATTTCGGAACCGCCGAGAAGTATGGCGGGCGGTGCCATCTGCGGTTCGACGACACCAACCCCGAGGCCGAAAAGATGGAATTCATCGAGGCGATCCGCGAGGATGTGCGGTGGCTCGGCTTCGACTGGGGCGAACACGAATACTTCGCGTCCGATTTCTTCGACAAGATGTACGCCTGCGCCGAGCAGCTCATCGAACAGGGCGATGCCTACGTCTGCACGCTCAGTCCGGAGGAATTCAAGGAATACCGCGGCGTGCCCACACGCCCGGGCAAACCCAGCCCCTGGCGGGACCGTCCCCGGGAGGAGAACCTCGACCTGTTCCGCCGAATGAAAGCGGGGGAATTCGAAAATGGTCAATACGTGCTCCGGGCCCGGATCGACATGGCCTCGCCCAACCTCCACATGCGCGACCCCGCCCTGTACCGGATCAAGCACATCGAGCACCCCCGGACCGGGACTGCATGGTGTATCTATCCCACCTACGACTTCGCCCATTGCCTGGAGGATTCCATCGAAGGGGTCACCCACTCGCTCTGCACCCTCGAGTTCGAAGTCCATCGCCCCCTCTACGACTGGATCCTCGACCGGCTCGGCGTCTTCCACCCCCGGCAGACCGAATTCGCCCGGCTGAACCTGACCTATACCGTCATGAGCAAACGCAAATTGCTCGAACTCATCCGGGAGGGATACGTGGAATCCTGGGACGATCCCCGCATGCCCACCCTCTGCGGCCTGCGCCGGCGCGGCGTGCCCCCCGATGCCATCCGGACATTCTGCGAGCGCGTCGGCGTCACCAAGTATGAGAGCCTCACCGATGTCGCCCTGCTGGAGCACTGCATCCGGGACGAGTTGAACCGAACCGCTCCCCGGCGGCTGGCGGTGCTCGACCCGGTCAAACTGGTCATCACCAATTACCCGGACGACGAGGAAGAGACCTTCGATGCGGTCAACAATCCCGAGGACGAGGCGGCCGGCACGCGCCCGATCCCCTTCTGCCGGGACTTGTACATCGAGCGCCGCGACTTCATGGAAGACCCGCCGCGCAAGTTCCACCGCCTCGCCCCCGGCCGGGAGGTGCGGCTTCGCTACGCCTGCCTGGTGACCTGCACCGGCGTCGTCAAGGACGAGAACGGCGAGGTGTCCGAAATCCACTGCGAGTGGGATCCCGAATCCCGCGGCGGGAGCACGCCGGACAACCGCAAGGTCAAGGGAACCATTCACTGGGTCTCCGCGCGTCACGGAATCCGGGCGCCCGTCCGCCTGTACGACCGCCTGTTCGAGGTCGAGAATCCTGTGGACGCGGAGGAAGGA
>CAZCOO010000274.1:0-1915 GCA_964500395.1 uncultured Verrucomicrobiota bacterium
GTTGCGGCACCCGCCCGGCCTTCATCCGGGAGATTCAAAAGGTCCTTTCCTCGTGACCACCCCGCGCCCATGCCCGGTGAAGCGACGGTTCGCGGCAACCCGGCGACCCGTATGCACATGACACAGCGGACACTCAAACTGATCAGCTGCGATGTCTTCTACCGCGAGATGTGCCACGCGGTCTCGCAGTCGCCCCACCGGGTGGACCTGGCGTTCCTGCCCAAGGGGCTGCACGACATGAAAAGCGCGGACATGCGGGCCCGCATCCAGGCCGCGGTCGACGCGGTGGACTGCCGCGCATACGAAGCCATCCTCCTGGGCTACGGGCTCTGCAACAACGGCCTCAACGGGGTTCGCGCGCCGGCCATTCCCCTGGTCCTCCCCCGCGCGCACGACTGCATCACCCTCTTCTTCGGCAACCGTTGCCGGTATCGCCGCTACTTCGACCAGGCCCCCGGAACCTTTTTCAAGACCTCCGGCTGGATCGAACGGGGCAAGGCCGGCGAAGAGTTCAACCAGCTTTCTCTCGATCCCGTCGCCGGCATGCAGGATTCGTACGAGGACCTCGTAGATACGTACGGCGAGGACAACGCCGAATACCTGTACGATACCCTCGTGCGAAATCGGGAGCAGCACTACACCCGCATGACCTTTATCGAAATGGGGATCGAGCCGGACGATCGCTTCGAGCGGATGACGAGGGAACGGGCCGCGGAAAAGGGGTGGGCGTTCGACAAGGTCAAAGGCGACCTCACCCTCTTCCAGAGGCTCGTGAACGCCGCCTGGAACGATGAGGACTTCCTCACCGTCCCCCCCGGGCACGTCATCCGCGCCACCTACGATGATACCGTGGTCTCAACCCGTTCAGAAAAAGCCGACAGGTGAGGCCCGCATGGCGGTTGTGGGTGCGGCCGTACACTGCACGCTGTGCCGGAGGCATGCGATTTGACTCGCCGCAGGCCGGCGGGCAGGTGATCGGGCAGGGAAGAACCGAAACGAATCCCGCCGGGGAAACACAAAAAACAAACATCACAGGAAGGGGCGGGCCGCGGCGCCCGGCGCGGGTGCCCGAGTCCCGTTTGTGACCGGCTGCGGAAGCTGGGATTCCAGGAGGTCCTCCTCTGCCGGCAGATCGAGCCGCGCCAGTCGCCATGCCTCCGTATGCAATGCCGTCTCTCCCGGCGCCAAGACCGTCAGCGGCCCGAGGCTTTCCAGCTCGAGAAATCCCGGCTCCGTATACAGTTCACAATTGCTCCCCATGTCGGGATAGGGCTCGCCGGCGAAAAACGGAAATCGCTTGAGAAAGACCTCGCCGTTCAATTCGTAGGCCAGCCAGCCGAGCGTATTCAGGGCCCCGATTTTCTGCTTGGCCGGAATGGAGGCGTCTTCGCGCACACGCACAAACCGTTTGCCCCATGTAAAACGGGGATCATCCATCTCCGTGAACCTCCACAGCACCAGAGGCCGCGCCGGGGAATAACTTTCGCCGTGCTCCACGAAGGGTTCCCGCGGCAAATAGGCCTCTCCTCCGGCAGCCATGACCGTCAAGGCCCACGGCGCCAATTCGATACGCCATCGACCGGTATTCCGGATGGCATGCCGGACCCGAACCTCGGGTTCGGATTCGTGCATCCGGATTTCGAGCGAGAGCTGCAGCCCGTTTTCTTTCTGCTCGGGGGGCACCAGGGTGAGCCGGTCGTCTTCCCAGCGGTATTGCACCGGCTCGTTATCCGGGTAATACGTGCGCGGTTCGACTTCGGGAGCGTGCCACAAGCGGTGCCCGCCATAACTTCTCCAGGTTGTCCCGCCGGTCCGGCCCAGATCCCCGTCGAATTTCTTCAGCAGGTTCTGCCCCGCGGCATACCCGAACGATAGAATTCTCGGGCCGACTTCCAGGGTCGCAACGTGTTAGTCC
>CAZCOO010000275.1:0-1846 GCA_964500395.1 uncultured Verrucomicrobiota bacterium
ACCCCCTCTTCATCGGCGCCGTCATCCTGGCCCTGGTTCTGGGCGTTTTGATTGTCATCCCCATCGGCGGCGCCGACATGCCGGTGGTCATCGCCCTTCTGAACAGTTACTCCGGACTGGCGGCATGCGCGGCGGGGTTTGTCATTCTCAACAATGTGCTGATTGTGGCGGGCTCGCTGGTGGGCGCCAGCGGGCTGATCCTCACCGCGATCATGTGCAAGGCGATGAACCGCTCGCTCGCCAATGTCATGTTCAGCGGCTTCGGATCCGCCTCCTCCGGCGGGGGCGGCTACCAGGGCGAGGCCAATCCGATCAACGTAGAAGACGCCTACTTGATGCTCGAGGCCGCAAATTCCGTGGTCATTGTGCCGGGATACGGGATGGCGGTGGCCCAGGCCCAGCACGTCGTGCGGGAACTGGGAGAACTCCTGGAGGCCAATGGGTGCGAAGTCAGATTTGCCATTCACCCGGTGGCCGGCCGCATGCCGGGGCACATGAACGTGCTCCTCGCGGAAGCCAACGTGGAGTACGAACAACTGGTGGAGCCGGACGATGTCAACCCCACCATGCCCACGGTCGATGTCGCCATGGTGATCGGGGCCAACGACGTGGTCAATCCCGCCGCCCGCGAGGATGAAAGCAGCCCCTTGTACGGCATGCCGGTGATCAACGTCGACCAGGCCCGCACCTGCATCGTCCTGAAGCGGAGCCTCAATCCCGGATTTGCCGGTGTGGACAACCCCCTCTTCTTCAAGGAAAACACCCGTATGCTGTTCGGCGACGCCAAAGCCGGCATCTCCGGGCTGGTCTCGGAGTTCAAAGACTGACCGCCCCGCCCTCCGAACCCGGGACAAACCCGCGGCTTTACACCGGCAATCCGCTTCCCGTACACTCCGCCCTGACCGAGGAGTACGAACGTCCCTCAAACAGGGAAAGGGTCCCATGGATATGGAGACAAATGAAAACGGGCAGAGCCGGTACCGGCGGATTCTTCTCAAACTGAGCGGGGAGGCATTTCAGAGTCTCGATAAAACCCGCAGCCTGGACGCCGACCACCTGCAGGAAATCGCCCGCCAGCTCGTCGCCGTGCGGGATATGGGGGTCCAGGTTGCCGTCACCGTCGGCGGCGGCAACATCTTCCGGGGCCTGGCCGGCCAGCAGTGCGGCATCGGCCGCAGCGCCGGCGACCAGATGGGGATGCTCGCCACCGTAATCAACGGACTCGCCCTCCAATCGGCATTGGAGAATATCGGGGTCGAAACCCGGGTCATGACCGCGATTGCCATTCCGGCCGTCGCGGAGCCCTTTATCCGCCGCCGGGCGATTCGCCACCTGGAAAAAAACCGGATTGTCATATTCGGGGCCGGCACCGGCAATCCGTACCTCACCACCGATACCGCCGCCGCCCTCCGGGCCAGCGAAATCGACTGCGACGTCTTACTCAAGGCCACCAAGGTCGACGGCGTGTACGACAAGGACCCCCATGCCCATTCCGACGCCCGGCGCTACGAACACATTCGGTATCAGGATGCCCTGCAAAACCAGTTGAAGATCATGGACGCAGCGGCCTTTTCCCTGTGTATGGAAAATGATATCCCGATCGTGGTGTTCAATTTCTTCAAAAACGGGGACATCCTCCGCGTCATGCGGGGCGAGCCTGTCGGCACAACCGTCCACCAGTAAGAAGCAGAATCACCCAAGGAGGCTCCACATGGAAACCATCGAAGCTGTACTCCAGGACGCAAAAGACCGGATGAATAAGGCCGTCGAATACCTGCAGGACGAACTCAACGGGGTCCGCACCGGAAAGGCCTCGCCCAGCCTGGACGACGGCCTGACCGTGGAT
>CAZCOO010000276.1:0-1835 GCA_964500395.1 uncultured Verrucomicrobiota bacterium
GCGGGAATCCCTCGCGCCATGGCGGGTGATGGATTTTTACATGCGTGAGGTGGAGGTGGCGAACGGGGAGGAAACCCGCATGGTTCCGCTGCTGGGGGGGACCCCGCCGCTGGCGGTGGGGGACTGGGCGCTGATGCACCCGGACGGACGGATCGTGGACGTGCTGGACCGGCAAACCGTGTTTCGGCGGAAGGCCGCGGGGACCCGGGTCGATGAACAGATCGTGGCCGCCAATGTGGACACCGCGTTCATCGTCTGCTCGCTGAACGAGGACTTCAGCCTGAATCGGATCGAACGGTACCTGAGCCTGGTGCACGAAGCCGGCGCGGAACCGGTGGTGGTGTTGAGCAAGCGGGATTTGTGCGACGACCCCTCCGCGTTTCGTCGGCGGGTGCGGGCCTTGGATCCCCTTCTCGGCGTCGAAACGGTGGACGCGCGGGACCCGGATTCGGTCCTGGCCGTTCTTCCCTGGTGTGGAGAGGGACAGACGGTGGTGCTGGTCGGATCCTCGGGTTCCGGAAAGTCCACGCTGACCAATACGCTCATGGGAGAGGAGGTGCGCGACACCCGCGCCATCAAGTCCACGGACGGCAAAGGGCGCCACACCACCACCCGGCGTTCCATGTTTCAACTGCCCGGCGGGGCGCTGTTGCTGGATACGCCGGGAATGCGGGAGCTGCAGTTGACCGCGTGCGAGACCGGGGTGGCCACCACCTTCGCGGATATCGAGGAATTTGCGGCGGGATGCAAATTCAACGACTGCCGCCATGAATCCGAACCGGGATGCGCGGTGAAGGCCGCGGTGGAGCGGGGCGACCTGCCGGAACGGCGCCTGGTCAGCTACCACAAATTGATGCGCGAGCAGGAGCGGAACGCGGCGACCCTGGCGCAGCGGCACGCGGCCAACCGCCGCCAGACCCGCGAGTATCAGCGGGTGCAGGCGTATTCCAGGAGCCGGAAATCCACGTGATCAGATGAACTGGTTGGTCAGGGCCTCCAGCATTTCCTGGCGGCCGGACTGGATTTCCGGTTCGGGATTGGAGGCGGCGTGGGCCTCGAGTTCCTCGAGCGTGGCGTTGCCGGCCTCGACCTTTTTGCCCAGTTCCGAATCCCAGCTGTTGTACCGTTTGGTGATGAAGTCGTCCAGACGTCCGTCCTCGCGGATGGCGTGGGCGATTTTCAGTCCGCGGGCGAAGCTGTCCATGCCGGCGATGTGGGCGTGGAACAGATCTTCGGGCTGGAAGGAGTCGCGGCGCCGTTTGGCGTCGAAGTTCAGACCGCCGGTGGTGAAGCCGCCCGCGCGGAGGACCTCCAGCATCACCTCGGTGGTGAGGTAGAGATTGGTGGGGAACTCGTCGGTGTCCCAGCCGCAATGGGCGGTGCCCTCGTTGGCGTCGATCGACCCCAGCGCGTCCGCGTCGGCCGCGATGCGCAACTCGTGTTGCATGGTGTGGCCGGCGAGAGTGGCGTGGTTGGTTTCGATGTTCAGCTTGAAGTGCTCCATCAACCCGTATTCGCGAAGAAAATTCAGGCAGGCGGCGGCGTCGCTGTCGTATTGGTGGGTGGTGGGTTCCTGCGGTTTGGGCTCGATGTAGAACGGACCGTCGAACCCGATGGATTTCTTGTAGTCCACGGCCATGTGCAGGAAGGCGGCCAGGTGGTCGAGTTCCTTCTTCATGTTGGTGTTGAGCAGGGTCATGTAGCCTTCGCGGCCGCCCCAGAACACATAGCCTTCGCCGCCGAGGCGGTGGGTGCATTCGAGCGCCTTGCGGACCTGGGCGGCGGCGTGGGCGTAGACGCCGAGGTAGGGGGAGGTGGCGGCGCCCTGTCCGTAC
>CAZCOO010000277.1:0-1773 GCA_964500395.1 uncultured Verrucomicrobiota bacterium
GTGAGACCATTCCCTCCATCGGCATGGGCACCTACATCACCTTCAATGTCGGCGGGGATCCGGATCTCCGCACTCACCGGGCCCGAGTTCTTCACGAGTTCTTTGCCCGCGGCGGGGGGATGATCGACTCCTCCCCCATGTACGGCACGTCGGAGGCGGTGATCGGCCACTGTCTGGACACCCTCGCGGTCCCGCCTTCCATGTTTTCCGCCACGAAGATCTGGACCTGGATGGGCGGGGACGGTCCGGATCAACTCGCGGAGTCCCTCGACCTCTGGGGGGTGGACACCCTCGACCTCCAGCAGGTACACAACCTGGTGCGCTGGCGGGACCACCTCAAGACGATCCGGGCCGCCCGGGAGGAGGGACGCGTCCGGTACGCGGGCGTCACCACCTCCCACGGGCGTCGCCACGACGAGCTCGAGCGCGTGATGAAAAACGAACCGCTCGACTTCGTCCAGCTCACCTACAACATCCTCGACCGGGAGGCCGAATCCCGCCTGTTGCCGCTGGCACAGGACCGCGGCATCGCGGTGATCGCCAACCGCCCCTTCCGCCGAAAAGCGCTGATCCGGCGGTTCCAGGGGAAGCCGCTGCCGTCGTGGGCGGCGGAGTTCGACGCCCGGAACTGGCCCCAGTTTCTGCTGAAATTCATCACCTCCCACCCCGCCGTCACCTGCGCCATTCCCGCCACCTCCCGTGTCGACCACATGCGCGAGAACATGGGCGCGCTGTACGGCCGGCTGCCCGACGCGGCCATGCGCCGGCGGATGGCGGAGTATGTGAAGACCCTCTGACCGCGCAACATCCCGCGCCATGCTCCCCTTCACCAATCCAGTCTACTTTTCCCTGGTCGCGCGCTACTACGGGGAGATTGCGCCCCTTCCGCTCCTCGCCCCCCTGCTCGGCCTCGGCGTGGTGACGGCCCTCTTCCTCCGCATGCCGTTTGCCGAACCGCTCGCGGCGCTGGTCCTCGCCGCGGCCTGGATCTGGACCGGCGCGGGGTTTTACCTGGGGCCCTTCGCCGACCTGTACTTCGCCGCTCCGGCGCTCGGTGTCATCTGGATTCTCCAGGGGCTTCTGGTGGCCGGCATCGGCCTGAGACGGCGAGCCCCCTCGAAGCACCCCTCTGCTGCCGTCCGGGCGACGGGCCTGGGGATAGCGGTTGCGGGCCTCGCGGCGGTGCCCGTGCTCGACGGCCTGTTGAGCGCACCGTGGACATCGGTCCGCCTGTTCGGCGCCACCCCTGCCCCCACCCTGCTCGCCTCGTTCGGGATCTTCCTCCTGCTCCGGGGAAAAGGGACCCGGCTACTCATCATCCTGCCCGCCCTGCTTACCCTCGAAACAGCCTACACCGCCTGGGTACTGAGCCGCATTCAGGACGCCCTGCTGCCCCTGGCCGCACTGCTGTCCCTGGTTACAATCGCCCCCCTCGGAATGACCGATAATGAGAAACGGAGGAGAAACCAATGATGCGACCCGGCGAACGCGGGCGAGGCCATGGCGTCCGGTCCGCGGGACCGGCGCGCCTTACCAGCGGAGATACATACATGCCGGCATCCGGGGAGAGGCAGCGGCTCCGCGGGCCGGAGGATAGGCCGGGCAGACAGCCTCGGCCAGTAGGTCAGGCATTCCTGCCTGACCCCCGCGAGTGAAAAAGCACACAAGGGCGAAAGAGAGGCGTTCCCGCAACGCGATGCAATCCGGCGGGGCCAACCCGCCCTACCCGGATGTCGGCTCACCCTGATAGGAGGGTCGAACGCGAACCTCCCT
>CAZCOO010000278.1:0-1693 GCA_964500395.1 uncultured Verrucomicrobiota bacterium
GTGCATGATCATGGGAACCTCGGGGTGTCACATGGTCCCGGCGGAAGATCTTTCGCTGTTCGAGGGGTATACCGGGGTGGTGAAGGACGGCATGATCCCCGGGTATTACGGATACGAATACGGACAAGCCGCGGTCGGCGATTTGTTCGGCTGGTTCGCAAAGGACTTCATGGGCGTGCCATTTGAGACACTGAGCGAAGAGGCGGCCGCGCTGAAACCGGGCCAGAGCGGCCTGCTTGCCCTCGACTGGCTCAACGGCAATCGGAGCGTCCTGATGGATACCTCCCTGTCGGGCATGATTCTCGGGCTGACCCTGGCCTCGACGCCGCAGGACATCTACCGCGCCCTGATCGAGGCCACCGCGTTCGGGACCCGGATCATCATCGAGTCCTACGAGAAAAACGCGCACCCCATCGACGGGATCATTGCCTGCGGGGGGCTGGTGACCTCGGATCTGATCATGCAGTTGTACGCAGATATCCTGGACCGGCCCATTCAGATCGCCGCATCGAACCAGGCGGTGGCGCTCGGATCGGCCATCCTCGGCGCGGTGGCCGCGGGGGCCGGTCGCGGAGGATTTGATTCCGTGGCCGATGCCGTCAGCCGCATGACCCGGCCCGGCAGCCGCACATTCCAGCCGGACCCCGAGGCCTCGAAAGGCTACGAGGGATTGTTTGACCTCTACAAACAATGCCATGACCTGTTTGGCCGGGACCACCCGGAGATCATGCGGGCGCTGAAGCGCATCAAGCGGGAGAGCCAGGCCCGGTCCTAGACCCGGGCCTCCCGTCAAAACGGGGGGAGGGCGCGGGCCCGGCGGGTGGCCGTGGTGCGTATTGCCGGCTCCGCCGACACCCCTCTTGCCGGGCCCTGTCACGGGCCGTATAGTCGGAGTCATGGCTTCGCGTTTCCAACTCAACCCCGAATACAAACCGACCGGGGACCAGCCCGCCGCCATTGCCGCTCTGTCCGAGGGTTTGCGTGCCGGTCGCCGGTTCCAGACGCTGGAGGGCGCCACCGGATCGGGCAAGACCTACACCATGGCCAACGTCATCGCCGAGCTGAACCGGCCGACCCTGGTCATCAGCCACAACAAGACCCTGGCGGCGCAGCTCTACAGCGAATTGAAGTTCTTCTTTCCCCACAATGCGGTGGAGTACTTCATCAGCTATTACGATTACTACCAGCCGGAGGCGTACATCCCGCAGACGGACACGTTCATCGAAAAGGACGCCTCCATCAACGAGGAGATTGAGCGGCTCCGCCTCTCCGCCACAAATTCGCTGCTCAACCGGGACGACGTGGTCCTTGTCGCATCGGTGTCGTGCATCTACGGCCTGGGCTCGCCGGAAGATTACAAAGAGATGGTGGTGAATCTGCGCCGGGGGAGTTTCATCGAACGCGACCAGGTTCTGCAGAAGCTCGTCGATGTACAGTATTCGCGCAATGACATCGAGCCCGCGCCGGGGACCTTCCGCGTGCGGGGCGATACCCTGGAGATCTACCCGTCCTACACCAATTCGGCGGTGCGCATCGAATTCTTCGGAGACGAGGTGGAGGCGATCAAGCGGGTCGATCCGCTCACGGGCGAGGTGGACCAGCACCTCGACTGGGTCACGGTCTCCCCGGCCAAACACTTCGTGATGCCGCACGACAAGGTGGAGGGCGCCATCGACCTCATCCGGGACGAGCT